>NZ_SCOY01000021.1:0-82070 GCF_005503035.1 Rhodococcus sp. Q
GGGGAGGTGTCATGGGGGGGTGCTTGCCTACGCCGGAGGGAGCGACGTGCGAGTCGTCGGGTCGATGCCCCCTGGGGTCTGCCAACAAGAACACCCCCGAGCCTGTCGGTGCAGGTCGGGGGCGTTCTGGATCTTGCGCTACGGAGTGGTGGTCAGCTTCGCGACGCGGGTCGGGTGCATGACAGCCCAGCCGAGACGCCAGGTCACGCGGACTGCGATCACGTCGTTGGCGAAGAACGCATCCTCGCTGCGGGCCAGGCGGATCTGAGACTGCGCGGACAGCACCGAACGGTTGTCGATCACGAGCAGGCCGGCATCTGGCATTGCGGGGGTGACGAGCACCGGGACACCGAGGATGGAGCGCTCACCGGCCGCGGTACCGGCACCGAGCAGGTTCTGTGCGCTTCCGGTCGCGGTCTTGAGCTTCTGCAATGCGGCCCAGGCGTCGGGTGCGGCGATGATGTGCGACGCGGTGCCGCCTTCTGCCTCGATGCCCGCGACAGCGTCGACGAGGGTGTCGAGGTTGCCACCGACTGCACCACCATCGGTGATCCCGGCGGTGTTGAGCAGGCCGGCGGGGTTGCTCGCGTTGCCGAGGTAGGCGGCGTTCGCCTTCTTCACCACCGAACGGGACAGGCTGTCGACGATGAGGCGGGCAGCCTCGGGCTGCTGCAATGCCTCGTACGTGTACTTGCCGAGGGCGGCAACCTTGTCGGTCATGATGACGGTCTGGCTGAATGCCTGCGCTGCGTCGGCGATCGGGTCGCCTTCTGCGGTGAACCCGGCAGTGCCGTCGTCGACGACGAACGGGACGCGGACGGCGGGTGCGTCACCTTCGATGCTGCCGACCAGCGTGGAGGTTTGCAGGATCAGGGCGTCGGGGACGACGTCGCCGGGAACGTAGGCGGTGACGTCGGGACGCCATGCGACGGGGCTGGTGGGGGTGGTCTGAGTAGCCACGAGGATTCCTCTCGGAGGGGGCGGTGTGGTGTCGCGTTGTCCGCGCTGCGGATCGCGTGGTGCCCTCCGGGGGCTGGCAGGTGCCGGGCTACTCCCACGGGGAGATTGACCGGCACCTGCCCATCCTAGCGGCTTGCTACGACGTCTTGCCCATGACGACGTTGACCATGTTGTCGAATCCGGACGTCGCAGGCGGGCGCGGGTTGCTCCCTTCGCGTGCAACGTAGTTCCGGGTCGGCGGCGCGATACCGAGCGTCGTGCGGGCGGTGGCGATCGCGGCGGCGACCAGCTCGGCGTCCACGGTGCCGGTGTCAGTGAGCAGTGCGGGCAGCTCGGCGCCGCTGGCCCACAACGCTTCCGGCTTGAGCTTCGCGGCGGTGGCGATGCGGTCGACCTCGGCGCGCTGGAGGGCTTCGACCCGCTGCGTGAGTGTGTCGCGCTCGGCCTCGGTCTCGCGGAGTCGTCGCCGGTACTTCGCTGCCTCCCGGTTGCCGTTGGGCTCGTCGGCCTGCTCCTGCTCGTCGGCCTGCGTGAGCTCCTGCTCGGCATCCGCCTGGATGTTGACCTCGTCGCGCTCGTCGACGGCGGGGTTTGTGATGTTGTTCTCGGACATGGTCACTCCTTGGTGTGGGTTGGTGCGATGAAGATGCCGGGGTTAGTCGCCCTCGGCGATTCCGAGACGGTCTGCGTCGACTCGGGAGATGAACACGCCGCCGGACAGTGACGTGATCGTTCGGGATGGTTCGACTCCGATGGGGATTCCGTCGGCGTCGAGGATGACGTCACCGAGAATGGTTCCGGTGACCGGCTTGTCGTAGTTCGCGGACCACCTGCGGATGTCGTCGAGGGTGATCGGCTGCGCGGGCACTACGTCTCGCGGTGTGCGGTCATCGCTCCCGAAGATGCTGCGGACGAACTCGCGCATGTCGTGGTCGTCGTGGTCGGTCATGTCTGGCGCTCCTCTATGGCGTCGACGATCCGGTTCGCTAGGTCGAGGGCCACGGATGAGGACAGCGTCAGTCCCTGCCCGATGTTCACCCACCCCTCGGCGGTGATCGAGACGGGAATCTTCCGGCGGTGTTCTTCGCAGCGACCGGTCGAGGATCGGGTTCGGCGGGCGCAGCCGTCACGGCGGCACTGGGCGGCCACGGTCATCGGCGGACCTCCCGATGCAGCGGGCACAGCCCGGACGGATCAGGCGTCAGATAGCGGCACTCGGTGGCGCGGCAAACGGTGAGGGTCACGCGGACTCCTGGTGTGGACGCGCTGCCAACGAATCCGGGCAGCGGGTGGAATGAGTGCAGAGGCAGCACAGTCGCTCAGCGGCGATCTGAGCCGGGATCGGATCGGTTCCCGGCTCTGGGAACCGTGCGGCGTCGAACAGGTCGTGACGGTCGATGCAGCGCGCACCGGACAGGGTCGGCCGGCCTTCGAGGATCGCGGCGAGCAACGGGATTGCACCGGACTCACGATTGCGTCGGGTCATCGCGTACCCACCTCGCCGCTGTGGCTGGCAGTAGCCGCAACCCATGCAACCAGCGCAACTTCCCAGGTCAGGCGGTTGCACCAGATTTCGCGGTTGCACATCATCCGCAACCACCTAAACATCCGCAACCACCCTGAGCTGCGCGGTTGCGCTGGTTTCGCCAGTTGCGGCTACCGATGGATCAGCGGGCAGATACCGGGTCCACGCGTCGTGGAAACCACCCTCACCGGTCGAGGCGTACCCGCGAACCTTCGACCCGTCCGGCATCGCCTGCATCTTGGACTTGATTGCGTACGGCTTGAGAAGCTTTGCCAGAGAGCGGGCGTCGAGCATCCGGCCGTGAAGGTCACGCCACGGAGATTCCTCGAGTTCGCGGAGTCCGAGAACCACCTCTTCGGTCTTGAGGCGGCCGCGTCCGTTGAACACCTTTCGGCAGTCGTCGAGTAGCTGTACCCCGAGAGACGGCTCGGCGCGCTCCGAGTCGAGCACGAAGTGTTTGCATGCCGCTCGGGCGGTCTCGGGCCAGTGCCCGCCTGCTGCGTCGGCGATCGCCAGCAACGCTTCCCATACCTCGGCGGGTCGGTCCTCCACGCCGTTGGGCATCACTGGACGTGCCTCGGCCAGTTCGGCAGAGATACTGCCGATCCACTCTGCAAGTTCCTCCCGGATCGGCGCGGCCTGCTCCACCGCGTCGCGCTCCCGGAAGGGATGCACCGTCTCCCCTGGCGCCCGCTTGCGCTTGTGGATCGTCACCGAGCGGGTCGTGATGGTGGCGGGCATGTTCCCGGCGAGGCCGGCGAGTGCAACCGGCGCGAACACGGGGAACTCGCGCACCTTCATGTTCTTGCTGTCGCCCTCGCAGCGGTCGACTGTCGCGCCGCGCTTGTAGCCTGCGTTCAGCAACGCTCGGAGGTCTTCGACCTGCGGAGCGGCAACGCGGCCGAAGATTGCGTCCACCTCGTCGAAGAAGATCGTCGGCGGCAGCTGGCCCTCGTCCACGGAGGCGGAGATACGCCGGTACAGCGCGGCCGTCGTCGCAGAGATGGTCATCTTCGAGTTGTGCGCGAGCAGCGCACCGAGTTCGAGGTCTCGCGTCTTGCCCGATCCCGGCTCAGGTGAGGAGAAGATGATCCGCGGGGTGACGTAGAACGAGTCTGACGCGTGGGTGTGGGCGATCCAGAGCGCATAGGTGGGCGCACAGTGCTTGTCCGGGTACACGGAGTACCAATTCAGGAACTCGGTCACGTCGTCGAGAAGTCCAGCGCCCAGCGGCGATTCCGTCACGGTGACACTCATGCCGCCACCTCCTCGCCACGGAGTGCACCGAGCCGAATCGAGTGCTCCCGAGCAGCCAGGCCGGCCCGGACAGCGAGCGGCATGAGGTCACACTCAGCGAGTTCACCAGCACCAGCGGTGAGCGCCGCACCCCAGGACTTGAACCGACGCCGGAACGCCAGCGCCACGACTAGTTCAGCGTGCATCCGCAACTCAGGTTCAAGTCCACTGCACCCAGCGGTCACCGCGTCGAGCATCGCCTTCTTGGCGAGTCCGTCTACCTTGCCCTGTCGCAGCAACTCGGCCTGAACAGCTGCGGCGTGGAACTCACGCCCGGACGCTACGAGCGGAGTCATCACTCCCCACGCCTCGGCAGCACCGAGGTCGTCGAAGTCGTCGGCCTGAACATGCGGGAGTACGGCGCGGACATGCGCCGGGGACGCGGCGAGCGCGGAGCCGAGAAGCAGCACCTCTGCCGAGACCGGCGTCGTCGAGGCGGCAATCACGCTGCCACTTGGACGGACAAACGCAACAGGCTCAGTCATGCCTGCACCACCTTCGCGGAGCGGGCGCGGCACCGCGGGCCACGATTGGCGGCGCGGGATTCAGCGGTGACGATGTAGTGCCCGCAGTCGCGGCACCGAACGGCGATCTTCACCCCGAGGGCGACAGCCTGCGCTTCGAGCTCAGCGAACGGCAGGTTCGACCGAGTATCCTGGTCACAATCCCTGGTCGTGGATTCAGAGAGAGCCCCGTTGCCCGCGGGGCTTTTTCGTGTCTGGGACATGTCAGCGACCACCTGCCGTAGCAAGCGGGCGCATCATCGCGTCGATCTCATCGAGGTCTACGCGGATCATGCGGGGACCGAACCGGTAGCCGGTGATCCGGCCGGCGGAGATGTACCGGCGGATGGTCTTGGTGCAGACGCCGTACTCGTCCGCGGCCTGGGGGATGGATGCCAGTCTGCGCTGAGACTTGTTCTTGGGCATGGCTGTGAGATTCCCTCTCGGGTCTCACTGGCAGCCTCGATCACGTCCAGGTTCGCGGTAGCACCGCGGGCATCTTGGGTAGTTCAGTGGGCAGTGTAGGGCCTAAGTGGACATACGCGCATCTACGCCGGTTCGATCACGACCGTTCGCCCCTTCTTTCCGGGCCGGATTGAATCTCTAATCTCATTGGTGTTCAACATCTTTCGAGAATGATCGCACCTAGCTTCAAAGGGTAGGTCTGCGACAAAGTACGCGGCGTGTCGCCTCCACCGCCGGTTGCCGTCCTCGGTGTTGTTCGCCCGGCCGGACTCGTTCGAATCGTCGAGGTTCGCCGCCGGTGCGGCCTTGTATCGAGGGAATCCGAGGATCACGCCATTCGGCGCCTCGATCACGTGCAGCACAGCGCATCGACACCGCCTGAACCGGTAGGTCACGGCTGCCCGTTCAGCGACGGCCCCCGTTGCCACCAGCGCGTCGTAGATCACGTTGGCCTCGCCGACCTGGCCGAACAGTGCAGCCAGAAACTCGGTCGTCTCGTTCACTTCTTCCCCTCGATCATCGCGGATAGCCGGTCGGCGATTTGTCGATCCCTGCCCGCGGCTACGTGCTGGTACTTGAGCGCCATTGCCGGTGTGGTGTGTCCTAGTCGGTTCATCAACTCGGCTGTCGTCGCGCCGGCCTGCGCTGCGAGGACGGCGGCGGAGTGGCGCAGCATGTGCGGCGTCAGTTCCGGCCGGCCGATCCGTTCGGCGGCCGGCTTGAACACCTTCCGGTAGGCATAGTCCCCGAGGTGTCCGCCGCCCTCTGCGGGGAACAGCAGCGATTCCCTACCGGCCTTCACGTGCGTGTCCAGGTGCTCACGGATCATTGGGACCATGTGCGGGGGGATCGCCACGTCACGGACGCCTGCGGACGTCTTGGGGCTGTCGACAGTGAATACACCGGACCGGTACGTGACGGCACGGCGAACATGAATCAGGCCAGCGTCGAGGTCCATATCTTTCCGGCGTAGTTCGGTGAACTCACCCCACCGCAGCGAGCACCACCCGGCGATCAGGACCGACGCCCGGAGATGTGCCGGCATCTCGTCGGCGAGCTTGCCAATGTCCACCGCGGACAACACGGTGATCTGCTTCTTCCGCTTGGTCGTCATCGCGGACTTCACGCGACATGGATTCGCGGGGATCAGTTCATCGTCCAGCGCGGTCGCGAAAATCGCATGCAGAAGGCTGTAGCAGTGCGCATTGCGCGTTGGGGTGTCTGTCCCGAGGCCCGCGTGCCAGCTTCGCACTACGGCCGGCGTGATCGCTGTCAGCTCAGCAGGCCCAAGGTCAGGCAGGATATGCAACCGAAGGTGACCCTCGTACAGTGCCCGCGTCCGGGGCTTGATTCGCCGCTCAGTGAGCCAGCGCTCGGCGTACTCGGCCAGGGTGGGCACGGCGATGTCGTCTGCATCCGCGACCGCGCTCGGCTCGATCCAGACTCCAAGGTCGATCTTCCTGCGTTGCTCGGACAGCCACCCCTCGGCGTCGAGCTTCGCGGCGAACGTATTCGGAGCGACGTAGCGCGCCCCGTCCGGCCCGACGTAGGACGCCTGCCACCGCCCGGAGGGCAGCTTTCGGTTCTTCCCCCACCCTCTGCGACCCGCCAACTTCGCCTCCCGTGCCCTTTGCGTGCACTCAGAGTGTAATCGCGTGTCCACTTGTGTGCCCTCAAGACACGAGGTAGCGTGCACTACCACCAGCGAATTTGAGCTAGACGCACTGGTAGACGACAAATCCAGAACGGAACCGAGACAGGTTCGATTCCTGCCGGGGGCGCCGCGTTGTTGCAGGTAGTTCGCCACTTTCGGCTGGCTGCACCGGCCGCGTTCCTTCTTGGAAGTCGTTTGGAACACGGAGGGCGCCGATTTCAGGGCGTCGGTCCTTCGCGCCCCATGGCAAGAATGCGATGCACCAGAGCATGTCTCCCACGTCGATCACCGCCGGAGTCTTCAGGGGCACCAGCCACCCAGCCAGCATGGAGCGTTGTCCACAATCCATGCGCGGGTCCACTCCGAGAACGTGGCGCAGGAAGTAGCCAGTAGATCAGTGGGAAGTCCATCTTGATCACCTCTTTCCTGTGCGATCAGGGGCAGTGCCCGCCGAGGTCGCATCCGATGATCGACCACAACGCGATCCGCCATTCCATGGGGAACGGCAGTCGGTACATCCAGGTGCCGTGAAACTGCGGGTTCATCTCTGGCGTCACGGCAACCTCCGGGTGAGTGAGTCCCGACCGTTCGACCAGCTGATCCCGATATGCGGCTGGCCCGTCGGCGGTTGATCGCAACGGCCGTTCGAAAGACGCCGTTCGAAATCGTCGGATCGTCGTCTGACAGCTGCGGATACCCGACTCGGAGCAACTCAACCACGCCGGCCAGATCACCCAAAGAATCCGGCCTTTTGGCGCTCAGCTGTGCCTTTGATCAGTGGGCGAGCCCCGCTCCAATCAGCCAGGCCACCGCTACGCGGACCGCGGCTCCAAGTTGTGGCCCCACAAACAACTCCAGATCCAGCATCACAGTCACCTTTCGATGGTCACCAACAACTAGCTCGGTGGCGGTGGACCACAGAAGCCTCCCCATCCGCAAGGCAGCAATCTGATCAACGGCACCCGCCATTCGTCAGGCATGGGGAAGAAGAAGACCCAGGGATCCATCTCGATCACCTCACCGGATAGTTGCCCGACTAGGGGCAGTGACCGCCCAGGTCACATCCGAATGTGTTTTGCAGGATCCGCTGCCACAACTCGGGTATCTGCAAGGTCCACATCCAGCCCTGGCCAAGCCAGTCACGTGGACACACAAGGCGTCGCATCCCGCGTCTGTGTCCCGGCCGTTCGATCAGCGTAGTCCCCGTGACCCAGCCTCCCAATGACTCCGCTTCTCCCTCATCTCATTGCACTTCTGAGGGAAATCCACAGATAGGAGTCAAAAAATGCAAGTTCACGAGACTTCTCGACATCGATGAAGGGAAGGCGAGGGTCGGGTCATTCGTCGTGATGCTCGGCGTCACGGGATCAATCGCACCTCACCTCAAACTACGGCCGTCACCTGAACGGCAGAAAGGTGCCGCCGAGCCGATGACCCCGGTTCCCACCCCTGACCTTCGGGTCGAACCTCATGGACACCTCGTGTGAGGGCCCGGCTGGTCGCGATGTCGGTTGGAATCCTCGACGCTCGACGTGCGGACCTGCGGTTCCCGAACACCCCGAAACCCCCATCCACCTCAAGTGTGGTGTGAAACACTATCGGTGCGGGCACCGATACACGGGGTTGAGGTGAGTCCAATGCCCGAACTCCACATCGACCGCTGCGGTCGGCACATTCTCGAGAACTCCCCGACCGCGCCCTGCCGGTCGCCTCCCCCATGACGATCGTCCCCGACCAGGTGGCGAGGACCGGACGCACTGCGCACGCAGTCCGGTGCGTCCAGTCCGTCGCCCCACGCTCCACTTGCCCCGACAGTGAAGGTGCACGGCCATGGAATTCTTGAGCGAACTCGTAACGGTGCTCGGCGATCTCCTCGAAGTCATGGAGGAGATGCAGGGCGGCCAAGGCGGCGGAATGGGCGGCCTCGGCAGCCTCGGCAGCCTCGGCGGCTCCTGAGCCCCAACCAACGAAGCGGGTCCCGGTCACGACGTGACCGGGACCCGCTTCGTCTCAGGGCGCCTTCGCGATCCCCGATGCCCGGGCGCGATTCGCCTGCACCGCACCACTGTGCGGAGTAAAGTCAGTCCCTGTCTTCGCCCGACCCTCACGAGGGTCACCTACCGTCCCAGCGCGTTTCGCGGTTCGTGGACAATCGCGCAGCGCGGATCACCGTCGTGTCAGCGAGAGCCCTCTCGAGAACCGTCCGACCGTGGGAGTCGCCATGAAGATGGCCAAGACCCTTGTTCTGCCCGTGCTCGTCACCGCCGCGCTCGCCGCAGGTGCGGGTCCCGCCGTAGCCCAGTTGCCGGCACCGCCACCGCTCCCCGCACTGCCGACGGTCCCCCCGCCGCCACCGGTCGCGGCGATGTTCGCCGAGCAGACGTGGCCCGGCAACGAAACCAAGCAGGACGCGTTCAAGAACATGACCGACGAGATCAACACCGGCTGGGTCAACGGAGGCCAGCAGCGGATGATGATCGGGTCGTTCGTGGGACTGGCCATCGGATGCGTGTCGATCTTCCCGAACTTCATGGCCGGCTGCATGCTCGGCAACGTCATCGGCGCAGGCGTCGGCGCGGTCGTCGGAATCGACGAGGGCAATCCGAATGCACGGCCCGCGGTGGAGAAGTTCTTCGCGACGCCGTGACACGCCCGCTGGGCCGTCACCGCGGCCCGGCCCCGCCCATTCGCCTGTGCAACAACGTCTGATCACATGGGGATCTCCATGAATATGGCCAAGACCCTTGTCATGCCCGCGCTCGTCGTCGCGACGATCGTCTCCGGCACCGGAACGGCTGCAGCACAATTGCCGGCGCCACCGCCGCTGCCCGAGCTACCCGCACTCCCGCCGCTGCCGTCGATCCCACTCCCGGAACTGCCACCGCTGTCGCTGCCGGACCCGGCCGCGGTCCAACTGCCGAACACGGAGCTGCCGAACCTGGAGCTCCCCGCCGTGACCGTGCCCGAACCGGTTTCGGTCCCGCTGCCGACGGTGACTCTGCCCGCCCCGGTTCAGGTGGATCTCCCGGCACTGCCCCCGCCGCCACAGGTACCCACCCTCGATGAAGTGGCACGCATGCTGGGACTGCCGCCACCACCGTCGGAACCACCCGCCGTGCTGTTCGCCAACCAGGTATGGCCGAGCAATCAGGTCAAACGGGACGCCTTCATCGACCTGTCGAACGAGGTGGTCGTCGGATGGAACAACGGCGGCCAGCAGAGAATGGTGCTGGGTTCGTTCGTCGGCCTCGCGATCGGTTGCGTGTCGATCTTCCCGAACTTCATGGCCGGCTGCATTCTCGGCAACCTCATAGGTGCGGGCGTCGGCGCCGTGGCAGGCATCGACGAGGGCAACCCGAAGGCCCGCCCGTCGCTGGAGAAGTTCCTGGCGACACCCTGGTGACGCTTCGGCGCACGGCTCGTGCGCCGTCGCCCGATCGTTCAGTTGGTGGCGCTGCCCGATCGTTCAGCGGCACCGCCGCCGCGACCGGTCAGGCGGCACCGCCGCCGCGCCGCACCACCGTCAGCTTCGACACGCGTGAGGAGATTCGCCTGTCCTCGCCGTCGCGGAGCAGCGCGATTCCGGATCGGATCTCCTCGACCACCCAGGTCCCCGCCGTGTCCGAAATATGGACGAGGTCGCCCGCGTGTACCGCCTCACTCATCGTCGTCTCCACTTCCGCGTCGTCACGAGCCGCCTGGACGCCGGTCGCATGCACACAATTATCACGCGCCGACACCCGCACGCCCGGGGTCGGGTCCAGTTCACGCGGGCAATGTCAGGTGCGCACGATCGGTCACGCTGACGGTGACGGCTGCGACGAGGATTCCGATGACGACACCGACGACGGTGTCGAGTACGCGGCTGACACCGATCTCGGGGCCGACGGTGGATCCGAGGCCGACGACGAGCAACGCCATGGGGGTCACGAAAAGGGTGCACAGGCCGTAGTTGCGGGCAGCCATCACCTCCGCGCCGATCTGCAGGACTGCGATGACGATCGCCGTCTGCCAGAAGCCGAGTGACAGTGCGATCAGCGCCGCCGCGACGATTGCTCCCGCGACGTTGCCGAGCAGTCGTTGGATTCCGCGTTCGACGGTGTGCGTGTAGCTGATTCCCTGCATGGCAGCCATCGCGCCCATCGACGCCCACAGCGGGTGGTCGAGTCCGACACCGGCGGCGAGCCATCCTGCGACCGCGGCGGCGAGCACGACGCGTCCGGCATAGGTCGCGACGTCCCGCGCCCCCAGTGCCGCGACACCCGAGGCCAGGAACGACGCGGGCCGCGGCAGCGCGGCCGCTTCGCCGTCGGAGCCGAGAATTGGACTGTGCCGCTTCGTCTTACGGAGCTCACTTTCATGACCGACCACCGCATCGATTCGACTGGTGTCGCCGTCGTGGAGCCAACGGTCGAGTGCCACCTCCGCCTCGGCGAGCAGGGCGGCGAGATCGTGGTCACGGGCAGCCGACCCGGCCGTCAGCGCGAGCTTCTCGCGCGCCGTGACGATCGCGGCTCTCGCCTCGGCTGCGTCGCCGCCGCGCGGGACACGGCACAGCGCGCTCAACGCGCGGGCAGTGGCCAGACGCGCAGGCCCCCACGGCAGCACGGCGAACGGCATGAGCGCCACACCCAACCCGACGGCGGCGCCGAGAGAAGCAGCACCCACCGCGACGCCGAGTTGGGTCCCGGTTCCCGTGAACCCGACGGCCGCGGTCGCGGCGAAGACGAGGATCACGGGTCCCGGTCCGCCGACACGGAAGGCCTGCAGGAGGGCCGCGGCGACTCCTGACACGAGAGCCATGACGCCGATCTGCGCCCACATCGGGATTCCGCTCAGCGCGATGAGTCCACCGGCGAGAACCGACGCGACCACGGCCGCTCCGACGAAGCCGACCTTGTGCGCGGTCCGGCGCAGCGGCTCGTGGCGGGAGAAGGCCGACGACAGCGCACCGAGAAGTGCGAATCCGGCGATCGAGGCGTGCCCGGCGAGCCCGAACGCGACCAGGACGACCGTTGCGGCGAGGCCGACTCGCAGCGACACCGCGAGGGTGGCATCGGCCGATCTGACCCGAAACGAGCGCCGCCACACGGCAGCGGACACCGAGTACGCGAGGGCGCCTCGGGTGTGGCGAAGCCGGCTCGGGGCGGCGGCGAGGGTGGGCATGGTCTCGACTCTAGCAATATTTCACTAGTAAAATACATACGAAACTAATGTGAACCATGCCGCTACCATGTGCAGATGCCGCCGACAGCCAGCAGCGAGCCGGGCGAGAACGCCACGGGCGACTTCATCGACCACGTCCGCCGGCAGTGGCACGACACCCGCCCCGACCTCGACACCGACCCGATCGACGTGCTCGGGCGAATCACCCGGATCAGCTCACTCGCCCTGCACCAACTGGACCGCGCCCTCGCGGGAAGCGGCGTTTCCCGGGTCGAGTTCGAGTTCCTGTGCGCACTCGCGCGCAGCGACCGGCCACTGCGGGCGTCGGAGGTCACCACCGCGACGATGACCAGCGGGGCGTCGACGACCAAGCATGCCGACCGGCTCACCCGCGCGGGGTTCCTCGAACGCCTGCCGTTCGAGCGCGACGGACGCGTCGTGTTACTGCAACTGACCGATGCGGGACGCGCGCTCGTCGATGCGGAGTTCCCCGCGCGGGTCGAGCGCGATCGGCGGATGCTCGACGGGCTCGACGACGACGAGCGCGCCACGCTGACGGCACTGCTCCGCCGCGTCGCAGGCAACGTCGAAGCCTCCACGTGGTGACCGATCGGACGCGGCGTCGCATCCGCGCGACCGATCCGCCTCGGTCGTGCTGCACTAGGGTGTCCGCACTTTCACCGAAGGAGACGTCGTTGAGTGACCATGAAGTGAAGATGATCATCCTGTCGACCGACAATCTGGACGAGTCGATCGCGTTCTACACCGAAACCCTCGGCCTGCCGCTCAAGTTCCGCGACGGTGCACACTTCGCCGCCGTCGACGGAGGCGCGGTGACCATCGCCCTCGCGACCGCGGTCGACCACCCCATCCACGGGCAGGTCGTCGTCGGCATCAAGACCCCCGACGTCGATGCTGCGGCGAAGGCCGTCGAGGAAGCCGGTGGCGGCATCGTGACGGGCCCCTACGACGACGCCCACGAGCGCCGCGCCGTCGTGTACGACAACAAGGGCAACGGGCTCGTGTTCTACAGCCCACTCAAGCGGTGATCCCGATACCCGCCTCGTGAACGGATAACGCGGGGAGGGAACGGCGGATGGCGTCGCGGTGGTCCCGTCGGGGCGCCCCTAGGCCTCGAAGGGCACCGCGTTGCCGGCCGCGTCACGAACGCCGATTCCGGCCTCGATCGCGGCCGCGAGGTCAGTGGCCGTCTCCCACGTCGCCGGCGGCGCGTCCTCGAGGTTGCCGATGGTCAGCCACGTCTCGGTGCCGTGGTAGCGGACGAGTCCACGCCCCGCGGACGTCACCGTGACATCGAGGGATCCGGACAGGGTTCCCTCTTCGACAGTCATCACCGCTGCCGCGGAAGAGATCTCGACCACCTCGTCCATGCCAGCCCTCCTCTGCCGGGGCCCCGTCCTGTCATGTGCGCCCACCCCAGTGTGCGCCTACCCCAGCCCACTCGGATCGACGCAAGCGGCGACCGCGGTTCGCAGCGCAGTCTGCTCCGCGGGATCGACGGTCAGCCCGTACGCCACCTTCACCCGGAGGTAGCGATCGAGGTACGTGCAACGAAACTTCCCCGGCGGCAGATAGTTCGCCGCATCCTGGTCGCCTTTGGACCTGTTGGCCGACGGATCCGACGCCACCAGGTTGACGGCGTCGTTGGCGATGCGTCGGCGCGTGTCCTCGTCCGCATCCGCAGCGCCCGAGCGCCATGCCTCGGCCAGCGCGACAATGTGCTCGGCGTCGACGGCCGACGAGTCCGTCATCCACTTGTACGGCTTCAACTCGCCGGTCTCACGATCGAGGAAGCCGTACTCGTCCTGCCAACCGCCGTTCGATCCCACCGACAGATCGCAGGTCCTCGGATCGAGCCGTACCGAGCCGACCGCGTCCCGCAACAACATCACCTCACGAGTGGTGCACCGACCGTACTGCGCGAACTCGGCACCGAAGCCGTACTCGGGCCGGTTCGGTTCCCAGTGCGGGAACTCCTCCCTGCTGTAGCCGGTCATCGGCAATTCGGGCGCGACCTGCACCTGCGCGAGCAGTTCGGTCAGTTCGCCGGCGACGGCGCCGCCCGGCGCCGAATCGGGCTTGGTCCACTCCTCGAGCACGACATAGCCGACGGCGATGATCGCGGTGAGGAGGATTGCCGCGCACACCCCGAGAAGCCGGCGCGCGGACCGAGCCACGCGCGATGTCCGCCGCGTCACCGCGATGTTCCGCCGAACTCGTCACGAGCACAGGCGATCACCAATGGGACACTCAACGGACAACTCCTCAGTCGCGGGCAAGGCGGCCGTATTATGGCCCGCCCGACCGCCCGCGACCGCACACCACGCCGACCACACCCACCGTCGTGACGCAGATAACGTCAACTCGGCAGTGCGCCGCCGTGCTGTGGAGACCTACTTGTCCGGCGCGTCGTCGGATGCGTCCGGGACGGACTCCGGCGGCGGCGACTTCCGCTCCTCGTCCTCGCGCGCCTTGCGGGAGGCCTCCCGCATCTCGAATCCGTCGCTGATCCAGTCGCCGATCTCTCGGGTGACGTCGCGGACGGCTCCGGCGATGATCATCGCGATCCGGCCGACGTGCGTGGCACCGGACTCCGTCAGTTCCTGCACGGTGTCCTTGCGCCGCTCGAACTTGCCCACCATCGTGCCTCGCTCTCAGGCCGGAACTCGGGAACGGTCGACGATAACACTTGCGGGCGGTGTCGACCGGGCCAGGAACGGCGGCAACGCCAGGGAGAAGATCTTCCCCCACACCGATCCGACCTGGCGGAAGAAGCCGCCTGAGTTGTAGGGCAGTCCGTGCTTGGCGCACAGGGCACGGACCTCCGGGGCGATCTCCGGGTACCGGTTCGCGGGAAGATCCGGGAACAGGTGGTGCTCGATCTGATGGGACAGGTTGCCCGACATGATGTGGAACAGCCTGCCGCCCTCGATGTTCGCGCTGCCGAGCATCTGTCGCACGTACCACTCCCCCCGTGTCTCGTCGGCCGTCTCCTCCTGCGTGAAACTCTGCACACCCGACGGGAAGTGACCACAGAAGATGATCGAGTACGCCCAGACGTTGCGGACCAGGTTCGCGGTCGCATTGCCGAGCAGCGTCGAGACGAACAGCGGTCCGGTCAGCGCGGGGAAGATCACGTAGTCCTTGAGCACCTGGCGGCCCGCCTTCCGCCACATGCCCGCCAGGAGCGGCTTGACGTCGTACCAGGACCGTTTGCGCGCCACGATGTTCTCGACCTCGAGGTCGTGCAGCATCACGCCCCACTGGAACAGCAGCATCAGCGCGGTCGCGTACACCGGGTTCCCCAGGTAGTACGGCCGCCACGGCTGCGCCTCGTCCATGCGGAGGATGCCGTACCCGATGTCGCGATCGAGGTCGACGATGTTGGTGTACGTGTGGTGCATGTAGTTGTGCGAGTGCCGCCACTGGTCCGCCGGGCACACGGTGTCCCATTCGAACTCCCGCGAGTTCAGGCCCGGTTCACGCATCCAGTCGTACTGGCCGTGCATCACGTTGTGGCCGATCTCCATGTTGTCGAGGATCTTCGAGATCGACAGCGCCCCGACCGCCGCCACCCAGAACGGGGGCAGGAACCCGAGGTACATCAGGCCGCGGCCGGTCACCTCGAACCCCCTCTGCGCCTTGATGATCGAGTAGATGTACTCGCGGTCCCGGGCGCCGAGGTCGGCGACGACGCGGTCGCGCAGCGCGTCGAGTTCGCGGCCGATGTCCTCGACCTGCTCGTGGCCGAGGACGACCGGCTCCGGGACATCGGTGTCGGAACGGCCGCCGAGCAGGGCGGGGAGGGCGAAGGACAGTCCGAACATGGTGTGCTCCTTCTGGTGACGAATGTCAGAGATCGAGGGTGACGTCGCCGACCGCCGCGTTGACGCAGAGCTGGATCGGCTTGTCGGGATCGTTGTCGTGCTCGCCGGTACGCAGGTTGCGGGTGCAGCCCGACGTCTTGACCGTGGTGCAGGTGAAGCAGATCCCCATCCGGCATCCGTAGTCCGGTGTCAGTCCGGACGATTCGGCCTCCTCGAGCAGGCTCCTACCCGAGTGGGACGCGGTTGTGCCGGATGCGGTGAACGCGACGGTGCCGTCGGCGTCCTCGGCGGGGGGCGCGAGCGTCGGGGTGAACTCCTCGGTGTGCAGGCGATCGCCGAGTCCGCGGCGTTCGTACAGGTCACGCACCGACGCCATCAACGTTGCCGGGCCGCACAGGTAGGTCTGCGCCTGCGCATGCCAGGGCGCGGCCAGGTCGAGATGCTCGGCACCGAACCGCCCGGCCAGATCACCGTCGTCCGAATGTGTGTATGCGAGAACAACCTTCACGTCGGCGTTGCCTTCCGCCAGCGCGCGGAGTTCGGCGAGGTAGGGCACCGCCTCGGCACCGTCCGCGTAGTGCAGCAACGTCACCTCACCGGCGTATCGTTCGGCAACCAGCGTGCGAAGCATGGACATCACCGGAGTGATGCCGCTGCCGCCACTGATCAGCAGCACGATCGGCGGACGCGGCGTCTGCAGGGTGAACTCGCCGTCCGCCTGGGACAGAGACACCACCAGGCCCACCTCGGCGTTCCGGTGGAGGTACCCGGACACCAGTCCGCCCTCGTGCGCCTTGACTGTCAGCTCGATCGTCGAGCCCCCCTCGACACCGGCAGGCGAGAAGCACCGGGTGTGTCGCACGCCGTCGATCACGACGCCGATCTGCACGAACTGGCCCGCGCGGTGGCCCGTCCACTGCCGGGTGGGTCGCAACGTCAGCGTGACGCTGCCCGACGCCGAGTGTCGTACCGCAACGACCTCGGCGCGCAGGTCGCGCACGGTCGCCATCGGGTCGACGAGTTCGAGATAGCGGTCGATCGAGTGCGGGGTGGCCATCGCCTCGAACAGCGACAGCATGCGGGATCGGTTCCTGGTCGGCACGGGCTAGCTCCCTCAGCGCGGTTTCAGTGAACACTTGTACACCAATTAGTGTGACAGAAAGTCCCAGGCAGTTGTCAAGAGCAGGAGCGCTGTGACGGCCACAACATCGATCAGCGGTGACTTCCGGTGCACAGGCATACACTCGTTCGGTGACCGCAACCGAGAGCCGAGCCGAGCGCAAGGAAAGAACCCGAGCAGCGCTGCTCGACGGCGCCCTCGACCTGCTCGCCGATCGCAGCCTCTCGGCGCTGAGCCTGCGTGAGGTGGCCCGAAGCGCGGGCATCGTCCCGACGGCCTTCTACCGGCACTTCGCATCGATGGACGAACTCGGTGTCGCGCTCGTCGAGGACGGCATGCGGATGCTTCGACGCATGCTGCGCGAGGCACGCCGCGACCCGGCGCCGCGTGACGCCCGCGCCTCGCTGGACATCCTGGTCCGGCAGGTCCGCGCGAACGAGGGGCAGTTCCGGTTCCTCAGCCGGGAGCGATACGGCGGGGTCACCGAAGTCCGGCAGGCGATCGCATCCGAATTGCGGCTGTTCTCCAGCGAACTCAGCACTGACCTCGGACGCAACCCGGCACTGGCGGGATGGCCGCGGAGCGACCTGGACATGGCCGCGGACCTCATCGTCAGCGTGATGATGACGACGGTCATCGATCTGCTCGAAGTCACCGGAACCGGCGAGGACGCCGTCGTCGACCGCGCTGAACGCCAGCTGCGTCTGATCATCATCGGCATGGGCGGCTGGCGTCCGGCGGCGTCGTGAATCGGTGGATCAGCAGGTGGCGAGCTGCGCGGCGATGGCGTCCTTCTCGGCCTGGGTGACCCACAGACCGTAGGCCGATTTCACCTCGACCTGCTTGGTCACGTAGGTGCTCCGGTAGGACCTGTTGGGCGGCAACCACGTTGCCGCGTCACCATCGGACTTGCTGCCGTTGGTGGGGCCGTCCACGGCGAGCAGGTTACGGGGATCGTTGGCGAGGTCGCGGCGGGTGGCGTCGTCGAGTTGCTGGGCGCCCTTCTGCCAGGCGTCGGACAGGGCGACGACGTGATCGATCTGCACCGCCGTCGACGTGGTCTGCCCGCGAACGAAGTCGATCCGCTTGGCGGTGTACGGGTCGTCGAGAGTCCCGCTCGCGACGACGCAGTCCCGTGTGCCGGGTTTGAAGGTCTCGCCGACGAGGTCGCGGGCCAGGATGTCGTTGCGGGTGTCGCAGCCGTTGTGGCCGCCCGCGACCCGGACGTCGTCCGTCCAAGGCGGGCCGAAACGGTCACGGTCGTAACCGGTCTTCGGCGCACGACCCTTGACCGGGATCGTGTCGAGAGTCGCCAGGGTGGCCGCCGCGGCGGGCTGCGTACCGCCGGAACTGCCGAAGTCGGCGCTACCGAAGGAATCGACATCGGCCGTCACGGACGAACAGCCGGTCAAGGTCAGCGCCGCGAGGGTGGCGGCGATCGCCGCGGCCTTCCGGCGCGCGACAGGGTGAAAACTCAAGGGATGACTCCTCACTCGTGAACGTACGAAGAGGAGTATCAATCGCATGTTTGCGTCAGCAGCGTGAGCCACGCGGCTACCACGTCGACCGTGATCGAGATAACGGACGCGGGCCGCGCTCAGCCGGCCGCGGTGTACCCGGGGACAGCGATCCGGGCGACGATGCCGCGATGGTCGGCCCCCGGTAGATCGACGGCGTCGACGGCGGTCGCGGTTGCGCCGGAGACGAGGATCCGGTCGATCGACAGCAGCGGGGGCGTCGACCGGTCCGTGGGATAGGTACGCAGAACGCCGGCTCCTGCCTGTTCAGCAGCATCCCGCACCCCGTCGCCGAGCAGTGCCCGGAACTGGGCGTGGTCCCACGTCGCGTTGAAGTCCGCCGCCATGAGAACCGTGTCGGATTCGGACCGCAGCGAGTCGAGAACGCCGTGCAGGCGGGACAGTTCGTCCGCCCAGATCGGGGTCTGATGGCGCGGCCACGGAGGCAAGGGGTGAGCGGCGAACAACGTCAGCGATCGGTCCCCCGGCAGCATCACTCGCGCGGACAGCGCCACCATCACGAAGTCCGGGTACTCGACCTGCTCGGCAAGCGGGAACCGGCTCCATATTCCGGTGCCGTCGGCACCGGAGGCAGCGGGCCGCACGTAGCGGTGCGGCAGCAGGTCGTCGAGACCGGCGGCGGCGAGCGCCTCAACCGCGTCCACCGTCAACTCGTCGACCGCGAGAAGGTCGACCTCACGCGAACGAACCTGCGCGACAACGGCATCCGGATCACCCTTGCCGAACTCGATGTTCGCCTGCATGACGACGATCTCGTCGCCCTCCGCTGCGCCGTCGCCGACGTACAGCGGCACCTGGGTTGACGCCGATGCCACCGCCACCACCGTCGCGACGGCCAACCCGGCCCAGTGCCGGACCGCGAGAAACGCCAGCAGCGCCACCACCGCACCCACCATGAGGTACGGCGCCGCCGACGCGGCCACGACCACCAGTGGGGAGGTCACGGCGATCCAGTGTGCAGCCACCCCCACCGCCGCACCCGCGAGTGCAACCCACCCGACCGCGACTGCTCCACGGCGGCCCCAGCGCCGCGCGGTGTCCGAACCCGTGCGGCGAGCCTCGTCGATCGCCACGGTCACCCGACCGAGCGCAGTGCCACCAGCGCCGCGCCGATGTACGGCAGGTCCGCGGGATCGGTGGGGTTCAGACCCGTCAGCTCCAGCACCCGACGCATCCGGTAGTCGACGGTGTTCGCATGCACGGCCAACGACGCGGCCGTGGCCCGCCGATTGAGCCCGGACGCGATGTACGCCTCCAACGTCTGCATGAGTTCCGGCTTGCCCCCGAGCGGACCGAGGAGCGCGGCCAGTTCACGCTGCGCGGCACTCGGGCGACTGAGCTGGTAGTCGAGCAGGACATCCACGAGGCGGTACAGGCCTGGCGCCCGGCTCGATCTCGTGACCAGTGCGAGGACGTCGGTGGTCTGCTCCACCGCGGCCGGAACGCCTGCGGGCGGGGCGACCGCACCGGCCGCGTGGAGCTGCGCACCGAGTACCCGCTCGAGGCGGTCCACCACGGCACGCAACTGCTCCCAATCGGGTGCACTCGACGGGCACGGCACCAACGCCAACCCCCCGCTGCTGTCGATGACGGTCAGTGCCGACTCCCCGGTGATCCGGTCCAGTTCGCCCTGCAGACGCCGAAGCTTGCGACGCGCGGCGACCGTACCGTTCACACCGAGCCTGCGTTCGTCGTCGTTCTCGCCGATTGCCAGGCTCAGGACCAGGTACTTCGGAGCGAGGCGCAGACCGGTGCGGGTCACGACCGCATCGAGATCCTCGCCCGCGACGAGTGCCGACATCAGGGAGCGCCGACCCGAGTTCTTCTGGCTCTCCATGATCTGTCGTTCGTCGAAGTACGCCGAGCTGACGGCGATCGACAGGCGACGGAGGAAATCGAGCACCATCGCGTTCACGACGAGCACGTCGTCGATGTCCTCAGGCCGCGCGCCGCCGGACAGCGAGGCCGTCGCCATCTCCACCCCGATGTGGTAGGCGTGCAGGACCGCCTCCAGTGGGACACCCTCTTCCGCGCGGCGGGCGGCGGTGTTGCGCGGTTCGGCGAGCTCGGAGTCCCGGGCCGGTCGGCGCTCGGCGAGCAACGTGGTGAACAGTTCGATGCAGCGAAACGCGATCGCCTCGATCTCCCGCGGGGGCAGCGCTCGATAGATCGGCATCTCGTCGGCAAGCCGGGCAGCCACCGCCGAGGCCAGGTCATCGATGGAGGCGGTCAGCGACCGCGCGACATCGCGACCCGCGATCCTCAGGGGCGGGTGAGCGCCGTTGTCCACCGTCACGATCGTCCTCCCGCCAACTCGGCAACACCTGAAGCCACTGTCCTCGCCCGACGCCGCGCCGTCGAGCACAGCGCACCACTTCTCACGGACACCACGTCGTCGGCACGTCCGAATCCCAAACTGCCTCTACGGCGGTAGTGTTCCGTCCACCAGGTGCCGCACACCGCGATGCGGCCACGGACAGCGGGAGACGCATGGAACCGGCAGTCACGTCAGCCATCACGTTGGGCGAGCACACCTTCGACGTCATGACCGCGGGACCATCCGGCGGAGTCCCCGTGATCCTGCTCCACGGGTTCCCGGAAACCGCAGCATGCTGGGGTCCGCTGCTTCCGCGGCTCGCAGAGTACCGGGTGATCGCGCCGACGCAGCGAGGGTACTCCCCCGGAGCCCGCCCGGTCGGCGTGGAGCACTACACCGTCGACCGCCTCGGGTCGGATGTCGTCGCACTTCTCGACCATTTCGACCTGCCGTCCGCCCACCTGGTCGGCCACGACTGGGGCGCCGCGGTCGCGTGGTGGACCGCGGCCAACCATTCCGACCGCGTGGAGTCGCTGACGGCGGTGTCGGTTCCGCATTCGACTGCGTTCTCGTGGGCGCTCCGCGAGGACGCGGATCAGCAGGCCCGGTCGCGCTACATCAGCATCTTCCGGCACGGCGACTCAGCCGAACTCGCCCTGCTCTCCGACGACGGTGAGCGCCTGCGCGCGATCTACGGCGACGTCGATCCGGCGCTGGTCGACGAGCACATGCGGGTCCTGACCGAACCGGGGGCGCTCACCGCAGCACTGTCCTGGTACCGGGCGATGGGCCGCGAGTTCACCGACGTACCGCCGGTTCCAGTACCCACGACCTTCGTCTGGTCCACCGCCGACGACGCCATCGGCCGCGCTGCCGCCGAGAAGTGCGCCGAGTTCGTCACCGGCCCGTACCGGTTCGTCGAACTCGACGGAGTGAGCCACTGGGTGCCCGAAAAGGCGCCCGACGCATTGGCCGACGAGATCATCGCCCGCGTGGAAGGAGCCCGAGTGTGAGCGGAATTGCGATCCTGCTGATCGGTGCACTGCTGTGTTTCTACGGCATCCGGTCGATGCACCTGGCGGTGCTCGCCGCCGGATTCGGAGTCGGCTGGCTCGTCTCCGACCTCTTCAACGCGTCCCTCGCGACACTGTTCCTGTTCGGGCTGATCGGTGCCGTCACCGCGTGGGTCGTCACCACGCTGGTCTTCAAGTTCTCGGCGTATTTCATCGGCGGCCTGACCGGTGCGATGGTGGGCGCCAAGGTCGCCGACGTGCTCCAACCCGGCGACAACAACTGGGCACTGAGCGCGATCGTGATCGTCGCGGTCGCGGTCGCGGCGGCGTTCCTCGCCGACAAGTTCCGCGCGCGGGCACTGTTGTGGCTGACGTCGATCGGTGGCGCGAGCATGATGCTCACCGGTCTCGCCGGACTGAACGGTGCGCTGGAGTTCCTTCGACATCCGGAGGCCGGCTGGCAGCAGGTCACCTCGACCCTCGCGTGGATCGCACTCTCCGTCGCGGGCTGGATCGTCCAGCGTCGGCTGTTCCCGGAGAAGCTGGGCATTCAGCGCGCCGCCGCGCGGTAGGACGTCTCGGTGGGCGGGCGCACCGCGAGGAGCGCCGCCAACCCGGCAGCGAGAACGACGAGCAGGCCGATGATGCCGGCGCGGTCGCTGGAGAGCATCCACGCGAAAAGGCCGAAGAGCGTCGGCGACAAGAACGAGACGGCGCGTCCGGTCGTCGCGTAGAGGCCGAACATCTGTCCCTCCCGTCCCGCTGGGCTCAGGCGTGCCATGAAGGTCCGCGAGGCCGACTGCGCGGGTCCGACGAACAGGCACAGCAGCAGTCCGAGGATCCAGAACCCGACCGGGCCGGACACCGCCATCAGCAGTGCCCCCGTCACCAGCATCGACGAGAGCGACCACACGATCACCGTCTTCGGCCCGAGCCGGTCGTCGAGGCGTCCCGCTGCGAGCGCACCGAGCGCGGCCACGACGTTCGCTGCGACACCGAACAGGAGCACGTCCCCTGACGCGATGCCGTAGACGTTGACCGCGAGCACCGCCCCGAACGTGAACACACCCGCGAGCCCGTCGCGGAACAGTGCGCTGGCGACCAGGTACCCGACGGTGTTGCGGTCCGCGGTCCACAGCGCACGCAGGTCGTTCCACAGCACGCGGTACGACCCGAAGAATCCGGGGCCGTCGGCGGCCCGCGGGACGGGCGGCAGTTCGGGGACCGCGAACAGCACCGGCACCGCGAACACGGCGAACCAGACCGCGGCCAGGACGACCACAGCGCGGATGTTCACTCCACCGTCCGTGCTCACCCCGAACAGTCCGCGGGTGTCGCCGTCGCCGACGATGAACCCGAAATAGCAGATCAGGAGCAGGACGATTCCGCCGAAATAGCCCATCGCCCAACCGAACCCGGACACCCGCCCGATGTTGTCCGGGCGGGAGACCTGCCGCAGCATCGCGAAGTAGGGGACCTGCGCGAGTTCGAACACCACCGAGCCGACGCCGAGGAGCAGCAGGCCGAGCCACAGGAAGTGGTGGTCGTCCTCGACGAAGTACATCGCGAGCATGCAACCGACCACGATCGTCGTGAGCAGTGCCAGTGACCGCTTGCGGTGACCGGTCGCGTCGGCCCGCTGTCCGGTGACCGGCGCGAGGAGCGCGATCGCCAGGCCGGCCGCGCCGAGAGACCAGCCCAGCCAACTGCTCGCCGAGACCGACCCCGGCAGGTCGTCGCCCACCGCGTCCGTGAGGTAGACGGAGAAGACGAACGTCACGATCACGGCATTGAACGCCGCGGATCCCCAGTCCCACAGTCCCCACGCGAACACCTGACTCCGCGTGGCGACCCCACCGCCGCCGTCGACCGCTGTGCTCATGGCGCGAGCCTAGGCCAGGACAGGTGGTGCGCGAACGGTTCGCGGGTCCGGTGTCGGCCGTACCACTATGCACACAGGAGAATATGCACCGAATTGCATATTGGTCCGGACTCGTCGAGACTGACCTCGTGGCCCTCGAACACGCACTGCTCGTCTCGCTCTCGGAACAGTCCGGCTCCGGGTACGAGCTGGCCCGACGCTTCGACCGCTCGATCGGGTTCTTCTGGAGCGCCAGCCACCAGCAGATCTACCGCGTCCTCAAGCGGATGGACGAGTCCGGCTGGATCTCCGGCGAGACCATCGGCCAGCAGGGCAGGCCCGACAAGCGGGTTTACCGGGTCTCCGACGCCGGGCGAGCCGAGCTCGCCCGATGGATCGCCGAACCCACCGACGCCGGACATCTGCGCAACGAGCTCGCCGTGAAGATCCGCGCCGCCGCCTACGGCGACCTGGATGCCCTCCGCGCCGAAGTGGCCCGCCATCGCGACGCCCACGCCGGACGCCTCGAGGTCTATCGCCTGATCGAGAAGCGGGACTTTCCCGCGCCCGACCGACTGTCCGGACCCGACCTGCACCAGTACCTCGTCCTCCGCGGCGGCATCCGCGTCGAGGAGGGGTTCAGCGAGTGGTGCCAAGAGGTCCTCGACGCCCTGTAGCCCTGCAACCCACACTGCCGCACGGACAGCCCCCGTCGGCAGCGCCCAACCGGAAAGGCATGCGCGAGTGAACAATCCGTATCCGCATCTGATGTCCCCCCTCGACCTCGGGTTCACCTCCCTGCGTAACCGCGTGGTGATGGGCTCGATGCACACCGGTCTCGAGGACCGCACCAAGGACGTGCCCAAACTCGCCGCGTACTTCGCCGAGCGCGCCCGCGGCGGTGTCGGGTTGATCGTCACCGGCGGCTACGCGCCGAACCGCACCGGGTGGCTGCTGCCGCTCGGGGCGGACCTGATCACCCGCAAGCAGGCGTCCCGGCACCGCGAGATCACCGACGCCGTGCACGCGGAGGGCGGCAAGATCGCGCTGCAGATCCTGCACGCGGGCCGCTACTCGTACCAGCCGCTCAGCGTGTCGGCGTCGTCGATCAAGGCACCGATCAACCCGTTCCGGCCGCGCGCACTGACGCGCCGCGGGATCGAATCCACCATCGACGACTACGTCCGCTGTGCCCGACTCGCGCAGGAAGCCGGCTACGACGGCGTCGAGATCATGGGTGGCGAGGGCTACTTCCTCAACCAGTTCCTCGCCGAGCGCACCAACAAGCGCACCGACGAGTGGGGCGGCTCTGCCGAGAACCGTCGGCGGATCGCGGTGGAGATCGTGCGCCGCACCCGCGCCGCTGTCGGCGAGAACTTCATCATCCTGTTCCGGCTGTCGATGGCCGATCTCGTCGAGAAGGGCCAGACCTGGTCCGAGATCGTCGACCTGGCACGCGAACTCGAAGCCGCGGGCACCACCATCCTGAACACGGACATCGGCTGGCACGAGGCGCGCGTCCCCACCATCGTCACCTCGGTGCCCCGCGCCGCATTCGCCTCGTTCACCGAACGCCTCGCCCGCGAGGTGAGCATCCCGGTGTGCGCGTCGAACCGGATCAACATGCCCGAGACGGCCGAGGAGATCCTCTCCCGCGGTGACGCGCAACTGATTTCGGCGGCCCGGCCGCTGCTGGCCGACCCCGAGTGGGTCGCCAAGGCCGCCGCCGATCGCAGCGACGAGATCAACACCTGCATCGCCTGCAACCAGGCCTGCCTGGACCACGCGTTCGCCAACAAGCACGTCTCCTGCCTGCTCAACCCGCGGGCGGGACGCGAAACCGAACTGGTGCTCTCCCCCACCCGCCGGCGCAAGTCGATCGCCGTCGTCGGCGCCGGACCGGCCGGATTGTCCGCCGCGCTGAACCTCGCCCAGCGTGGACACGAGGTGAACCTCTTCGAGGGAGGCAGCGAGATCGGCGGCCAGTTCGCCATCGCCCGCCGGATCCCCGGCAAGGAGGAGTTCGCCGAGACCATCCGATACTTCACCCGCAGCCTCGAAACCGCGGGCGTGAAGGTGCACCTGAACACCCGGGTGGATGCGCAGACCCTCGTCGACGGCGGCTACGACGAGGTCGTCCTCGCGACGGGCGTCACGCCGCGGGTCCCCGCGATCCCCGGCGTCGACCATCCGAGCGTTCTGTCCTACGCCGAACTCGTCCGCGACGGCCGACCCGCAGGCGAGCGGGTCGCGGTGATCGGCGCGGGAGGCATCGGCGTCGACGTCTCCGAGTTCCTCACCCACGACCACTCGCCCGCCCTCGACCTGGCCGAATGGAACCGGGAGTGGGGCGTCACCGAGGACGAGTCCGCGCCCGGCGCGTTGACCGAACCGGTGATCACCCCGTCGCCGCGGCAGGTGTACCTGCTGCAGCGCAAGACGACGCCCATCGGAGCCGGGCTCGGCAAGACCTCAGGGTGGGTGCACCGGGCAGCGCTGAAGAAGAAGGGCGTCGAGCAGATCTCGGGAGTCAACTACGAGCGCATCGACGACGACGGCCTGCACATCACCTTCGGCGAGAAGCGCGAGCGCCCGCGGACCATCGCCGTCGACACCGTCGTGATCTGTGCCGGCCAGGAGTCGGTGCGCGACCTCGAAGCCGGGCTGACGGACGCGGGTGTCGCGGTGCACGTGATCGGCGGCGCCGACGTCGCAGGCGAGTTGGACGCGAAGCGCGCCATCGAGCAGGGCACCCGCCTCGCGGCCGTCCTCTAGGCAGCTCCGCCGCTCGTGCGCGGTTCCACGGGTGCAGGGACCCCCACACCGCGCACGAGCGCGCAGCGCTTAGCCTGAACGCCGTGAGCCTGCCTACCCCCACCCCCGATGCCCGCGCCGTCGTCACCGGCGCCTCCTCCGGAATCGGAGAGGCGCTCGCCACCGAACTCGCCGCTCGCGGTCACTCGCTGATTCTCGTCGCCCGCCGCGAGGACCTGCTCGACGCGCTGGCCGAGAAGCTGTCCGCGGCGCACGGCGTCACCGTCGAGGTGCGCGCCGTCGACCTGTCCGACCGGGACAAGCGGGCACCGCTCGTCGAGGAACTGGCTGCACGCGAGATCTCGATCCTCTGCAACAACGCCGGGATCGCGACGTTCGGTCCCGTCTCCGAACTCGACCCCTCGTACGAGCGCGCGCAGGTGGAGCTGAACTCCGTTGCGGTGCACGATCTCACGCTCGCGGTCCTGCCCGGCATGATCGCGCGCGACTCCGGTGGCATCCTCATGGTGGGGTCCGCGGCAGGCAACATGCCGATCCCCAACAACGCCACCTACGCGGCAACGAAGGCGTTCGTGAACACCTTCTCCGAATCGCTGCGCGGCGAGTTGAAGGGGTCGGGAGTACACGTCACGCTGCTCGCCCCGGGCCCCGTGCGCACCGAGGTCCCCGACCCCGCCGAGGCGTCGATCGTCGACAAGCTCGTCCCGGACTTCCTGTGGATCTCCAGCGAGTACACCGCGAAGCTGTCGTTGGACGGGTTGGCGAACAACAAGATGCGCATCGTCCCCGGCATCCTGAGCAAGGGCATGTCCGTCGCCGGTGGCTACAGCCCCCGCGCCGTCATCGCCCCGATCGTCGGGACGTTCTACAAGAAGCTGGGCGGCTAGGAACAGCGCGCACGTCTGGCACGCGTCAATCCTGAACCGGGCCGCGTCAAGACCCCGTCAGGGACGCGGACACGGCGTCGGGCGACGAGTACTCCGGAAGGTGTAATCCACCTTCAGGAGACCACCGTGACCCTGCTCGACATCTTGCCCTCGCTGCGCGCGGCGATGATTCCGCGGCTGGACCCGGCCCTGTGGCCGACGACCACCCACGTCGACGAACTCGGCCGGATCACCGTCGGCGGCGTGGCACTGGCGGACGTCGCCGACCAGTTCGGCACGCCGACCTACGTGCTCGACGAACGCGACGTCCGGCACCGCTGCCGCACCTACCGCGAGCTCTTCCCGGAAGCCGAGATCGCGTACGCGGGCAAGGCGCTGCTGACCCGGGCGGTCGCGACCTGGGTCGCAGACGAAGGGCTGTCGCTCGACGTCTGCTCGGCGGGCGAGCTCGCCGTCGCGCTGTCCGCAGGGGTCGACCCACGCCGAATCATCCTGCACGGCAACGTCAAGACGTACGCCGACCTGACGGCTGCCCGCGCGGCAGGCGTGGGGCGGATCGTGATCGACTCCCCCACCGAGATCCCGATGCTGGCGGCGTCCTGCGCCCACCGTCAGAACGTTCTCCTGCGGGTGACACCCGAGGTCGACGCTCGCACCCACCGCGCGGTCACGACCGGGGTGGCCGATCAGAAGTTCGGTGTCCCCCTCGCCCACGGACATGCCGCGGACGCGGCTGCGCGCATCCTCTCGCAGCCGCGCCTGAACCTGATCGGCCTGCATTGCCACCTCGGCTCGCAGATCACCGACCCGACCCACTTCGCAACGGCGATCGACCGGATCATCGCTGCGATGGCAGACATCCGGCACGACCGCGGCACGATCCTCACCGAACTGAACATCGGTGGCGGCCACGGCATCCCGTATCTGACAGGCGATGCCTGCCTCGACCCGACCGCACTGGCAACGGCGATCGAGGACGGCCTGGACGACGCCTGCGCCCGACACCGGTTCCCCCGTCCCCGGATCACCCTCGAGCCGGGGCGGGCGATCGTCGGGCGCGCCGGGGTCACGCTCTACCGCGTCGCAAGCGTCAAGCGGATCTCCGGTGAGCGGGTGTTCGTGGGAGTCGACGGCGGCATGAGCGACAACCCCCGGATCGCCCTGTACGGCGCGCGGTACAGCGTCGCCCTCGCCAGCCGTCACTCGATCGCCCCGCTCGAGAGGGTGACCGTCGCGGGTCGGCACTGCGAGGCCGGCGACGAACTCGCGGTCGACGTTCCGCTACCGAGGGACGTGCGCCCCGGCGACGTGCTCGCGGTGCCGGTGACCGGCGCCTACCACCACAGCATGGCGTCGCCGTACAACGCGGTCGGCCGCCCACCTGTCGTCGCGGTCGCCGACGGTGCGGCTCGCGAACTGATTCGTCGCGAGACCGTCGCCGACCTGATGGGCCGCGAGGTCGGCGTCTGAGTCGTCCCCCTGGCGTGCGTCCTTACCGGCAAGTAAGTTGTCCGTGTCGCCGCTCACAGCCAGGAGGACCACCCGCATGCCGCGTATTTCCGTAGCAACCGACCTGATCAAGGGCCTCGTTCCGATCACCAGGGCCGGGATCGTCGGACCGCTCGGACCGCGCGCACTCACCGGCGTCGCCACCGCCTGGTTCCAATGGGACTTCACCGCAGGCGGTCTGCTCGCCGTCGCCGCCCGCCGCGACGGCGACCGCATCGCCGTGATCGACGAATGGGGCCCGGTCACCTACCGCGACCTCGACGCCGACGCCGAAGCGCTCGCGATCGCCCTGTACGACCGCGGGCTACGCGAACGCGGACGCATCGGCGTCCTGGCCCGCAACCACCGCGGGTTCCTCACCGCGATGGGGGCCTCCAGCAGGCTCGGCACCGACCTCGTCCTCCTCAACACCGGCGCTCCCGCGCCGCAACTCGCGGAGATCCTCGCCGAGCAGAAGATCGACTGGCTCCTCGTCGATCCCGAGTTCACGCCGCTGCTCCCCGACTCCGACCTGCGGGTCGCGGTGTTCGACGATCCGAACGATCCCACCGGCGGCGGCGCCGACGCGGCAGGCTGGGCCCGCGTCGACGGCCTCGTCGAGGACGGGCGCGGGGGCCGCAGTCTCGTGCTCGCGCGTCGGCCCCGGCGCGGGCGCCTGATCGTCCTCACCTCCGGAACGACGGGCACCCCGAAGGGCGCGTCCCGGCCGGAGCCGCGCAGCTGGATGCCCGCGGCCGCCGTCCTGTCGCGGCTGCCGCTGCGCAGCCGCGGAACCACCGTCGTCGCGTCGCCGATCTTCCACACGTGGGCCCTGGCAGGCATCCAGATCGCACTCGCGTTGCGCTCCACGCTGATCCTCAACCGCCGCTTCGACCCCGCCGCCACCGTCGAATCCGTTGCGCGCCACGGTGCCGACACACTGTGGCTGGTGCCGACGATGCTGCAGCGCATCACCGATCTCCCCAAGGACGAACGCGATGTCGACCTGTCGTCGCTGCGCGTCATCGCGGCAAGCGGATCCGCGATCCCCACCGGAGTCGTCCACAAGACGTTCGACGCGTTCGGCGACGTCCTCTACAACTTCTACGGGTCGACCGAGGTCAGCTGGGCGTCGATCGCGCAGCCCGCCGAGCTGCGCGTTCACCCGACCACGGCGGGCAGGCCCCCGCTCGGCACGGTCGTCAAGATCCTCGACGACGACGGAAACCCTGTTCCGGCGGGCACCGTCGGACGCGTCTTCGTCGGCAACGGGATGCTCTTCGAGGGCTACACGCGCAGCGGCAGCGAGAAGGAGGTCGTCGACGGGATGATGTCGACCGGCGACGTCGGCCACTTCGACGACACGGGCCTGCTGTTCCTCGACGGTCGCAGCGACGACATGATCGTCTCGGGCGGCGAGAACGTCTATCCCCGCGAGGTCGAGAACCTGCTGTCCGAGCTTTCCGGCGTCCTCGAAGTCGCGGTCATCGGGGTCGACGACGCGGAGTTCGCGTCCCGACTCGCCGCGTGGGTGGTCCGCACCGACGACGAGGACGGCGCCGCACTGACGGTCGACAGCGTCCGCGACCACGTCCGAAGTCACCTGGCCCGGTTCTGCGTCCCGCGCGACGTTACGTTCCTGGACGAACTGCCCCGCAACGCCACCGGCAAGGTCGTCCCCCGCCTGCTGCGCTGACGCGCTGTGCGCCTTTCCGGTGGTGCGCGTTCACCGGAAAGGCGCACGAGCCCGTCAGCGTCTCTTGCGCCCCGTACCGAAGATCGAACGGGAGATCTCCCGGCCCGCCACCGTTGCCGCCGACCGCAGGAAGCTCTTGACCGCGGAGTTCTGCATGATCTTCTCTACCGCGGTCGGCTCGTCCGGTGCGGGCGGCGGGAGGTCGGGCAGGTCCGGCAGTGCGGGCGGCAGATCCGGAAGGTCCGGGGCCGAGGGAGGCGCGAGTCGTGCCGTGAGCATCTCGTACGCCGAGTCCCGGTCCACGGTCGCGCCGTACTTCCCGTGCAGCGCACTCGCCGTCGCTGCCGCCCTGATCGCGTCCTCACCGATCGTGTCCATCAGCGACCGCGGCGGCGGAATCTTCGCCCACGCGACCGGTGTCGGAGCGCCCTTCTCCGACAGCACCGTCACGATCGCCTCACCGGTCCCGAGCGAGGTGAGCGCCTTCTCCAGGTCGTAGTGCTCGGTCTTCGGGTACGTGCGAACCGTCTTGTTCAGCGCCTTCTGGTCGTCCGGAGTGAAGGCGCGCAGTGCGTGCTGGATCCGCGCGCCCAGTTGCGAAAGGACCGCATTCGGCACGTCCGTGGGCAACTGCGTGCAGAAGAAGACGCCGACGCCCTTGGACCGGATCAGTTTCACGGTCTGTTCGACCTGCTGGAGGAACGCCTTCGACGCGTCCGCGAAGAGCAGGTGGGCCTCGTCGAACACGAAGACCAGCTTCGGCTTGTCGACGTCGCCGACCTCGGGCAGCGTCTGGAACAGGTCCGCGAGCACCCACATCAGGAATGTCGAGAACATCACCGGCCGCGACGCCTGTGCTCCCAGCTCGAACAGCGTCACCACACCGCGTCCGTCCGCCGCGACGCGCAGCAGGTCCGCGGTGTCGAATTCCGGTTCACCGAAGAAGGTGTCGCCGCCGTCCGCTTCGAGGTTGACGAGCGCCCGCAAGATGACGCCCGCGGTCGCGGACGACACGCCCCCGATGCCCTTGAGGTCGGCCTTGCCCTCGTCCGACGTCAGGTGCGTGATGACCGACCGCAGATCCTTGAGGTCGAGCAGCGCGAGTCCCTGCGTGTCGGCCCAGTGGAAGATCAGCCCCAGCGTCGATTCCTGGGTGGCGTTGAGCCCCAACACCTTACTGAGCAGGATCGGACCGAAGCTGGTGATCGTTGCCCGAATCGGCACCCCGATGCCCTCGGTGCCGAGTGAGACGAACTCGGCGGGAAACGCGGCCGGCGCCCAGTCCGTGATTCCCGTCTCCCGTGCGCGCGCTGCCATCTTCTCGCTCGCCTCGCCCGGCGCCGACAAGCCGGACACGTCGCCCTTGACGTCGGCCATCACGACCGGCACGCCCGCCGCGGACAACTGCTCGCAGATTCCCTGCAGCGTCTTCGTCTTTCCTGTTCCCGTGGCGCCCGCGACGAGCCCGTGCCTGTTCAACGTCGCCAGCGGAATCCGGACACGAGCCGACGAGTCCACGATGCCGTCGACGATCACCGTGCCCAACTCCAGCGCGCCGCCCGTGAAGGCGTAGCCGGCGGCGATCTCCTGCGCGGCAGGCGATGCCGACCCCGCAGGCGGCGTGGTCGCCTCAGCGGCAGCGGCAGCGGCAGCGGCTTCCTCGGCCGCCCGAGCGGCCTCCTCGGCGATGCGAGCCGCCTCCTGCGCCGCAGCCCTCGCCGCGGCAGCCTTGTCTGCCAGCTCCGCCGCATCCGATCCAGGATCAACCGACATTCGTGCCTCCCTCGATGCGAAACGCCCGACGCCAGGGCCGCGGCAGCGGTTCCCGACCACCATTTCGACTCCACCGCGAACCCTAACCGAGTGAGCGCTGGCTACTGTGGAACCTCGTGCAGGACAAACTTGTGTGGATCGATTGCGAAATGACCGGGCTGCGGCTCGGCTCCGACAAGCTGATCGAGGTGGCCGCGCTGGTCACCGACAGCGAACTGAACATCCTCGGCGAGGGCGTGGACATCGTCATCCACGCCGACGACGCGGCTCTGGCCGACATGCCCGACGTCGTGCAGGAGATGCACGCGAAGTCGGGACTGACGGAGGAGGTGCGCGCCTCGACCGTCACGATGGAGGAAGCGCAGCGCCTGGTCCTCGACTACATCCGCGAGCACATCCCGACGCCGGGCACCGCTCCGCTGTGCGGCAACTCGATCGCCACCGACCGCGGCTTCCTCGCCCGCGACATGCCGGAGCTCGACGAGTACCTGCACTACCGGATGATCGACGTCTCCTCGATCAAGGAACTGTGCAGGCGCTGGTACCCGCGGATCTACTTCGGTCAGCCCGAGAAGGGTCTCGCGCACCGAGCGCTCGCCGACATCAAGGAGTCGATCCGAGAACTGCAGTACTACCGGCGTACCGCATTCGTCGCCGAGCCCGGACCCTCTACCAGCGATATTGCCGCGGTCGTCAAGGATCTGGTCGCCGAGTAGACACCGATTGGCGTTATCTCCTCCAGTCACGCTAGTATCGTCCACGCTGCTGACGCACGGCCCGAAGGGGCGGCGCGTGGGAAGCGATGGTGACCGTAGTTCAGTTGGTAGAGCACCAGGTTGTGATCCTGGCTGTCGCGGGTTCGAGTCCCGTCGGTCACCCGAAGAAAGGCCCCGACTCCGGTCGGGGCCTTTCTCGTTTTCCGGGTTGTGTGGTCGATCGACCACCAACTAGAACTCGTTCCCACACCATGCGCCCCCTCCCTCGGCGGCGGGTGTCCCGAATCACTCGACCGGACCGTATTCGCAACCATGCAGCTCAGAACCCCGCGTCGGGGACATCGACGCGTCGGGCGGCAACCGCGACACGACCAATCGGTCCGAATTGGCTCTCCTAGAAACTGGAACATGTTCTAGTCTGGGACCAGCGCGTCGAAACGTGTGACCGGAGTCGGATCACAACCAGAGATGAGGGAAGCCATGGGGCAGGTACTGGATCGGATCGAGCAGTACGCGGACGAGATCCGCGCCGACGGCGTCGAGGGCGACAAGCTGATGCGCCTGACCGACGCCAATGCCAAGCGGCTCAAGGAGGCCGGCGCGATCCGGATGCTCCAGCCGAAGGAGCACGGCGGACTCGAGGTTCACCCGCGTGAATTCGCCGAGACGGCGATGGCGATCGGCGCGATGGACGGCGCGACCGGCTGGGTCAGCGGCATTGTCGGTGTGCACCCGTGGGAGCTGGCGTTCTTCGACCCGAAGGCACAGGACGAGGTCTGGGGCCAGGACCAGGACACCTGGATGGCGTCGCCGTACGCACCGATGGGTGTCGCGGTCCCCACCGACGGCGGCTACATCCTCAACGGCCGCTGGTCGTTCTCCTCCGGTACCGACCACTGCCAGTGGGTGATGATCGGTGCGCTGGTCGGCGATCAGAGCGGCAAGCCGCAGATGCCGCCGAAGATCCTGCACGTGCTGCTCCCGCGCAGCGACTACGAGATCGACCAGGACAGCTGGGACGTCGTCGGCCTGCGTGGTACCGGCAGCAAGGACCTCATCGTCAAGAACGCGTTCCTGCCGGAGCACCGGACGATCGACTCGGCCACCGTGTACGACGGGACCGCCCCGAAGATCGCCGGCCGCTCCGAGACGCTCTACAACTTCCCGTTCTCGTGCATCTTCCCGCTCGGCATCACCTCGTCGCTGATCGGTATCGCCGAAGGCGCCCTCGCGTGCCACATCGCGGCGCAGAAGAACCGCGTCGCGGTGACCGGTGTGCCGATCAAGGAAGACCCGTACGTGCTGTTCGCGATCGGTGACGCCGCCGCGGAGATCGCAGCCTCGCGTGCGGCAATGCTCGAGACCGTCGACCGCTTCTGGGACATCACCGACGCCGGCAAGGAGGTCACCTTCGAGCAGCGTGCCATCGGTCGTCGCACGCAGACCGCGGCGGCGTGGCGGGCGGTGCGGGCCGTCGACGAGATCTTCGCCCGTTCCGGCGGTGGTGCGCTGCAGATGAAGACGCCGCTGCAGCGGTTCTGGCGTGACGCGCACGCCGGCCTCTCGCACGCGATCCATGTGCCCGGCTCGATCTTCCACGCTTCCGCTCTCACGCAGCTCGGTGGCGAGCCTCAGGGCATCCACCGCTCCATGATCTGACCCTGGCAAGCACGAAAGGGGCCTCGCAGCCGGACATCCCGCTGCGAGGCCCCTTTGTCGTACCGCCGATCAGACGGCCGCGTTGCCTGCCTTCCACGTCTCCCACGGAATGTTCCAGTCGCCGAGCCCGTCGACACCGGACAGCGTCCCGCCGACCGTGTTCTTCACGACGACGATGTCGCCGCGCTTGGTGTTGTCGTACACCCACTTCGCGTTGGCGGGGCTCAGGTTGAGGCAGCCGTGGCTGGTGTTCGAGTACCCCTGTTGCCCCACCGACCACGGCGCCGAGTGGAAGAAGATGCCGCTGTAGGACATTCGGGTCGCCCAGTCGACCTCGGTTCGATAGCCCTGTGGCGAGTTGACGGGCACCCCGTACGTCGAGGAGTCCATCACCAGGTGATCGAAGCGGTCGCCGATGATGTAGACGCCGTTGTCGGTCGGAGTGCTGTCCTTACCCATGGACGTCGGCATGGTCATGACGACCTGACCGTTGCGCTCGAAGGTGACCTGCTTGGTGCTGTCGTCGGCCGTCGCCACGAGAGCGTCGCCGATCCGGAACTCGGACCGCTCGTTCACCTGACCGAACAGCCCGTTGCCGAGGTCGCGGCCGAAGACGTTGACAGCGACGGTGACCGTGGTCCCGGGCGCCCAGTAGTGCTCGGGCCGCCACCGGACCTCACGGTTGTTGACCCAGTAGAAGGCTCCGTCGACGGGCGGGTTGGTGGTGATGGTGATGGCATCCTGCGCGGCGGCACGGTCCGGGATGTTCTCGTCGAACTGCACGGCGACGGGCTGCCCGATCCCGACGATGTCGCCCTCGGACGGAAGGATGTACGGCTGGGTCAGGTTGCCGGGCGAACTGGTCGCGAAATTCGACACGAGAGTGCCCGAGCCGCCCAGACCGAACGCCTCGGCCTGCAGGCGATAGTTGCCGTCGTAGGCGAGCGGGGCAGTGTTCACCCAGGAGCGCCCGTCGGGGCTGATCGCGCCGGGCACCGCGACGCCCGATACGTCGACGAGAGTGACGTTCGCGAGTTTGCCGTCCTGGACCCGCACCTCCACCGGGTCGCTCGGCGAGTGCCCGATGGCACCGTCGGGCACGGCGGACGTCAACTTCGGCTTGATCAGTTCGGCAACAGGGTTGACGTCGATGGCAGGCGCGGCCGACGCCTCACCGCTCGACGGGACCGTACAGCCGGACGCCCCCAGCGCCACAACGGACGCGACAGCGACCGCGACAAACATCCGAAACTTCGTCACCGCTACCCCACTTCAACCATCTACTCGACGGATCCCCGACCCGCATCCACTCGACGGACCCCGCCCGGGGACGCCGTTCCCGCACAGAACCCGCGGACAGCGATTTTGCCAGGTCTTTGCACAGGCACGCCCACGAGACCTGCCCCGGACCCATAACGTTCACATTGCAATCGACTTCGGCGCCGCAACCGTTACAGAAACGTCAGCCGTAAACCCGATCTGACCAGCCGATTTCACATAGACAGGGCAGGGCTGTTAGTGTTCTCCTCGCACCGAGCGAGCACACCAGCCCGCCGGACGCACCAGGCGCCATTAGCTCAATTGGCAGAGCAGCTGACTCTTAATCAGCGGGTTCGGGGTTCAAGTCCCTGATGGCGCACAATCACGACAGGCCCTGATCACAGATCGGGGCCTCTAGTGTGTTGGGAGCCGCAAACTCCTGGCGCGCGCCATTAGCTCAATTGGCAGAGCAGCTGACTCTTAATCAGCGGGTTCGGGGTTCAAGTCCCTGATGGCGCACCACACAGTAGGCCCCGATCCTTCCGGATCGGGGCCTACTGTCGTCTCAGCGGAAGATCTTGCGCAGCACCAGAACGGCCACGAGCGCACCAGCGCCGATCAGCGCGAACGTCACGGGCGGCTCGCTCACCTTCGAGATCAGCGCGGCCTTGGTGGTCTCGAGCACTCGCTTCGGGTTGGTGCGAACGCTCAACTCGTCAAGGGTGGCGGCGAGCTGATTGCGCGCCTGCTCGATGTCGCGCTCAATGCTCTCGGTGTCCCTGGGCACGTGGACTTCCTCTCATGGTCGGTCTTTCCTGCCATGACCGTACCCGGCGACGGCCGACAAGTAGCCTGACCATCGTGACCGACAACATCAGGCTCGCTCCCGGAGACACCGCGCCCGACTTCACGCTGCCCGACGCCGACGGCAACGACGTCGCGCTCGCCGACTACCGAGGCCGCAAAGTCGTCGTCTACTTCTACCCCGCGGCCAGCACGCCGGGCTGCACCAAGCAGGCCTGTGACTTCCGCGACAATCTCGCCGAGCTGAACGAGGCCGGGATCGATGTGATCGGCATCTCGCCCGACAAGCCGGCCAAGCTCGCCAAGTTCCGCGACAACGAGGAGCTCACGTTCCCGCTGCTGTCGGACCCCGAGCGGGCCACGCTCACCGCGTGGGGCGCCTTCGGTGAGAAGACCATGTACGGCAAGAAGGTGCAGGGCGTCATCCGCTCCACGTTCCTCATCGACGAGAACGGCAAGATCGAGGTGGCGCAGTACAACGTGCGCGCCACCGGTCACGTCGCGAAGCTGCGCCGCGACCTGTCCGTCTGACCGCTGGGTGAGGGGAACCCGGGCCCGGTCTGACCGGGTCCGGGTTCCCCTCACGCTCAGCGGGCCGCGAAGCGTCGGAGGAAGAGCGCCTCGGCGACGGCGAGGTTCTCGATCTCGGACGGATCGACGCTCTCGTTCGGGGCGTGGATGAGGCAGCGCGGCTCCTCGACGCCGAGCATCACGATCTCGGCACCCGGGACCTTGTCGGCGAGGACGTTGCACAGCGGGATCGAACCGCCCTGACCGACGGTGCCGAGCGGTTTGCCGAACGCGTCCTGCATCGCCTCGCCGAGCGCCGCGAACCCGGGACCGTCGGTCCGGGCCCGGAACGGCGCTCCGACGGGCTCCGGTTCGATCGTGACGCGCGCGCCCCACGGGGCCCGTGACGTCAGGTGCGCGGTCAGCGCGGCTTGAGCGACCGACGGATCCATTCCCGGCGGCACGCGCAGGTTCAGGCGGGCGGATGCGCGCGGCTGAACGGCCGCAGCCGATCCGACGACAGGCGGGCAGTCGATGCCGAGGATCGTCAGGGCGGGCCGCGCCCACACCCGGTCCGCGACCGAGCCGGTTCCTGCGAGATCCACCCCGTCGAGGACGCCCGCGTCGATCCGGAACTGGGCCTCTTCGTAGCCGACCCCACCCCACGTCTGCCCGGAGTCCAAGCCGTCGACGACCGTGTCGCCGTTCTCGTCCCGCAACGTCGACAGGATCTGTACCAGGGCGGCGAGGGCGTCGGGCGCGGGACCGCCGAACATGCCCGAGTGCACCTCCCCCTCGAGGGTTTCCACGGTGACGACGACATTCGCGATGCCGCGCAGCGTGACGGTCGCGGTCGGCTCGCCGACCGCCGCGTTGCCGGTGTCCACGACGAGGATCATGTCGGCCTCGAACAGTTCGGGCCGCTCCTCGACCAGCGCCTCGAGGCCGCCGGTACCCATCTCCTCGGACCCCTCCGAGACGATGCGGATGCCAACCGGGAACGGCGTGTCCGATGACGCAGAGCCCCGTAGCGCTCGCAGCGCCAGCAGGTGCATCACGATGTTGCCCTTGCAGTCCGCGGCACCGCGGCCGTACCACCGGCCGTCACGTTCCGTGAGCTCGAACGGGTCCGTGTGCCACTTGGATTCGTCGCCGGGAGGCTGGACGTCGTAGTGGCAGTACAGCAGCACTGTTGGTGCGCCGGGCGGTCCCGGCTGGTGCCCGACGACGGCGTTGGAGCCGTCGGCGGTCTCGATCAGGTCCACCGATCCGATGCCCGCCGCGACGAATGCGTCCTTCACCCAGTTCGCCGCCGCCACACACTGCTCCGGCGGGAACTGCCGTGGGTCCGCCACCGACGTGAACCGCACCAAGGTGGCGAGTTCGTCCCGTGCGGTGGGCATCAGCGCCCGCACGGCTGCCCGGATGTCCGACACTGCCTGGTCCGTCACTTCTGTTCCTCTCCCGAGAATTCCGGTCGCTCCACGTACTGGCGCACGATCTACCCGTCACCGAGCTTGAGGTCCGCCACCGCCGCGTCGAACTCGGCAAGATTCTCGGGGCAGTACACCTCCAGCATCAGGCGCGAACCGACAAGCCGATTCCGGGCCGCGATGACCGGCCGCATACCCGGCCCGGTGGCCCCGCTGACGATCTGTTGATCGAGCGCAGCCTCGTTCAGAGCCGCGACAGGGTCCGCGCAGGCGGCCCCGCCGTCGGTGCCGAGCACCCTGGCCGCGGAGTCGATGTCGATCGGTTCGATACCGGCCGCCGTGAATTTCAGCGCCAGTTCGGTGGCGAGTGCGTTCGCCTCGTCGCTCTGCTTGTCGTGATTGAAGGCGACCAACCCCCATACCGAGAGACCGACGAACGCCGCGAACAGGACGAGGTAGAGGACCAGGTGAGTGCTCTCGGGTCGCTTGTGCAGGTCATCGCCGGGAGCGAGACTGACACTGTCGTCCGGGACGGATCCCGTTGTGGGTGAGTTCATGTCACGCCCCTTCCTCGACGACCGCCTGCAGCGGATCGACGGTCAACTCCTGCTTCCAGGACGGCTTGCGCAGCGCCAGGATCACCAGCGGAACACCGAGCCCGACGATGCCGAACCCACCGCCGACGATGAGGACGTAGATGAACACGCTGCCGCCGCCGAACTGCGACGGCGGGACGAAGCCGATCAGGAACGCCGCCGCGCTGGACAGCAGGCCGACCCAGCAGAGCACGAACAGCGCGGGGGCCCGGTAGCCGCGGGGATGGTCCGGCTTGCTGCGGCGCAGGCGCATCGCCGCGACGAACATGAGCGCGTACACGACCAGATACACCTGGGTGGTGATCACCGACAGGATCCAGTAGGCGCTCGACACCTCGGGGATGAACGCGTAGAGCAACGCGATGAGGGTGGTCACCGCACCCTGGGCGACGAGGATGTTCTGCTGGATGCCGTGCTTGTTCAGCCGCTGCAGCACCGGCGGAAGGAAACCGTCCTGCCTGCCGATCATCAGCAGGCCCTTCGACGGACCCGCGAGCCACGTCAGCATGCCGCCGAGTGAAGCAGCGATCAGCATCAACGCGAGAATCGGTGTCGCCCAGCCGAATCCGAAGTAGGCGAAGAAGGTGTCGAAGGCCTGCATGACGCCTGCGGTCAGGGACAGGTTCTCCGCGGGCACCACCCAGCTGATCGCGATGGCCGGGAGGATGAAGATCGCGAGTACGAGACCCATCGCGACGAACATCGCGCGCGGGAACTCACTGGCCGGTTTGCGCAGGCTGGACACGTGGACCGCGTTCATCTCCATGCCCGAGTAGGACAGGAAGTTGTTGACGATCAGCACCAGCGACGCGATACCGGTCCATGCGGGCAGCAGCGCGGAGAACTCCATCGGAGCGGCCGACGCGTTGCCCTGGCCGAGGAACACGATTCCCATGACGATCAGCAGGGCACCGGGGATCAGTGTGCCGAGAATCAGTCCGGCACTGGACAGTCCGGCGACCGCTTTCATGCCACGGGACGAGACGAACACCCCGGTCCAGAACAGCGTGACGATGATGATCGCGGTATACAGCCCGTTCGAGGCCAGGGCCGGGTTGATCACGTACGCGAACGTGCTCGCCACGTAGGCGAGCAGCGTCGGATAGTAGAAGATCGTCATCGCGAACTGACACCAGACCGCGAGGAACCCGGCCTTGTCCGAGATCCCTTCCCCGACCCAGCGGTAGACGCCGCCGGACCAGCCCGACGCCAGCTCCGCCGACACCAGCGACGTCGGCAGCAGGAACACGATCGCGGGCACCACGTACAGGAACACACACGCCAGCCCGTACACCGCCATCGACGGCGCCGACCGCAGACTGGCGACGGAACTCGTCGTCATCATCGCCAGCGCGATCCACGTTATGTACTGCTGCCGCGACCCGGTCGGGAGTACACGACCAGGCTTGGGGGTTCCGGCTGTATCGAGACTCATCGGCTCACCATTCCGTCGGGCGGGCCGCGACATGCCCTGGCATGCAACGGCGCAGGCTTCCTCCCCGCACTATCCGCGCCCGGGCCGGGCAGCGCAGCACCCGTGACCAGAGTTCACCCGAATCGGATGAGCAGTCAGGACAGCCCGTCGACGAGTTTCGTCACGCCGTCGAGGAACAGGTCGAGGGCGAACAGGAAGTCGGCATCGCTCCACTCGACCCCTGGTTCCGTGGTGAACGCGCCATCTGCCAGCGTCGCCGCAAGGTGCGGGAAGGCGCCCCCCGCCACGAGTTTCCCGATCACGGCGCCGTAGTCGTACTCGGCCGCACTGCGCGCCACGGCGGTGTCGGAGTCCGCGGCGCCGAGGTAGTCCGCCGCGAACCGCGCCCTGCCGATCACGTAGAGCGAGGTGTTGAGCACCACCTGGAAGCGGAGTGCCGGTGGCAGCGGCGTGTCGGCGAGTGTGCCGAGGCCTGCGTCGAGCCACGCGATGTTGTTCGGGCCGGTAGGCGGCGACGCGCCCACTGCGAGTTGCAGCCACCACCGATGGCGCATCAGTTGGTCGTATTCGGCGCGGGCCCAGTGTCGGAGCCCGTCGCGCCACGACAGTCCGTCGGGGAAGACCGGAGGAGGGCCGATGACCCGGTCGCTGATCAGGTCGATCAGTTCGTCCTTGCTCGCCACGTAGCGGTAGAGCGACATCGTCGTGAAGCCGAGCCGTTTGGCGACTCGGGCCATCGAGAGCGCACCGACACCGTCCTCCTCGGCGAGTTCGACCGCGGCGTCGACGATCCGCTCGAGGCTCAGTCCGCGCTTCGGGCCGCGGGCACCCGCCTTCTCCAGTCCCCATGCGAGTTTCACCGCGCGCGGCAGATCCGGGTCCGATACGACCTCGCTGTCGTCCACGTGACCTCACTCCTGCCGCTCGACGGTTGCGCTCATCCTAAAACTGCGTATGGTCTAAACAAAAGTTTATGGCATACACAATTACTCTCGGGAGCAACCATGACCCCACAATCCGCCGCGATCGAGGTGACGGACCTCCACAAGTCCTTCGGGGACCACCGCGTCCTCGCCGGCCTCGACCTGCACGTCCCCGCGGGCACCGTTTTCGCCCTGCTCGGCGCCAACGGCGCGGGCAAGACGACGGCCGTCCGCATCCTGTCCACCCTGCTGCCCTTCGACTCCGGTTCCGTGACCGTCGCCGGACACCCGCTGCCCGGGTCGGCGCGAGCAGTCCGGCGTGCCATCAGCGTCACCGGCCAGTTCGCCGCCGTCGACAAGCTGCTCACCGGGCGAGAGAACCTCACCCTGATCGGCGACCTGAACCACCTCGGGCGACGAGCGTCGCGGCGGCGGGCGGCCGACCTGCTGGAACGCTTCGATCTCGTCGGCGCCGCCGACCATCGGGCCGGAACGTATTCCGGCGGCATGGCCAGACGGCTCGACATCGCGATGAGCCTGGTCGCCGATCCCGCAGTGCTGTTCCTCGACGAACCGACCACCGGCCTCGACCCGCGCAGTCGCCGGGAGATGTGGACGGTGGTCCGCGAACTGGTACGCGACGGCGTCACGGTCTTCCTCACCACGCAGTACCTCGACGAGGCGGACGAACTCGCCGACCGGATCGCCGTACTGGACCAGGGCCGGGTCGTGGCCGAAGGTACCGCCCGCGAACTGGAATCCCTCGTTCCCGGAGGGCACCTCGAACTGCACTTCGCCGCCGCCGACGACCTCCGACGCGCCGCGGACGCCCTGCCCGATTCGGCGGTCGACGCGGACGCGCTCGCGTTGACAGTGCCGACGGACGGCAGCATCGCGTCCCTTCGCGCCCTGCTCGGCCGGGTCGACGACGAGCTCACCGTCGACCGGGTGGCACTGCACACGCCGAACCTCGACGACGTCTTCTTCGCCCTCACCGGCTCACGGCGCACCGATGAGCCCACCACCACGAAAGCGGCTGCCCGATGAGCACCCCCACCCTTCCCGGCGCCGTCACCGACGGCGCGATCATGCTGCGCCGCAACCTGACCCACCTGCTCCGCAGTCCCGACTCGGTGATCATGGCGCTCGCACTACCGATCGTGCTCATGCTGCTCTTCGTCTACGTGTTCGGCGGCGCGATCGACACGGGCACCGAGTATCTCGACTACGTCGTCCCGGGGATCGTCCTGCTCTGCGCCGCATACGGCTCGTCCACGACCGCGATCAGCGTGTCCACCGACATGACCGAGGGCATCGTCGACCGCTTCCGCACCCTTCCCGTCGCCCAGTCCGCCTTCCTCACCGGCCACGTCCTGGCCAGCGTCGCGCGCAACCTGCTCACCACGGCGCTCGTCGTCGGTGTCGCCGTCGTGATGGGCTTTCGCCCCACCACCGACCCGCTGCGGTGGCTCGGCGTCCTCGGGGTGCTCTCGCTGTTCCTGTTCGCGGTCTCCGCCCTGTCGGCAGCGCTCGGACTCGTGGCCAGGACGCCCGAGGCCGCCGGCGGGTTCACGTTCGTCATCATGTTCGTGCCCTACGTCTCCAGTGCGTTCGTTCCCGCCGAGTCGATGCCGACCTGGCTGCAGGGCTTCGCCGAGAACCAACCCGTCACGCCGATCATCGAGACGGTTCGCGGACTACTGACCGGCACGGGGATCGGTTCCGACGCCGGCCTCGCCGTCGCGTGGTGCGTCGCGATCGCCGTGGCGGGAACCGCCTGGTCGGCCGTGTTGTATCGGCGGCGAGTGCAGCGCTAGCGGAGTTGGCGGTACCGGGAGAAACACCAGACCTCGGGGTTCATCGAATCCTGACAGCAGCCGGTTAACCTGGGTAGGTGGAGTCCATCACCAGCAGCCGAGCCTCGCGTCGAGCGGACCCGGCCCTGGCAGCGGCCGACAATGCGAGCGACGACCCGACCACCGATGTCCCGCAGGAACTGCTGCCCCGCAAACGCCCGACGCAGGAACGCAGCCGACGCAAGTTCGACGGCTTGCTGGCTGCGTCGCGCGACCTGCTGACGGAGGTCGGGTTCGAGTCGTTCACCTGCGAGGAGGTCGCCTCCCGCGCCGACGTCCCGATCGGCACCCTCTACCAGTTCTTCGCCAACAAGTACGTCATCGTCTGCGAGCTCAACCGGCAGGACTTCGCGTCCGTACGGGACGAGCTGGAACAGTTCGACGGTGTCATCCCGTCACTCGACTGGCTCCGATTCCTCGACAGCTTCGTCGACCATCTCGCGAAGCTGTGGACGTCCGACCCGTCGCGTCGCGAGGTGTGGCTGGCGATGCAGTCGACGCCGTCGACCCGCGCCACCGGCAAGATCAGTGAGAAGCAGCTCGCCGAGAAGATCGCAACGATGCTCGCCCCGCTGACGCCGCGTACCCCCCGGGACCGCCGGATCATGATGGCCGAGGTGCTCGTCCACGTCGTCTACTCCATGCTCAACTTCTCCGTGCAGGACGGCCAACAACACTCGGAGGCGGTCGCCGAGCTGAAGCGCCTGATGGCCGCGTACCTCCTCGTCGCGGAGAAGGAGTCCCGAACCAGTCAGGAACACTGACGTCGGGTTGGGACCCCGCGGATTCGGGTACCGCGACTGTCATGAACTACATCGACACCGCACTCCGAGTGCCCTTCGCCCTCGCGTCGACGCTGCGCCGTGCTCGGGTATTCCACGCCCACGGCGTGATGGCTCGCGGGCATGCGGAACTCGGTTCCCACTGGTGGCCCGTCCAAGGACGGGTACCGGTCACCGTCCGGCTCTCGCGGGGCATCGGGCTCCCGGGCGCGATACCGGACGTTCTCGGACTCTCCGTCCGACTCCACCTGGCAGCGGGACCGTGGGACCTGCTGCTCGCGTCAACGGATCCGGTCACCCGGTTCCTGCCCTGTCCGGCCCTCGGCTGGTCCACCGCGCAGTACAGCAGCCTCAACGCGTTTCGCACCCCCGACAACGACTCCCCGACCTGGGTCCTCGCCACCCCGGAAGCGGGTCAGCCGCGCACGGCATCGCTGAGTGCGCTGTCCACCGCCGACCCGCTGCACTTCACCCTGTCGCTGGCGCACTCCCGGACCGACACCACACCGGCGGGGCGACTGTCGCTCGAGACTCCGCTGTCCGTGGACGACGAGGACCACCCGGACTTCGACCCCGTGCTCCATCGCCCGGAGGGACTGGAAATGTGGCCACAGTGGGTCGCCGACGCCCGCCGCGCGGCCTACTCGGGCAGCCGCGCCGGTCGGCACTCCGTCGAGGCCTGACCGCGCTGCGGGCCCGCCGGTGGACGATTCCACCGACGGGCCCGCAGCGTTGTTGTCGGGTCAGCGTGCGACCGGCGCCACCAGGTCGGGTTCCTCGATCACGACCATCGCACCCGCCATGTCCCCGTCGTGCGTGAGGGACAGGTGGATGATCGCGCCGGGCAGGAACTGCGCGGCCTCGTCGTGCAGCTTGATCGACGGCCGACCCCAGGCGTCGTTGACGACCTCGACCTGCACGTAGGCGTTGTCACCCACGGCGGGCGGCCGCGCGAACCGCGAGGACGCCCACGCCTTGATGACCGCCTCCTTCGCCGCCCACCGGACCGCGTAGTGCCGGGCGGGGTCGGCCTTGGCCTCGCAGTAGCGGCGCTCCCCCGGCCGGAAGCTCGACTTCATCGCCGTTCCCGGCCGGGACAACTGCTCCGCGAACTCCGACACCGTCACCAGGTCGAAGCCGATTCCGAGGATGGCCATCTACTTGCACCCCGGCAGACCGGACCGGTAGACGTCGCCGTCACCGAGGCGGGCCGCCTCCGAGAGCAGCACGTCCGCCTCGAGTTCACGGGCCGCCTTCGCCGGCACCGCATCTCCACCGAATCGGCGGTCCGCGGGCCGCTCGTACAGGTCGGCTCCGCCGCACATCGCCGCCGCCAGGCGACGCTGCCCGTCGACCGTGCGCTTCTGTGCCTGCTCGAGGTACGCATCCCGGCGATCAGCGGGTACCGACTCGGTGAACGCCTGCGGGTGCACGACCGCGATCAGCCCGGAGACGTGACCGAAGCCGAGGCTGGTGAGCAGACCGGCCTTGAGCGGGAACTGTCCGCCGAAGCGCAGCGGCTCCCGCGGCCAGACCAGGTGCGAGAACTCGGCCATCTTGTCGTCGACGCAGTCGAGGCTGCGGTTCGGCGGCACGACGCCCTGCGCGAGCACCTGGCAGAGCCCGATCAGCTGGAACGCCGCCGCGCCGCCCTTCGCGTGACCGGTGAGGGTCTTCTGCGAGACGACGAACAGCGGGGCGCCGTCGCTGCGGCCCAGCGCCGCGGCGAGCCGTTCGTGCAGTTCGGCCTCGTTCGGGTCGTTCGCGGCCGTCGACGTGTCGTGCTTCGAGATCACCGAGATGTCGTCCGCGGTGACACCGAGCGCGTTCAGCGACAACGCCAGCTGCGAGTCCTGCCCGCCGCGGCCCGCGCCGAGTGCACCGATGCCGGGCGCCGGGATCGAGGTGTGAACGCCGTCGGCGAACGAACCCGCCCACGCGACCACACCGAGGACCGGCAGGCCCATCTCCAGGGCCACGTCACCGCGGGCCAGGAGGATGGTGCCACCACCAGCGGACTCGACGAACCCGCCGCGACGGCGGTCGTTGGCCCGCGAGAACCGGCGATCGCTGATGCCCTTGGCGGTCATCTCCTCCGACTTCGCGGTCGCCGACATGTCACCGAATCCGACGATGCCCTCGATTCCGAGGTCGTCGAAGCCGCCGGCCACCGCGAAGGTCGCCTTGCCGAGGCGGATCTTGTCGACGCCTTCCTCGACGGACACCGCGGCCGTGGCGCACGCAGCAACCGGGTGCACCATCGCGCCGTAGCCGCCGACGTACGACTGCATGACGTGCGCGGCGATGACGTTCGGCAGCGCCTCCTGCAGGATGTCGTTCTGCCGCGACTCCCCGAGCAGGGTGTCGATGTAGAGCGAGCGCATCGACGTCATGCCGCCCATGCCGGTGCCCTGCGTGTTCGCGACCGTGGACGGGTGCACCCAGCGCAGCAGCTCCGACGGGGTGAAGCCACTGGTCAGGAACGCGTCGACCGTGGTCACCAGGTTCCACAGACCGACCCGGTCGACGGACCCGGCCATGTCGGCGGGGATGCCCCACGTCGTGACGTCGAACCCGGTCGGGATCTGGCCGCCGACGGTACGGGTCAACTTCGCCTTGCGCGGCACCCGGATCTCGGTGCCCGCCTTGCGGGTGACCTGCCAGTCGCCGCTGTCGGGCTGCTGGGACAGGGTCGTGTGCTCCGGATCGGAGTCCACGAACGCCTGCGCCTCGGCCTCGGACCCGACGACGAAGGTCAGGTCGTTGTCGAGGAACACCGACGTCATCAGCGGCATGGTGTTCTCCACCATCGCGCCCTCGTCGACGTACCGTCGGATGCCGCAGCGCTCGACGACGATGTCGTGGTAGCGGTCCGCGATCTCCTCTTCGGGAACCAGCTCGCCGCTCTCGGCGTCGTACCAGCCGGGCTGCGGGTCCTGTTCCCAACCGATGAGACCGGTGTTCCAGGCCAGTTCGAGAACGCCTGCCGCCGAGAGCTGCTCGTCGACCTCCATCTCGAACCGGGTGCGCGCGGAGCCGTACGGGCCGAGCTCACCTGCGCCGACGATGACGACCAGATCCGCGGGAGTCACGTCGAGCTCCGGCCACGCAGGCGCGGGCAGCTCGTCGACGATCCGCGGCGGCGCGGGCAGCGCGGAGATGGTTTCCTCCGCGGATTCGTCCGCCTCCGAGTCCTTCTCGGCCTCGGCTTCCGCCGCCGCACGGGACAGCGCGACCAGGTCGAGCTTGGCGTCGCCGAGCCCACCGGTGAGGTCGAGCGACACCGGCGCCACCGCCGCCTGCTTCACCGTCTCCGCGGTGCAGGCGCCGAGCAGCTGTTCGGCCATCTCGTCCGTCGACCAGGTACGCACACCCTTGGCCTCGACGGCGTCGACCATCGGGTCGTTGCCGCCCATCAGGCCGGTGCCGCGCACCCACCCGATCAGCGCATGGACGAGCGTGACGCGCTCGGCCCAGCTGCGCTCGGCGTTCCAACGACCGACGAGGGCGTCGAGCGCCGCCTTCGACTCGCCGTACGCGCCGTCGCCGCCGAACAGGCCGCGGTTCGGCGAACCGGGCAGCACCACGTGCAGGTGGGTGTCGACGTCGCGGTCGTAGCCGATCGCGGACAGGCCGGCGACCAGGCGCTCGACCGACCACAACAGGACCCGCATCTCCATCTCGGCACGCGCGCCCGCGTCGGAGAGCTCGCCCATCACCCGAGGTGCGGCGAACGGGAACAGCAGGGTCGGGGTCGCGGCCTCCTTGACGAGCTTCTTGGCGCCACCCGCGGTCTCCGTCTGCTCCTCACCGATCCACTCGATCAGGGCATCGACGTCGGTGTAGGACGCCATGTTGGCCGGAACGACCCACAGCGACGCACCGGCACGGGCGTTGTCGCGGTACAGCTTCCGGTAGAAGCCGACCCGCTGGTCGTCCAGACGGGAGGTGGTGACGAACACGGTCGCACCGCCGCGCAGCAGCTGGCCGGTGACCGACGCGGCGATCGAGCCCTTGCTGGCGCCGGTGACGACGGCGACCTGATCCGACCACTGTCCGCTGAACGCGTCCTTGACCTGAGCTGCCTCCGCGATCGTCGCGTAGACACCGACGAGTTCCTCGCGGCCCTCGGCCTCGGCGCGACGACGCCACCAGTCGGCGTGCGCGGCGACGGCCGGTCCGGCGCCGGTGAAGTCGGCGTCCGTGACCGAGACGACGGTCGCGTGGTCACCGATCCACAGCCGGGCCAGATCCTCGCGGGCGGTCGCCCACCGGTCGTCGAGGAGAAGCGCCTTGCGTGCGTCGAACGCCGGAGCGACCAGACGCGGCCAGTCGGAGCCGAGCTCCGCGGAGACCAGGTCGACCAGCTCGGTGTCGGCGTCGCCGGACGTCGCGGCAGGCTGCTCGGACAGACCGAGCTGCTCGAGAACCAGCCGGGCCGCCGAGGCGAGAACGCCGTTGCGTCCGGTGATGTGCTCGGTGAACTCACCGAGTGCAGCCGCGTCGACGGTGCCACCGGCACCGCCGCCTGCCGACGGCATCGACACCGCGACACCGCGGCGCGCCGCCACCGACTGCACGGCTGCGTCGACGACCGCGTCCACCGCGTTGCCGTCGGCCAACGCACCCTCGTGCAGGCCACCCATCGAGCCACCACGGACGCTGGAGCCGTCCCTGGTGCCGAGTGCGACCTCGGCGGTGACGTGGCTCGCCCAGCCCGCACCGAGCTCCCACACCTTGGTGACGCGGTCCGCGATCGCGGCCGGACGCTTGCCGGACGGGCCGAACACCTTGCGCAGGTGATCGTTCAGCGAGTCCGACAGCACCGGGCCGAACGGCTTGTAGGTACGGGCCAGCTTGTTGACGGTGACGGCGAGCGAACCCATGTCGGCGTCCGCGGCACCGTCGATCGCGCCGAGCGACAGCTCGGAACCGAGGTCGACGAGCAGCTGGTTGCGGCGCGAGGAGACGCCGTCGCACAGCGCCTCGATCGTGTCGGCGGGACCGATCTGGTCCGGACGCAGCTTCGTCCACAGCGCGATCAGCACGTTGGTGGCATCGGACGCCGCGAACGCGATGTCGTCGGGACGCGGGCCTCCGGACGGTGCGGCCGGGGCCGCGACGGGGGCCGCGGCCGGAGCGGACGCCTCGGCGGCCGGAGCCGACGGAGCCGCGACCGGCTCGTCGTCCTCGACCGGCGCCGGGTCGGTGTCCGTGGAGTACACGACGCCGGCCTCACGCTCGATGTTGAGCACCTCGACCGGAGCTCCGACGCGACCCGGCAGCTTCAGCGTCTGCGACGCCAGGTTCGCGACCGTCGGGGTCGCGGCCAGGCCGATCTCGACGAACCGCTCGATGCCGAGTCCGCCGTCGACCTCCTCCGAGAACAGCAGGTCCTGCGTCTCGATCCAGCGAACCGGGCTCGCGAACTGCCACGCCAGCAGCTCGGCGAGCACGACGCGGGTCAGCGCGACGGGCTGCGCGGACCAGGAGTCGAAGTCCGCGAGAACGTCGTTCAGCTGCTGCGAGGGCACCAGGTCCGCGATCTCCTGGATGAAGTCTCGTCCCAGGTTGAACGGCTTCGGTACCAGGTTCGGGATGTAGCGGCCGATGAGGATGGCCGGATCGATCTCTTCCGGCAGCAGCTTGAGCAGCCGCTCACGGAAGTCGTCGACGCCGCCGCGCAGCACGTTCGAGTGGAACGGCACGTCGATGCCGGGGATGACGATGAACGCCCGCTTGCCGCCGATCTCGGCGCGCTTGCGGTCGATCTCCTTCTCGAGGGCGTCGAGGCCCGCGACGGTGCCTGCGATCGCGTACTGCGAGCCGCGCAGGTTCAGGTTCACGATCTGCAGGAACTCGCCGGACTCCTCGGCGACGCCGCCGACGAAGGCCTCCAGGTCGGCATCGTCGACACCGAACTGGGACGGGCGGATCGCGGCCAGCCGGTAGTTCGAGCGGCCCTGAGCGTCCCGCGGAACGAGCGCGTGCATCGCCGAACCGCGCTGGAACACGACCTCGAGCACCGCCTCGAGCGGCAGCACACCGGCGACCGCGGCGAGCGCGTTGTACTCACCGACGGAGTGACCGGCCAGGTAGGAGCCCTCGACGAAGGCGCCCGACTCACGCAGCTCCGCGACCTGCGCGACACCGAGAACGGCCATCGCGACCTGGGTGAACTGCGTCAGGTGCAGCACGCCGTCCGGGTGCTTGTGGGTGACGCCGCGAGCCTTCACGACGGTCGGGTTGTCCCGGACGATGGCGAGGATCGAGAAGCCGAGCGTCTCGCGGGTGTGCTTGTCGGCACGGTCCCAGATCTCGCGGGCGGCCTTCGACCGTGCCCGGGCGTCGAGGCCCATACCGGGACGCTGAATGCCCTGGCCGGGGAACGCGTACACCGTCTTCGGGGCGGCGGTGCGGCCGGTCGCGACCATCACCAGCTCACCGTCGACGCGGCAGCCGACCTCGACGATCTCGGCGCCGGAGTCGTGCGCGATCCGGTCGACGCGGACGTCGATCAGAGCGCCGGGCCGGACCATGCCGAGGAATCGGGCGGTCCACGCGGTCAGGCGGCGCGCAGGCACGGTGGCCTCCGGGTCGACTGCGACGACGACCTGCTGCGCGGCGGCCGAGAGCCACATGCCGTGCACGATCGGGCTGCCGAGTCCCGCCAGCAGCGCGGCGTTGTCGGACGTGTGGATCGGGTTGTGGTCGCCGGAGACCTGCGCGAACGCGGCCATGTGCCGCGGAGCGACGACGGTGGTCTGGCGACGGCGACGGCGCGGAGTGTCGACGGCGTCGCCGGAGAGCGAACCGCCCGCGCGCTGCGGATCGGCCAGCTCGGCCTTGCCGCTGCGGCCGCGGATCGCGAACCGCTCGACCATCGTCGCGAACACGGGAGCGGCCGCGCCCTGTTCGCCGCGCATGGCGCCGACCTCGACGCGGACCTCGACGACACGCCCCAGGTCGGTGTCGACGACGGATGCGCCCTCGGCCTTCACCGTCAGCACGGCGGCGTCGGTGGGAATGGCGTCGACGAGGTTCACCGCGTGGTCGAGGTGGACGAGGTCGAGCATGCCCTCGATGGCGTGCACACCGGTGTCGGTCTGTGCCGCACCGAGAACCGCGAACACGGCGGGCCAGCAGGCACCCACGAGCACGTCGGGCACGGCGGACGTGCCGGGCACCAGCGACGTCGGCAGACCTGCTGCGGTGACACCGGAATGGTCGGCCACGAGGTCGGGGATCCACGCGACGTTCAGTCGCGCGACGTCACCCTTGACCGTCGGCAGGTCCTGCCCGGCAGCGACGGCGAGGAGCGCCGACATGGCGGCCTCGGCATCCTCCGCGGTGACGACGGGCGCGCCGCCGTCATGGGTGGATCCGGGAACCGTTATCGCGATGGTGACCGCGCGGTCGCCGACGAGCGGCACCCGCAGTTCGACCCGGTCGTCACCCAGCAGACGCAGGGTCGCACCGGTGGTGGCGTGCGCGGCATCGGCGCCGGTGACGGTCCACGCCTCGGGATCGCCGAGGCGGTGCACGGGGTTCCGGGTCAGGCGCGAGGCCCAGAGCACGTCGGGGGCGCCGAGCACGAGCCCGAACACACCTGCCGCGTCGGAGCGGCGACGACCGGCCACGGCCACCGGAGTGGTGCCCGCGGCGAGGAGCTCGTCGGTGGTGGCCTTCTCGAACCGGTCCAGCAGCTCGCCGACCGGCTCGTCGGCCCGCGTGATGCCCGCGACGGCGACGGTGCCGGGGATGATGCACACCTGGTCCGCGGAGTAGCGCGGGTCGTGGGCCTGCCACAGCGAGTCGGACCGCCACCAGCGGCGGACGTCCTTGTCGACGACCGGCACGAAGTTCACCGGCTTGCCCGGCGTCTTGCAGAGTGCGACGAAGAACGCGACGTCGGCGGGGTGCAGCACGGTGGTTCCGGCGTCCGGGAAGCAGGCGCGCAGCGTGCACAGCGCGGCCTCGGGGCGCTCGAGGATCTGCTCGTCCGCGAACTGCGTGACGATCGGGCCGCGGTCGTTGCGGTGCAGTCGGGCCTCGGCGCGCTGCAGCATCTGCGCGAACCGGTCGCGCCACGTGATGTCGATCCACACCGACTCGGTGGCGTCGGCATACGCCAGCGCCCAGTCGGTGCCGCAGTCGAATTCCTTCGCCGAGTCGATGCCGACGGCGAGCTCCAGGTAGCGACGCAGCCACCGCTCGTACGTCATCGTCTCGACGTCACCGAAGTACGGCTTCGCGGTCCCGTCGAGGGCGGCGACGATCTCGTCGCGACGCTTCGCGACGGCCTTCTCGTCACCCGCGACCTCGTCGAGGAGGCGGCCGGTACGGGACGCGGCGTTGTCGATCTCGTGGATGTCGGCGCCGAGCTGGCTGCGGCCGGAGGCCATGCCGCCGTTCGCGGTACCCGCGGCGACCCAGTCGGGGGTACCGGGGGTGTCAACCAGCATCTGCTTGACGTCGGGCGAGGTGGTCGCCTCGAGGGTCGCCATCGCGGCCGTGCCGACCAGGATGCCGTCCACCGGCATCGCCGGGTATCCGAGCTGCTCGGACCAGCGGCCGGTGAGGTAGTCGGCGGCCCGCTCGGGGGTGCCGATACCGCCGCCGACGCACACGACGAGGTTCGGACGCGTCCGCAGCTCGGCGTAGGTGGCGAGCAGCAGGTCGTCGAGGTCCTCCCACGAGTGGTGGCCACCGGCGCGCCCGCCCTCGATGTGCGCGATCACAGGGAAGTCGGGAACCTCGGCGGCGATCCGGATGACGGACTTGATCTGCGCGACGGTGCCGGGCTTGAACGCGACATGCGTGATGCCGGAGTCCTGCAGGTCACCGATGATCGTGACGGCTTCCTCGAGCTCCGGAATGCCTGCCGTGACGACGACGCCGTCGAACGGCGCACCCGCCGCGCGGGCCTTGGGAACCAGGCGCTTGCCACCGACGTGCAGCTTCCACAGGTACGGGTCGAGGAACATCGAGTTGAACTGCACCGCGCGACCGGGCTCGAGCAGGGTCGACAGCTCGGCGACGTGGTCGGCGAAGATCTTCTCGGTGACCTGGCCGCCACCGGCGAGCTCGGCCCAGTGACCGGCATTCGCGGCCGCGGCGACGATCTTCGGGTCGACGGTGGTCGGGGTCATGCCCGCGAGCAGGATCGGCGAGCGTCCGGTGAGCTTGGTGAACGAGGTCTCGACCGCGACCTTGCCGTCGGGAAGCGTGACCAGGGTCGGGCGGAACGCGGCCCACGGCGCGGGCCGCTCGGGCGCGGCACCAGGGGTGAGCAGGCTGCGCTGGCCGGCGCGCGTCGATGCGGCGACGATGCCGACACCGCTGCCGCGCAGCGGTCCCGTCGTCATGCGGGTCAACAGTTCGCCGGGACCGAGGTCCAGGATCCAGGCGGCGCCGGCGGCAACAGCGGAATCGACCTCGGCAACCCAGTCGACGGGGTCGGTCAGGCAGGCGCGGGCCAGACGCGCGGCACGATCGACGTCGAGACCACAGCGGGCAGCCCATGACCCGACGATGTCGACGGCGTCGGCGAACGCGGGATGGTGGAAGCCGACCTCGACGGAGACCGGCTCGAAGATCGGGGAGAACACGTTGCCGCCGCGCTTCTTGGCCTCGCGCTCGGCGGACTCCTCCGCGGCGATCTGCTCGGCCCGCTGCTGTACGCGGGTGAGCTGTGCGGGCGGACCCGAGATGACGACGCGGCGGCGGCCGTTGCGGATCGCCAACACGGGAGCGCTCTCGGCGCTCACGGCGGCAGCGATCTCGTCCACGACAGCCTGCATGCGTGCCGGGTCGACGTCGGAGACGGCGAGCATCGGCGAGCGCTCGCCACTGCCGACGATCCCTCGACGTCGGCCGACGAGCACCGCGGCTGCGCCGATGAGCTGGGAGATGGCGAGCAGTTCGCCGTCGGACTCGCCACCGTCGGCGACGGAGTCGGATGCGACGACGCCCTGCGAATGGCCGATCACCGCGACCGGTGCGACCTGCGCCGGGTCGAGGCCCTGCAGGCGGAGCGCGCGCAGTGCGGCGAGCTGGGTGAGAAGAACGCCGGGCATCGACACGGATGCGGAGGTCAGCGCCTCGGCGGAGGGGCCTGCGTCGGTGGCGTCCTCGTCGGCGACGTCACGCTCGAGGATCCAGCCGATGGGGTCGAATCCGATGGACCTGACCACGAGCAGGTCCTGGGCGACGGGGGCGACCAGCGCAGCAGCCTGGTTGACCAGGTCGGTGAGGTCGGGTTCGAGTCCGTTGTCGCGGATCAGTTCTTCGAGGGAGTCGAGCCATGCCGCGCCCTGGCCGCCGAAGGCGAGCGCGTACGGTTCGCCGGCGGCGATGCGGTCACGCAGAGGCGACTTCGCGGCGTCCGGCCGAGTCGGCGCGAAGCGGGATCCACCGGCTCCGTCGCCACTGCCCAGAGGTGTGCTCTCGTCGATCGTCACGCTGGATGGTCCTCTCCTGGTCGGAACCCACCGACGTCACAAACTCACCGCCGAGCGCGCCGCTGCGCTCGCGGATGGTTCCTTCGGGGGTGGGACCAGAGTCGCACACGATCATGAGGAATTCCTCACGTTTACTGTCCGGGTTCGGCGTCCTACCAGGTAGTAGGCGTGACGCGGATCACAGGACGAGCGTCCAAGTGACTTTTGAGTAAGAAACAAAGGCGCTGGCAGCGCCGAGTACCCGCGAGTAGCAAACCTGAGGAATCCCTCACGTTGATCGTTATCAGACCGTTATATTCACGATTCGGGTCGGCACCGGCCTTTACCTTCGGCGCCCCGCCTCGTGCGACGATTCCGGCGCCCGATCGTCCGATTCGGGCGGCCGCGGCGTCGTGGCATAGTCTGTTGCGGCACGCGCGAGTGGCGTAATTGGCAGCCGCGTCAGGTTTAGGTCCTGGTGTCTTCGGACGTGGGGGTTCGAGTCCCCCCTCGCGCACAAGAGCATTTGGTTCCGACCTCTGGTCGGGACGCGCACACTCGCAGGGGAGCCCCAGCGCGCCGATGAGTTTCCGACCGCCTCGTGGTCTACCTTCCGCATCCGTCGTGACGACCGCGGGAGAACCAAGTGGAACAGTTGCTGAGAGTCCAGAACTTCAACATCTCGAGCGATGGGATCGGTGCCGGTGAGCACCAGAGCCTGGAAAGCCCGTTCGGCCTCGACCCCGGTGCCATGTTCGCCTGGGCAGGCGCAACCGCCAGCTGGCCCATGCGCACCGACCCCGGCGGCAGTCGTGGACTCGACGACTACCTGACGCGGGACTACGCCCGCAACATCGGAGCCGAGATCATGGGGCGCAACAAGTTCGGTCCCCACCGAGGACCTTGGGGCGACCACGAATGGCGCGGCTGGTGGGGAGACGAGCCGCCATTCCGCACCCCGGTGTTCGTCATGACCCACCACGAGCGGCCGTCCTTCACGCTCTCCGACACCACCTTCCACTTCGTCGACGGTGACCCCGCCACCGTCCTCGAGCAGGCTCGGAAGGCGGCCGGGGGTAAGGACGTCAGGCTCGGCGGCGGCGTCACGACCATCCGACAGTTCCTCGACGCAGACCTCGTCGACACCATGCACGTGGCGGTGTCACCAGTGCAGCTCGGATCCGGGCTGCGACTCTGGGACTCACCCGACGAGCTCCTCGACAGGTTCCACCTCGACGTCGTGCCCAGTCCGAGCGGCGTGACGCACCATCTGTTCTGGCGTAAGTGACCTCGCGGGCCTGCTCGGTGGCATCGCGGAGGCCCACGTCGCGGGTCGGGTGGAGAGCGGCCGTCAGGATCGACCGACCCGTCACGAAGTGGCGGCCCGAATGTGACGGCCGACTCCCCCACCACCAGCGGAACCCCTGTCCACCTCGGGTACCGTCGTGGTGTGGCCCGTACATCCCCCAGCCGTCGACCAGCACTGATCGTGTTCGTCATCGTCGCGGCGACCGCGTGCCTCGCGTTGGGATACTGGCAGTGGACGCGCTTCGAAGCCGTCGGAGGCACCGGCCAGAACCTCGGCTACGCATTCCAGTGGCCGCTGTTCGCGGCCTTCGTGGTCTACGCGTACCGGCGTTTCGTGCAGCTGGAAGACACCGATCCCGAGGACCAGCAGCGAATCGTCCACGGGGACGAGCAGCGCGAGATTCCGGCGGACCTCCTGCCTCAGCGCACCACCCACGCTGCCGAGTCCCTCGACGCCGACAATCCCGGCGACGAGGCCCACCAGGCGTACAACAACTACCTCGCGCAGCTCCGAGCGAGCGAGGCCGATAGGAGCAGCACGTGAGCACGGCCCCCGACGAGACCGCCACGACCACCGCACCCGCCCGCGACACCAAGAAGATCGCGGGCGCACTGCTGCGGTACCGGGTGCTCGCCTACGCGACCGGCGTCTGGCTGCTCGTACTGACCGCCGAGATGGTCGCCAAGTACATCTTCAAGGTCGAGGACCTGCCGGGGTGGATCGCGATCGTCCACGGCTGGGTCTATTTCGTGTACCTGATCCTCACGATGGATCTCGCGGTGAAGGTCCGCTGGCCCGTCGGCCGCACCGTCGGCACCCTGCTCGCGGGCACCGTGCCGTTCCTGTCGTTCTTCGTCGAGCACCAGCGGACGCAGCAGGTCAAGCGCGACTTCGGCGTGTAGCACCACCCCACGGACACGAGAACGGATCGGCCCGCGCAGTGCGGGGGCCGATCCGTTCTCGATTCGTCAGGACTCGGTGAGATTCATGATCACCGGCTGTCCGGTGATCATCGCGACCAGGTAGGTCAGCCACTGGCACGGAGTCTGCGGAACCATCATCGGCGACATCTCGCTCACCTTTCTCGTGGGCCCGCCGTCGATGGCGGTCGCGGCGATCGTGCCACAACCAGCCGATTCACGGAGCGGATCAGGACACCAGCTCGGCGAGGTCGGGCACCAGTTGCGCGAGTGCGCGCCCCCGGTGCGAAGCCGCGTCCTTCTCCTCCGGCGTGAGCTCTGCCGCCGACCGCTCGTCGCCCTCGGGCACGAAGACGGGGTCGTAGCCGAAGCCGCCATCCCCACGCGGTACGCGGGCGATGGAACCGGGCCAGGTGCCGCGGACGACCCGCTCGACACCGCCCGGCACGACCAGCGCGCACGCGGACACGAAGGCCGCACCGCGTCGCTCGTCGGGCGTGTCCGACAACTGGGCCAGGACGAGGGCCGTGTTGGCGGCGTCGTCACCGTGCGTTCCCGACCACCGCGCCGACAGGACACCGGGCATGGCGTTCAACGCATCGACCTCGAGACCGGAGTCGTCGGCGACGCACGGCAGTCCCGTGGCCGCGGCGCCGTCGCGGGCCTTGACGAGCGCGTTCTCCTCGAAGGTCGCGCCGGTCTCCGGGGTCTCGGGAAACTCCGGGACCTCGTTCAACCCCACCAGTTGGATGCCCACGACGCCCGCCGATTCGAGGACCCGCCGCAACTCCTTGAGTTTCTTGGCGTTCCGGGACGCGACGAGGACGCGGATGTCAGCCACCGAACTTCTTCTTCTCGGGAGTCTTCGGCTCGGGCAACTCACCGGGATACGGCAGCGCCAGGGCCGCCTTCTGGATCTCGAACAGCTGCTCACAGCCGGCGAGCGCGGAATCGAGGAGCTTGTCGAGGGTGGTGCGCGGGAAGGTCGCTCCCTCACCGGTGCCCTGGATCTCCACGAGGGTGCCGGTGTCGGTGGCGACGACGTTCATGTCGACCTCGGCGCGCGAATCCTCTTCGTACGGCAGGTCGAGTCGGACACGGCCGTCGACGACACCGACGCTGACGGCGGCGATCGCGCAGGAGATCGGCTGCGGATCGGACAGCAACTCCGCAGCACGCAGGTAGGTGACGGCGTCGACGAGCGCGACGTAGGCACCGGTGATGGCCGCGGTGCGGGTACCGCCGTCGGCCTGCAGGACGTCACAGTCGATCGCGATGGTGTTCTCACCAATGGCAGCGAGGTCGATGCACGCGCGCAGGGAGCGGCCGACGAGTCGGCTGATCTCCTGGGTGCGGCCGCCGACCTTGCCCTTGACGGACTCGCGGCCGCTGCGGGTGTGGGTGGCGGCGGGCAGCATCGCGTATTCGGCGGTCAACCAGCCCAATCCGGATCCCTTGCGCCAGCGCGGGACACCCTCCTCGACACTCGCGGTGCACATCACACGGGTGTTCCCGAACTCGACCAGCACCGATCCCGCGGGATGGTTGGTGAATCCTCGGGTGATCTTCACGTCGCGGAGCTCGTCGTCCGCCCTACCGTCCAGTCGTCTGCTCACCCCGGTGAGCCTAGCTGCCCGGGGCGCGTCTCCCGACTCTCCGGGTGGCAGGGGCGCCGAGTGGGAGTCGGGAGGGGTGTCGTCAGATGTCGAAGACGTCTCCGGCACTCACGGCGTGCACGGGCCCCGCGAACGCGGCCTTCGCCTCGGCGATGACGTCCTCACGGGACGTCCACGGCGGGATGTGGGTGAGCAGCAGTTCCTTGACGCCTGCCCGCGTGGCGAGTTGGCCCGCCTCGGTGCCGGACAGGTGGATACCTTTGGGGCGGTCCGGGGAATGCGTCCATGACGCCTCGGACAGCAACATGTCGGCATCGCGGGCCAGTTCGACGACTTCGTCGCACATGCCGGTGTCTCCGGTGTAGACGAGGGTGCGCCCGTCGGGGTCGGTGAACCGCAACCCGTACGCCTCCGGCGGGTGGTAGACGCGAACCGACTTCACGGTGAGCGCACCGTAGTCGACGACCTGACCGTCGGACAGCGTCCGCAGGTCGATGGTGTCGGAGATGTCGTCGAGATCGCCCGCGCACTCGGCGGAGGCGACGCCGATCCGGTGGTGGCTGTCGGTCGGCCCGTAGATGATCGCCCGGCCGGTGGGCGGGTTCGGATGGTAGCGACGCCACACGAGCAGACCGGGCAGGTCGAGGCAGTGGTCGGCGTGCAGGTGCGTCAGGAAGATCGACACCGATCCCGGGTCCTCGTACCGCTGGAGTGCACCGAGCACGCCGGGACCGAAGTCGATGACTGCCGGCGGGGTGTCCGGTGCGGTCAGCAGGTAGCCCGACGCAGGCGAGTCGGGTCCACCGACACTGCCCGAACAACCCAGGACGGTGATGCGCATAGGGTCATGCTGCCACGACCGACCGGTCTCGAAAAAGGTTCGGGCCGATTCGAGACGAAGCCGGAGGGACGGGGACGCTGCGCCTGCCGTCACACCCTCGGCCGACGTGCCCTCGACAGCGCTCTGGGAACTACCGCGTCACTGCCTTCGCTGCGCGTGTCGCACGGACGTCGGACGCGAGTACCCACGCCGCCACGACTCCGCCGATGGCACCGAACAGGTGGCCCTGCCACGACACCCGTGGATCACTGGGCAGCACACCCCACAGCATTCCGCCGTAGAGGAAGAGAATGACCACGCCGAGCGCGAGCTGCCCGAAGTGCCGGGTGAACAGGCCGCGGGTGATCAGGTAGGTGAGCCAGCCGAAGATCAGGATGGACGCGCCGATGTGGTTCGTCCCCGAGCCCCCGACCAGCCACGTTCCCACTCCCCCGACGACCCAGATGATGCCGGTGGCGGCAAACCCACGCCCGATGCCCGACAACATCACGAAGAACCCGAGCACCAGCAGCGGAATGGTGTTCGCGACGAGATGTCCCCACCCGTAGTGCAGAACCGGCGCGAACAGCACTCCCCACAGTCCGTCCAGGGTTCGTGGTTCGATGCCGCCGCCGTCGAGCTCGTTGCCGAGGATCATGTCGATGAACTCGAGGACGTAGAGCCCGACGACGAAGGCGCTGATCGCTATCGCGGCCTGCTGCCACTGCGGTCGGTCGGCCGGGGCCGCAGGAAGATTCGAGGGTCCGGGGACCGGAAGGGTCATAACCCGAGCGTACCGATTCCGTCCGACACCGGGCGGCGGCTTCGTCAGACGTCGAACGCCGACGGGAACCGGTCCCGATAGCTGGGGATTCCGGCGACGGCGGTGGCGGTGAGGACGGCGTCGACGATGGCGTCCGCGACCACGTCCGCGGCTGCCGTGCAGATCGCCGCGAGGGCGGGAAGGTCCGCCGGGAAGGCAGGCGGCACGGCCGATTCGGCCGGAAGCTCCCGCGTGCCGGTGGCGAGCGCGAACAGGGTGTCGCCGTCGAGAGGCGAGTGGGCGGGCCGGATCGCGCGTGCGAGCCCGTCGTGTCCGGCGACGGCAACACGTCGGCACGCGGCCTTGCCCAGCGGGGCATCGGTGGCGACGACTCCGATCGTGGTGTTGAGGACGGTGCCCTTGTCGCCGAGCGCGAGCGCCGCCTCGAGTTCTTCCGGGTCGGGCACTCGGAGCCCCCACGCGGCGGCCTCGGTGGGCGTGACGCCCCAGGGCAGACCGGTTCCCGGATCGAAAACCGAGCCGACGGGATTCGCGACCACCAGCGCCGCGACCGTGACCCCGGCTGCAGGCCCCGCCCCCAGGACGACGCTCGCGGTGCCGACGCCGCCCTTGAGGGTTCCTGCGCGGGCCCCGGTCCCCGCGCCGACCGAGCCTCGCGCGACGTCGACTCCGGCGGCGCCGGCCGCGAGGAAGCCGTGGTCGGCGGTGGGACGGGCGGACCACTCCCCGACCGGCAGATCGAAGATGACCGCGCCCGGCACGATCGGGACCACGTGGCCGTCGGCGTCCATCGGGATCCCCCGGCCGTGTTCCTCGAGCCAGCGCATCACCCCGTCGGCCGCCGCGAGACCGTACGCGCTGCCGCCGGTGAGGAGGATCGCGTCGACCTTCTGGACGCTGTGACTCGGATCCAGCAGATCCGTCTCGCGGGTGCCTGGACCACCGCCTCGCACGTCGACGGCCGCGGTGGCGCCGTCCGGCGCGAGGACGACGGTGCAGCCGGTCGCGCGACCGGACCCGAGGGTCGCGTCGTCGTCGAGTTCGTGATGGTGCCCGACGAGCAGGCCCGTCACGTCGGTGAGTGCCCCGCTCCTCCGCGTCACGGCAGCAGGACCTGCACGAGGGAGTCCTGCATCCACGTCAGCCAGTGGTAGACGTCGAGGTGTGGCGCCCGCGGGTCGTCGGGGTCGAGTTCGTCGGGGGTGTCCGCGTCGATGCCGATGGTGGTGCCGAGCGCCAAACGGATGTCGTTGAGCCCGTACAGCCACTGCTCGGCCTGTTCGGGGGTGAGCACGACCTTGCCGCCCTCGACGGGAACGGTCCGCAGGATCGTCGAGCCGGCCGCGACCTTGGCGTCGATGATGTCGGGCTCGTAGAGGCTGCGCAGCGCCCCGTTGTCGTTGGCGTCGCGGGAATCGGGGTCGACGGCGTCGCGGCCGGTTCCGAAGAAGTCGGGCAGGAGGCGGGCGACCGTGGCATCGGTCGGCGTGGTCGGGTTACCGGTTCGCAGGCCGGTGAGTTCGGTCAGGTCGTCCGTCGGGGCGGACGCCGATCGGTCTGCGAGGAGGCCGAGGACCGACGTCACCAGCGATCGCAGGACCGAGGCCTCGCGTGCGTCCATCTCGGATCGGATCTTGACCCCGCTCAGCGAGTTCTTTCGGCTCCATGTGCGCACGTCGAAATACCTGGTGACCCTTCCTGCGTAACTGAGAATCGGCGGTGAAGTCGGGCGACGGCCGGCGCCGTCAGCTGTCCCGCTGCATCGTCGCCCACAGGCCGGCGGCGTGCAGTCGCTGGACGTCGTGCTCCATCTTGTCCCGAGACCCGGACGACACGACGGCCTTGCCCTCCTTGTGCACCTGCATCATCAGATCCGTGGCCTTGGCCTTGCTGTAGCCGAACAGCTTCTGGAAGATGAATGTCACATAGTGCATGAGGTTGACGGGATCGTCCCACACCACGGTCACCCAGGGACGGTTGAGCGCCTCGTCCTCGTCCGTCACCTCGGCCTGCTCGGGCAGCACGGTCGGTGCCGGGGTCGGCATGTTCGCCATCGGCACGGCCATGAGCGTGGGGTACGGGCGCGGAGCCATGACTCCAGACTACGACGCAATCCGGGCCAATTGAACACCGAGCGGTCAATACCGTGGTGCTCGTAGGGTGGGCCCGGTGACGAACTCCCAGTGGTCTGCGCCCGCGACCAGTACCGCGCTGCTCACCGACCAGTACGAGTTGACGATGCTGGCGGCGGCGCTCGCCGACGGGTCCGCGCATCGCCGGTGCACGTTCGAGGTGTTCGCCCGCAAACTGCCCGCCGGCCGCCGGTACGGCGTCGTTGGCGGCGTGAGCCGAGTGCTGGATGCGCTGGCACGATTCCGTTTCGGTGAACCCGAACTGGCGGTCGCGTCGCGCTTCCTCGACGACGCGACACTCGCCTGGCTGCGCGACTACCGATTCGGCGGCGACGTCGACGGGTACCGCGAGGGCGAACTGTACTTTCCGGGGTCGCCGATCCTGTCGGTTCGGGGGACGTTCGCGGAGTGCGTTCTGCTCGAGACGCTGGTCCTGTCGATCCTCAATCACGACAGTGCGATCGCGTCGGCAGCGGCGCGGATGGTCAGTGCCGCCGGCGGCCGCAAGCTGATCGAGATGGGGTCGCGGCGCGCGCACGAGGAGGCCGCCGTCGCCTGCTCCCGCGCGGCGTACCTGGCCGGTTTCGACGCGACCTCGAATCTCGAGGCGGTCCGCCGGTACGGGGTTCCCGGGGCAGGCACGAGCGCGCACGCGTACACGCTGCTGCACACCACCGGCGAGGGCCCGGACGAGGCGGCGGCGTTCCGCGGCCAGGTTGCGAAACTCGGTGTCGGCACCACGCTGCTCGTCGACACCTACGACATCACCGAGGGTGTCCGGACGGCGATCGAGGTGGCCGGGCCCGAGCTCGGCGGGGTTCGCATCGACTCCGGTGACCTCGGGGAATGGGCGCGTCAGGTCCGAGCGCAGCTCGACTCGCTCGGCGCGACGAACACGAAGATCGTGGTCTCGGGCGACCTGGACGAGTACGCGATCGCGGCGTTGCGAGCCGAGCCGGTCGACACGTACGGCGTGGGTACGGCCCTGGTCACCGGGTCGGGCGCGCCGACGGCAGGCATGGTCTACAAGCTGGTGGAGGTGGACGGGATCCCGGTCGCCAAACGCAGCAGCCAGAAGGCGTCGCGTGGTGGCACCAAGAACGCGGTCCGACTCGCGAGGCCCACGGGGACGATCGTCGAGGAGGTCGTGTACCCCGCGGGCTCGGCGGCCCCGGTGGTCGAGGGTCTCGTCGACCGACCGCTGATGGTCCCCATGGTCCGCGGCGGAGAGTTCGAGCGTGACCTGCCGGGGCTGGCGGATGCGCGGGACCTGGTGGCGTCGAATCTGGTGAGCCTGCCGTGGGAGGGCCTCAAGCTGTCGAACGGCGATCCTGCTGTTCCCACCCGTTTCGTCGACTGACGCGCAACGGGGAAGGATGGGGTCATGACGAGGACTTCGCGGGCACTGGTGATCGTGGACGTGCAGAACGACTTCTGCGAGGGCGGATCGTTGGCGGTCACCGGTGGCGCCGCGGTCGCGGAAGCCGTCACCGAGTACCTGGCGTCGCCGGGCCGCCCCGAGTACGCGGCGGTGGTCGCGACGGCGGACCGTCACATCGATCCGGGGCCGCACTTCTCCGACAACCCCGACTACCGGGACAGCTGGCCGCCGCATTGCGTCGTGGGGACGCCGGGGACGGAGTTCCATCCGGCGCTCGACACCTCCGCGGTGCAGGAGGTGTTCGGCAAGGGCAACTTCGCGGCGGCGTACTCGGGATTCGAGGGAGCCTCGGACGACGGCGACTCGTTGACGGACTGGCTGCAGGACCACGGCATCGACGCGGTCGACATCGTCGGCATCGCCACCGACCACTGCGTGCGCGCGACTGCGATGGATGCGGTCCGGGAGGGCTTCGACACACGGGTGCTGCTCGACTACACGGCCGCGGTGTCACCGGACACGGTCCGGACGGCCCTGACCGCGATGCAGAACGCCGGCGTCACTCTCGTCGGCTGGTCGGCTCCCCCGCCGCGTCGCGGGACGAGTGGTGGGCGCGCGCCGATCCGCGGGCAGTAGCCTTGTCGGGTGCCTGAACTCCCCACCGTCCCCGAGTTGCTGTCCGAGGCGGTGCACGCGCTCGGCGGCGCCGAACGCCGGAACCAGCTGACGATGGCATCGGCGGTCGCGCATGCGATCGAGTCGGGCGAACATCTCGCGGTGCAGGCGGGTACCGGTACCGGCAAGTCGCTGGCCTACCTGGTGCCGAGTGTGCGGCACGCGGTGGAGTCGGGGCGCACGGTGGTGATCTCGACGGCGACGATCGCGCTGCAGCGTCAGCTGGTCGACCGGGATCTGCCCCGGTTGGCGAAGGCGCTGAAGAAGCCACTCGGCCGGGAGCCGCGGTTCGCGATCCTCAAGGGGCGCAACAACTACCTGTGTATGAACAAGGTGCACAGCGGCATGGCGGACGAGCCGGCCGCGGAGGCCGAACTGTTCGACGCGTTCGCGGTGTCGCGACTGGGCCGCGAAGTGAAGCGACTGACCGCATGGTCCTCGGACACCGAGACCGGGGATCGCGACGAGGTCGTGCCCGGCGTCAGCGACCAGGCGTGGCGGCAGGTCAGCGTCACCTCCCGCGAATGCCTCGGCAAGGCGCGCTGCCCGATCGGCGAGGACTGCTTCGCGGAGCGAGCCCGGCTCGAGAGTTCGCGGGTCGACATCGTGGTCACCAACCATGCGTTGCTGGCGATCGACGCGATCTCGGGGATCGCGGTGCTGCCCGAACACGACGTGGTGGTGATCGACGAGGCGCACGAACTTGTGGACCGCGTCACCGGTGTCGCGACGGCGGAGTTGGCGCCCGCGACGATCAGCGCCGCGGCGCGGCGCTGCGGGAAGCTGGTCGAGGAGCAGGATGCGGACCGGCTGGAGGCGTCGTCCGAGGCGTGGACGGCGATCCTCGACGAGCTGCCCGCGGGACGCTGGGAGCATCTGCCGGACGGCGCCGGGCAGGCGTTGGCGCTGGTCCGCGACGCGGCGTGGGCGGTGCGGACCGCCATCGGGCCGTCCCGGCCGGGCCAGGCGGCGGCGGACCCGGAGTCGGCGGCGGCCCGGACGGCCGCGCTCGCGGCGGTCGACGAGGTGCACGACAGCGCGGTTCGCGTGCTGACCGCGTTCGACGAACCCGATCCCGCCAAGCGCAGGGACGTGGTGTGGCTCGCCGACGAGGAGCGTCGCGGCAAACTCGTGCGGATCGCCCCACTGTCCGTCGGTGGTCTGCTGCGCTCGCGTCTGTTCGACGAGTCGACGGTGGTGCTGACGTCGGCGACGCTGACGGTCGGTGGCTCGTTCGACGGTCTCGCCGTGGACTGGGGCCTGCCCGCTCAGGCGCCGGTGCGCAGCGACACCGCGATGGCGACGGCAACGGAGGCACCATCCGACGAGTCGACGGTCAAGTGGAACGCACTCGACGTCGGATCACCGTTCGACCACGCCAAGGCAGGAATCCTGTACGTGGCCAAGCATCTTCCGCCGCCGGGCCGCGACGGACTGACCCCGCGTGTGCTCGACGAGATCGAGGCGTTGGTCGCCGCCGCGGGTGGCCGCACCCTTGGCCTGTTCTCGTCGACGCGGGCGGCGAAGGCAGCGGCCGCGGAGATGCGTTCGCGTCTGAGCACACCGGTGCTGTGCCAGGGCGAGGACGCTACGGGACAGCTGGTGCGCAAGTTCGCGGAGGACGAGGCGACATCGCTGTTCGGCACCTTGTCGCTGTGGCAGGGCGTGGATGTTCCCGGTCCGTCGCTGTCACTGGTGATCCTGGACCGGATCCCCTTCCCACGGCCGGACGATCCGCTGCTCGCGGCGCGTCAACGTGCCGTCGAATCACGCGGCGGCAACGGCTTTCTCGCTGTCGCGGCGAATCATGCGGCGCTGCTCCTCGCTCAGGGTGTCGGCCGTCTCCTGCGCAGCACCGACGACAAGGGCGTCGTCGCGGTGCTCGATTCGCGGCTGGCGACGGCGCGGTACGGCGGCTACCTACGCGCCTCACTTCCGCCGTTCTGGGAGACGTCCGATCCGCAGATCGTCCACAAGGCCCTCGAGCGACTCGCGGGCGGCTGACCGCGCCATCACCGTGAACACCGCCGTTGTCGTGGGCAGCGGCACCCGCTCCCCGGCGGCGGTGTCCACGGAATGTGTGGATTCAACGCCGCCGGGGCCGCACTTCCTCGGAGCCTGCTAGCCCGCCGGAACCGACACCAGGCCGAGCTCGGCGTCGCTCGCCAGCAGCTCGTGGTGTGGCAGCACCCGCACCGTGTAGCCGACCGCTCCCGACAACGGCAACGCCGTGTCGACGACGTACACGTGGCCGAGTTCCTCGACTCCGACATGCGTCATCGGGACGGTCACCACATCGGTCAGGTCCTCGTCGGGCCCGACCCTGCCGAGAACCGCCTGCACCGTGACCTCGGACGGGTCGAGCTCGCCCAACCGGACGTAGGCGCGCAGTGACAGGTCGGCACCGATCACGGGTGTGTCGGGGAGACCGGAACTGTCCACCTGCACCACCTGCACGCCCGGCCACTGCGCCGCGACCCGCGCCCGGTACACGGCGAGCCTCTTCGCACCCGCATAGCTGTCGGCGACAACGGTCCTCGATGCGGCCGCCGCAGGCGCGTACAGGTCGACGACGTAGTCGCGAACCATGCGCGACGCCAACACCTTCGGGCCGAGCGTCTGCAACGTGTGTCGCACCATCTCCACCCACCGCGCCGGCACCCCGTCGGAACCGCGGTCGTAGAACTTCGGCAGCACCGACTGCTCGAGCAGGTCGTACATGGCGTTCGCCTCGAGGTCGTCGCGGCGGGTCTCGTCCTGCACGCCGTCGGCGGTCGGGATGGCCCAGCCGTTCTCGCCGTCGAACATCTCGTCCCACCACCCGTCGCGGATCGACAGGTTGAGTCCACCGTTGAGCGCCGACTTCATGCCCGACGTACCGCATGCCTCGAGCGGGCGCAGCGGGTTGTTGAGCCACACGTCGCAACCCCAGTAGAGGTACCGCGCCATCGACATGTCGTAGTCCGGCAGGAACACGATCCGGTGCCGCACGTCGTGCTCGTCGGCGAACCGGACGACCTGCTGGATCAGCGCCTTCCCGCCCTCGTCCGCGGGATGACTCTTGCCCGCGACGACGAGCTGCAGCGGCCGCTCCTCGTCGAGCAGCAGGGCGCGAAGCCGCTCCGGGTCACGCAGCATCAGGGTGAGGCGCTTGTAGGTGGGCACCCGTCGCGCGAATCCGACGGTCAACACGTTCGGGTCGAAAACCTCCGAGGTCCAACCCAGTTCGGCTTCGCTCGCTCCGCGCTCTACCCACGACGCCCGCACCCGACGACGGACCTCGTCGACGAGTTGCCCGCGCAGGGCGTTGCGGGTGGCCCACAGCTCGTCGGCGCCGATCTCCTGCAGCTGCTCCCAGCCGCGAGCCTCCTCGACGAGTTCCGGCCCGACGGCGCGGTGCGCGAGGTCCATCCACTCCCGCGCCGCCCACGTCGGCGCGTGCACCCCGTTCGTGACCGATCCGATCGGCACCTCGTCGGTGTCGAAGCCCTGCCACAGTCCGTTGAACATGCCTCGGCTGACGATGCCGTGGAGCTTCGAGACCCCGTTGGCCCGCTGGCCGAGCCGCAGGCCCATGTGCGCCATGTTGAAGACCGACGGATCGGTCTCCCTGCCCAGGTCGAGGATGCGATCGACGCCGAGACCGGGCAGCAGCGACGAGTCGTTGCCGCCTTCACTTCCGGCGAAGTAGTGGCGGACGAGGTCGAGCGGGAACCGGTCGATTCCGGCGGGAACCGGCGTGTGCGTGGTGAAGACCGTTGCGGCCCGCACCGCGGCGAGCGCCTCGTCGAAGTCGAGGCCGGTGCCCGTCACGAGCTCCCGGATCCGTTCGGCGCCGAGGAAACCCGCGTGTCCCTCGTTCATGTGAAACACCTCGGGGTCCGCGAGCCCCTCGGACCGGGTGTATGCGCGCACCGCCCGCACGCCACCGATCCCCGCGAGGATCTCCTGCTTGATCCGATGGTCCTGGTCCCCGCCGTAGAGCCGGTCGGTGACCCCACGCAGTTCGGCGTCGTTCTCCGCGATGTCGGAGTCCAGCAGCAGCAGCGGCACCCGGCCGACCTGCGCGATCCACACGCGCGCCCGCAGCACCCGGCCGCCGGGCATCGCCACGTGCAGCAGGACGGCCGCCCCCGACTCCGGCTCCGTGAGCAGGCGGAGGGGCAGCCCCTGCGGGTCGAGCGACGGATAGTGCTCGGACTGCCAGCCGTCGGCGGTCAGTGACTGGCGGAAGTACCCGGACCGGTACAGCAGCCCGACGCCGATCAGCGGCACTCCCAGGTCGGACGCCGCCTTGAGGTGGTCGCCGGCCAGGATGCCGAGGCCGCCCGAGTAGTTGGGCAGGACCTCGGTGACGCCGAACTCCATTGAGAAGTACGCGATCCCACTGGCCAGGTCCACACCCTTGGCCTGCTGGTTCTGGTACCAGCGCGGGCGGTCGAGGTAGTCGACGAGGTCGGCCTCGAGCCGATCCAGTTCGGCGACGAAGGCATCGTCGGCGGCGAGTTCGTCGAGCCGCCCGGGCGCGACCTCACCGAGCATCCGGACCGGGTCGTGGCGTACCTGCGTCCAGAGTTCCGGATCGATGCGCGCGAACAGGTCCTGAGTGGGCGGGTGCCAGGACCAGCGCAGATTGGTCGACAGCTGCCCGAGAGCGGACAGCCGGGCAGGCAGGTGGGCGCGGACGGTGAACCGACGCAAGGCTTTCACCTGGCGAAGACTACAGATCGGGCCGCTTTCGGTCCTGTCGTGTGACCGGGACGACCGGCGCCTGGTGAAAGGGCTTCGTCGCGAGCGGGCACCCCACGGAACCCCGTAGTGTCTCGGGCATGACCGGGCGGATAGGTATCGACGACGTCGTCCCCGAGATCGCGGGCGGACGCTACCCGGCGAAAGCCGTCGTGGGCGAGACCTTCCCCGTGTCCGCAACGGTGTGGCGGGACGGCCACGACGCCGTCGCCGCGACCCTGGCCGTCCGGGGGCCGGGGTTCACGCGCAGCATCCGCATCCCGATGCTGCCCGGTCCGTTGCCGGACACGTTCGCCGCGATGTTCACCCCGACCTGCCCGGGCACCTGGACGTACCGCGTCGAGGGGTGGAGCGACCCCGTCACGACGTGGCGCGGCGCCGTCGAGGCCAAACTTGCCGCCGGCCAGGGTCCTGCCGAACTGGCGAACGATCTCGAGATCGGAGCCAGGTTGTTCGAGCGGGCGGCGAGGGCTGTCCCGCGGGGAGACCGACCGCGGTGCCTGGCGGTGGCCGCGGCACTGCGCAGCGGCGCCCACCTGCCGGAACGGGTCGCTCCCGCGTTCGCGCCCGGTGTCACGGACCTGCTGCGCACCCATCCCCTGCGCGACCTCGTGACCCGCGGACGGGCGCTGCCGGTGCTCGTCGACCGCAGCCGGGCGCTGTTCGGGTCCTGGTACGAGTTCTTCCCCCGCTCCACTGGCGGTTGGGACGCCGAGGGACGGCCGCGCCACGGAACCTTCGCGACCGCAGCCAACGACCTTCCTCGCATCGCCGCGATGGGATTCGACGTTGTGTACCTGCCGCCGATCCACCCGATCGGCAGGGTGAACCGGAAGGGGCCGAACAACACCCTCACCCCGGGACCCGATGACGTCGGGTCACCGTGGGCGATCGGCGCCGCCGAGGGCGGCCACGACGCGATCCACCCCGAACTCGGGACGATGCGAGATTTCCGTGCGTTCGTCACCCGCGCCGCCAAGCTCGGACTCGAGGTCGCCCTCGACCTGGCACTGCAGTGTGCTCCCGACCATCCCTGGGCCGCAGCCCATCCGGAGTGGTTCACGGTCCTCCCGGACGGCACGATCGCGTTCGCCGAGAACCCGCCGAAGAAGTACCAGGACATCTACCCCGTCAACTTCGACGACGACCGCGACGGCATCTACACCGAGGTGTTGCGCGTGGTTCGGTTCTGGATCTCGAAGGGGGTCAAGATCTTCCGAGTCGACAACCCCCACACGAAGCCGCCGGACTTCTGGGAGTGGTTGATCGCGGAGGTCAAGGCGAGCGACCCCGACGTGCTGTTCCTGTCGGAGGCGTTCACCCGCCCCGCTCGCATGTACGGACTCGCCAAGCGCGGATTCACCCAGTCCTACACGTATTTCACGTGGCGGGTGCACAAGCAGGAGCTGATCGACTTCGGCCTCGAGCTCGCCGCGAAAGCAGATGAGGCCCGGCCGAACCTGTTCGTCAACACGCCGGACATCCTGCACGAGAGCCTCCAGGTCGGGGGCCCGGGCATGTTCGCCCTGCGCGCCGCGCTCGCCGCCACTCTCGCACCGACCTGGGGCGTCTACTCGGGATACGAACTGTACGAACACATTCCCCTCCGACCCGGCAGCGAGGAGTACCTCGACTCCGAGAAGTACCAGCTCCGTCCCCGCGACTTCGACGGCGCGCGCGCCCGCGGCGAATCACTCGAACCGTGGATCACCACCCTCAACAAGATCCGTAGGGCGCATCCCGCACTGCAGCAGTTGCGCAACATCACCTTCCATCACGTCGACAACGACTCGTTGATCGCGTATTCGAAATTCGATCCCGTCACCGGCGACGCGGTCCTGACCGTGGTCAACCTCAATCCGTATGGCGCGGAGGACGGCACGATCTGGCTGGACATGCCCGCCATCGGACGCGACTGGCACGACCGCATCACGGTTCTCGACGAGGTCTCCGGTGAGCAGTACGACTGGGGCCAGACCAATTTCGTGCGTCTCGAACCGTGGCGGGCGGTCGCGCACGTGCTCGCGCTGCCCCCGATCCCCTATCCGGAGCGCCTACACCTGGGGCACCGCCCCCCGGTCTCGTGAGCCCCACGACGGCGCGCGTCGGCTCCGCGCCCAACCCGGACGACCTCGCTCGGCTCGTCGCGGGCACCCACCACGACCCGCACGCCATCCTCGGCGCGCACGCCCACCCGGGCGGCACCGTGATCCGTGCACTGCGGCCGCATGCCGTTTCGGTGGCGGCCCGCGTCGGCGGCGCCGACCACATGCTGACCGACCTCGGCGACGGGGTGTTCGGCGGCGTCGTTCCCGTCGAGAACCTCATCGACTACCGCCTCGTCGTCGAGTATCCGGGCGGTCACACGATCGTCGTCGCCGACGGGTACCGATTCCTGCCCACCCTCGGCGATCTCGACCTGCACCTGCTGAGCGAGGGGCGCCACGAACGCCTCTGGGACGTTCTGGGCGCACATCCCCGCAGCTACAACACTCCCGACGGCGACGTCACCGGTGTGTCGTTCGCGGTGTGGGCGCCGAACGCGCTCGGGGTCACTGTGATGGGCGACTTCGACGGGTGGGGGGGCCGGACGCCGATGCGCGTCCTGGGCTCCACCGGAGTATGGGAGGTGTTCGTACCCGACGTCGGCCCCGGCGACCTGTACAAGTTCCGGGTGCACTGCCGCGACGGGTCGGTGCGGGACAAGGCCGATCCGATGGCGTTCGCCACCGAGGTTCCGCCCGCGACGGCGTCCCGCGTCACCCTGTCCTCGTACGCCTGGAACGACTCGGAGTGGCTGGCGGCGCGATCCCGTCGCGAACCGAATCAGGAACCGATGAGCGTCTACGAGGTCCATCTGGGCTCGTGGCGACCGGGACTCTCCTATCGCGATCTGGCGGAACAACTGTCGGAGTACGTCCTCGAGTGCGGCTTCACCCATGTCGAACTCCTGCCGGTCGCCGAGCACCCTTACGGCGGGTCGTGGGGCTATCAGGTCACCTCGTACTACGCACCGACGGCCCGCTTCGGGTCACCCGACGACTTCAGGGCGTTCGTCGATCACCTGCACGGGGCCGGAATCGGCGTGATCGTCGACTGGGTGCCCGCGCACTTCCCCAAGGACGACTGGGCGCTGGCACGATTCGACGGCGAGCCGCTGTACGAACACGCCGACCCCAGGCGCGGCGAACAACTCGACTGGGGCACCTATGTTTTCGACTTCGGACGCCCCGAGGTACGCAACTTCCTCGTCGCCAACGCCCTGTTCTGGATCGACCAGTTCCACGTCGACGGTCTCCGCGTCGACGCCGTCGCCTCGATGCTGTACCTGGACTACTCACGTCCGGCAGGCCAGTGGACGCCGAACATCCACGGCGGCAGGGAGAACCTCGAGGCCGTCTCCTTCCTGCAGGAGATGAACGCGACGGTGCACAAGCACCATCCCGGGGTCGTGACGATCGCGGAGGAGTCGACGTCCTGGCCCGGCGTCACCCGCTCGACCACCGTCGGTGGACTCGGATTCTCCATGAAGTGGAACATGGGCTGGATGCACGACACCCTCGGGTACCTGGGCCACGACCCCGTGCACCGCAGCTTCCACCACCACGAGATCACCTTCTCCCTCATGTACGCCTGGAGCGAGCACTTCCTGCTGCCGATCAGCCACGACGAGGTGGTGCACGGCAAGGGCACGCTGTGGACACGCATGCCGGGGGACGACGCAGCCAAGGCCGCGGGGGTCCGCGCCCTCCTGGCCTACATGTGGTCGCATCCCGGCAAGCAGCTGCTGTTCATGGGGCAGGAATTCGGTCAACGCACCGAGTGGTCCGAGGAGCGGGGACTCGACTGGGGGCAACTCGACGACCCGAACACCGGTGCGCTGCAACGAGGTGTGCTGACGATGGTGCGCGACCTCAACGCGGTCTACCGGTCGTCGCCGGCACTGTGGACCCTCGACGCCTCGCCCGGCGGCTACTCCTGGATCGACGCCAACGACACCGAGAACAACGTGCTCAGCTTCCTGCGGTACGGCACCGACGGCTCGATCGTCGCCTGCCTGTTCAATTTCGCGGGCACGTCACACGATCGATATCGCGTCGGGCTTCCGGAACCCGGACCGTGGCGCGAGATCCTCAACACCGACGCCGCCGCCTACCACGGTTCGGGGCTCGGAAACTTCGGCGAGGTCACCGCGACGACGTCCCCCTGGCACGGTCGACCCGCCTCCGCGGAGGTGACCCTGCCCGCGAACAGTGCCATCTGGATTCGTCGGGAACCGCGATGAGGCGCGCACTGCTGGTTGCCGTCGCGGTGGCAGGTGCCGCCGCGATACTGGCGGGATGCACGCAGGTCGTCGCCGGTCACGCGGTGTCGATCTACGACGACCCGTTCACCGTTGCGGGCCTGCCCGCCACCGGTGGACCGAGCGGCCCCAGGCCGGGCGCTCCGCATTCGACACTGTCGGTGCGTGGGGCAGACGGATCGGATGCCGACACACTCGCCACCTCGGCCATCGACGATCTCGCCGCGTTCTGGTCCACCGAGTATCCGGCGGTGTTCGCGGGCGAGTTCCGCCCGGTGACAGATCTCATGTCGTGGGACCCGACAGTCGAACGGTCGAGCCGATTCTGCGGCGACGGCACCTACGGAGTCGTCAACGCCGGCTACTGCACTCGGGACGGCTCGATCGGGTGGGATCGCGCAGTCCTGCTCCCGATGCTGATGGAGACCTTCGGACCGATGGCCGTCGTCATGGTCATCGCGCACGAATACGGTCACGCCGTCCAGCACGACTCCGGACTCGCCGGTGCCGACTCCCCCACGCTCGTCCTCGAACAGCAGGCCGACTGTTTCGCGGGCGCCTACATGCGGCACGTCGCGGCCGGTCGGTCGAATCACTTCACACTCAACACGTCCGACGGATTGAACTCGGTGATGGCGGCGATGGTCGCCGTCCGCGACACCGATCCGAACGACCCGGAAGGCGTGCACGGCACCGCATTCGAGCGTGTCACCGCGTTCCAGATCGGATTCACCGACGGAGCTCGGGCGTGCAGCAGAATCGACGAGGCCGAAGTCGACGCCCGCCGCGCTCAACTCCCCCAGCAGTTCACCCGCCCCGGGGAGACCGGCGAAATGCCCGTCACCGAGGAGGCGATCGGTGTGATCGTCGATTCTCTCCAGTCGGAGTTCGCGTTGCCGCAGCCACCGAAGGTGGTCTACACCGGCGCCGACACCGGATGCCCGGACGCAACCTCGACCGAGCCCGTCTCGTACTGTCCGGCCACCCGAACCATCGGGGTCTCGATGCCGGAACTGATCGACCGCGGAACGCCGTACGACGTCGACCCCGCGGGTGGCGGGGCCGACGAACTATCCGTCGACGTCCGTGGCGACTTCGGCGCCTACGTCCTGGTTGCGTCCCGATTCACGCTCGCGGTCCAGCAGCAGGTGGGTGATTCACTCACCGAACCGAAGACAGCACTGCGCGCGGCCTGCCTGTCCGGGGTGTGGACCTCAGCCACCGCCGCAGGGGGCTCGCCCACGCTGTCGCCCGGCGACCTGGACGAGGCGGTCTCCGGCCTCCTCACCGACGGCGTGATGGCCAGCGATGTCGACGGCAACACGGTGCCGAGCGGCTTCGCCCGCGTCGACGCGTTTCGCGCCGGCGTCCTCGGTGGCCGCGACGCCTGCACCAACCGCTACGGCTAGTAGAGAGCGGACGCGAGCTTGCGACGCGCGGCGACCACGATCGGGTCGGCGGGGTCGAAGAGCTCGAAGAGTTCCAGCAGACGGGTCCGCACCGTTGTCTTGTCGTCACCGACGTACCGCTTGATCGCGGCGATCAGCAGCGTGAACGCCTCGTCGGGCTGCTGCGTGTAGAGCAGCGCGTCCGCCGCGGCCAGCTGGGCGTCGACGTTCGCAGGATCGGCGGACGCCGCAGCAACCGCATCCGGGGCGACCGTCTGCACGCGCGCCAGGAACCGCACCTGTCGCAGCGCGGCGAGCGCATCCTTGTTCGCGGGCTCGACATCGAGAATCGCCTGGTACGCAGCCTCGGCACCGTCGAGGTCACCCTCCGCGAGGGCGTCCTCCGCAGCGACGAAACGCGGATCCTCCGGCTCCGGCTCCGCACCTTCGGCCTGCGGCGGTCCCGACAGCTTGCCCGCGGTCGCGGCGAGAACCTGCCCGAGCCAGCCGCGAACCTCCTCGATGGGCTGCACACCCTGGAAGTCGGCGAGCGGCTGGCCGCCCGCGACCGCGACGACGGTCGGGATGCCCTGCACGCCGAACGCCTGCGCGATGCGCATGTTGGCGTCGACGTCGACCTTGGCCAGCACCCAGGTCCCGTCGCCTTCCACAGCGAGATCCTCGAGTTCGCGCGAGAACGCGATGCTCGCGTCGCTGCGGGGCGACCACAGTGCCACGACGACGACGACCTGCATCGACCGCTCGAGAACCTCGGCCTCGAAGGTGGCTTCGGTGACATCGACGATCGGGGCGAGCGCGGACGACTGGCCCTCACCTGCGGCGGGTGTCGCGGGAGGCTGGGGGCGGTCCTTTAGTCCGGACAGATCCACTGCCCCGGACATGGCAGCCGCCATCGCGGCGGACGGTTGTGCAGGCTGGCGGGAACCGGGTCGAGTCACGATGCCCAGTTTGTCACAAGACGACTGTGCCCCCGGACCTTGCAGGTCCGGGGGCACTGGATCGACCGGGTCAGACGGTGTCGAGTTCGCGGGGCGCCGTGGTGTCGGCGTTCGTGACCGACAGCTCGCCGAGCTTGCCGGTCCGGACGGCCCACGCCTCGAACAGGATCGTGAAGAACGGCGGGATGCTCGAGAGCAGGGCCAGGCCGGTGGTCACGAGGTTCCACTTCAGGGACCGCGCGGTGAGGAGCGCAACGATGACGAAGAGGACGAACACGCCGCCGTGGAAGGGGCCGAAGATCTTCACGCCGATCTCGTTCCCGTTCTCCGGCAGGTACTTGAACGCCATACCGATGAGCAGGCCGGCCCAGGTGATCGCCTCGAGAATCGCGACAAATCGGAAACGCTTGGCCGGGGTGCTGAGGTCGAAGATGTTCGCCATGCCGCCATTGTGCCGGGCTTCTACGACGATCTGTCGTTGCTGTGGGAGACATCACGGCCCCGACGCCATGCGCCGAGGCCGTGATTGGAGTAGAAGCGCGCGCCTACTTGGAGGGCACCCGGAGGATCAGGGCGTCACCCTGTCCGCCGCCGCCGCACAGGGCAGCCGCACCGACACCGCCGCCGCGACGCTGCAGTTCGAGCGCGAGGTGCAGCGCGATGCGGGCCCCCGACATGCCGAGGGGGTGGCCGAGGGCGATGGCGCCGCCGTTGACGTTCACCTTCTCCGCGTCGATGCCGAGTTCGCGGGTCGACGCGATGCCCACGGCGGCGAACGCTTCGTTGATCTCGATCAGGTCGAGGTCGGCGGGCGCGATGCCTTCCTTCGCGCAGGCCGCGGCGATGGCGTTGGCGGGCTGGGACTGAAGGGTGGAGTCGGGTCCGGCGACCTGGCCCGCGGCGCCGATCTCGGCGATCCACTCGAGGCCGAGTTCTTCGGCCTTGGTCTTGGACATGACGATCACGGCAGCGGCGCCGTCGGAGATCTGCGACGCCGAACCGGCGGTCACGGTGCCGTCCTTCGAGAACGCGGGACGCAGGGCGCCGAGCGACTCAGCGGTGGTGTCGGCGCGGATACCCTCGTCAGCGGCGAAGAGGACGGGGTCGCCCTTGCGCTGCGGGATCGAGACCGGGACGACCTCCGAGTCGAAGATGCCGTTCTTCCAGGCGGCGGCGGCCTTCTGGTGGGAGGCGGCGGCGAACGCGTCCTGAGCGTCCCGGGTGACGAACTTGTCGTCGGAGTTGGCGGATTCGGTGAGGGCGCCCATCGCCTGGTCGGTGAAGATGTCGTGAAGGCCGTCGTACGCCATGTGATCGCGCAGGGTCACGTCGCCGTACTTGAAGCCGGCGCGGGACTTCTCGAGCATGTGCGGGGCGCGGGACATCGACTCCTGGCCGCCGGCGACGACGATGTCGAACTCGCCTGCGCGGATCATCTGGTCGGCCATGGCGATGGCGTTGACGCCGGACAGGCACACCTTGTTGATGGTCAGCGCGGGCACGCTCATCGGGATGCCCGCGGCGACCGCTGCCTGCCGGGCGGGGATCTGTCCGGCGCCAGCGGTGAGGACCTGGCCCATGATGACGTAGTCGACCTGCTCGGGGGCCACCCCCGCTTTCTCCAATGCACCCTTGATGGCGATGCCACCGAGATCGGACCCCGAGAAATCCTTCAGCGAACCCAGCAACCGGCCCACCGGCGTCCGAGCACCGGCAACGATGACAGAACTGGCCACGACATTCCTCCAACGATCAGGCACGAGCATCGACGGCGACCGAAGCCACGGCCGACAGAGAACTACCAAAACGGTAACGCTAACGTCTGACCATGACGAACTCCGCTCCTGCAGGCTCACCCCTTGCCTCCGACCTGGTGATCGCGATCGACCACGTCGGTATCGCCGTTCCCGACCTCGACGTCGCCCTCGCCTGGTACGCCGAGCACCTGGGCCTCGTCTCCACGCACGAGGAGGTGAACGAGGAGCAGGGCGTTCGCGAGGCGATGCTCACCGTCCCCGGCAGCCCGGCAGGCGCTCCGATGATCCAGCTCCTCGCGCCGCTGAACGAGAACTCCACCATCGCGAAGTTCATCGACCGCAGCGGCCCCGGCATCCAGCAGATGGCCTACCGCGTCACCGATCTGGACGCGATTTCCGAGCGCCTCCGCGCCGGCGGCGTCCGGTTGCTCTACGACGTACCGAAGCGCGGCACCGCCGACTCCCGCATCAACTTCATGCATCCGAAGGACGCGGGCGGCGTGCTCGTCGAACTGGTGGAGCCTGCGGCGCACCCCGCGCACTGAACCACCCGGCAAACCCACAGCACCACGCGCCCGCGAAAGTGGGCGCGTGGTGTCGCAGATCACAACCTGCGTGCGCCGTCCCTCATCGCCGCGACCAGCGGTAAATTGGTTCGCATGGCCTACGACCACGACGGCGGCATGCCGTTCACCATCGTCCGCAAGGGATACGACAAGGACGAAGTTCGACGGTATTTCGACCGCTTCGACACGGAACTGCGGGTGACCGCGACGGACCGTGACGCCGCCGCCGCTCAGGCCCGCGACCTCGCCCACCAGCTCGAAGACGCCCGCGACGAGATCGACTCGCTCCGGAAGGACGTCGATCGGCTCTCGGTGCCGCCGACCACCGCCGAGGGCATGAGCGAGCGCATCTCGCGCATGCTCCGCCTCGCGTCGGACGAGTCGTCGGAGGTTCGCGCCAAGGCACAGTCCGACGCGGCCGAGATGATCTCCATCGCCGAGCAGGAAGCCACGGCGCTGCGCGGCAAGTACGAGGCCAAGCTGGCCGAGACCAACGACCGCCGGTCCGCGATGGAAACCGAGCACGAGCAGACGATGGCCCGGGCCCGCACCGAGGCCGCCCGGACGATCGAGGCGGCGCAGTCGGAGGCGGCGCGCCTCGAAGCGGAGTCGGACGCCAAGCGCGCCAGCATCCAGCAGGACTTCGAGATCACCATGAGCGAGCGCCGCACGAAGGTCGTCGCCGCTGTCGACGAACTCGAGGCATCGAGCAAGGCCGAGGCCGAACGTCGCCTGACGGACGCCACCAACGAGGCGAGGCGGCGGCTGCAGACGGCCACCGAGCAGGCGGACAAGCGGATCGCCCACGCCAAGGAGCTCGCAGAGGAATTGCGTGTTCTCCGCGGCCGGATCCTGGCGCAGCTGCTGGGAATTCGCGGTCAGCTCGATTCCGTGCCTGCGATGCTCGCATCGGTCAACCGAGAGGGCGAACTCCTCGACGGCAAGGCCGATTCACAGCGCGGCCGGGACACCAGTCATGTGGAGGACGACCTGGATTCGGACGAGTCCGACCTCACCGACCTCGAGAACGAGGACCCCGAGTTCTCCGACGACGAATCCGACACGGAACAGGTCACGACCAACGCCGGGTGACGCCCCGCGAACCACGACCGTTCCAGCAGCCGGTGTGCCAGTGCCGGCGGTCCTCGGCCCCGCCGAGACCGTCGGCCTGCCACGCCACGAGGTGCGCTACGCCGGGCCTGATCTCGTGATCGCAACCCGGGCAGCGGTACGTCTTGAGCGCTCGCGCGCCCGGAATCTGACGCACCAGGTACTGCTCGTCGTCATACCCCGCGGGCCCGGCCTCCACGCGTGGCCCACCGGTCCCGACGGGTGACGGGCCGCCAGAATTGCGATTGTTGTTGCGCCGGGGCATGGCTCCACTCTAGTGACGCGATCGGGTGGGCCGATCGAGACCACCTCCCGCCCGGTATCTCAGAACAGTCGGAACTCGGTGCTCTCGATGCCCCGGAGCGCCTCGTAATCGAGGGTGAGACAGCGGATTCCGCGGTCCTCGGCGAGCGTGCGGGCCTGCGGCTTGATCTGCTGGGCGGCGAACACCCCGGTCACGGGTGCGAGCAGCGGATCCCGGTTGAGCAACTCCAGGTATCGCGTCAGCTGCTCGACACCGTCGATCTCGCCGCGGCGCTTGATCTCGACCGCAACCGCTGCGCCCGCCCCGTCCCTGACCAGCAGGTCGACGGGACCGATCGCCGTCATGTACTCACGGCGAACGAGGCTGTACCCCTCGCCGAGAGTGTCGACGTGCTCGGCGAGCAGTTCCTGCAAGTGCGCCTCGACACCGTCCTTGACGAGCCCCGGATCGATACCGAGCTCGTGTGAGGAGTCGTGCTCGACCTCGTCGATCGTGATGCGCAGTTCCTCACCGGCCTTGTTGGTGACCACCCACAGGATCGCGCCGTCGTCACCGCCGTTCTCGACCAGCCAGCACGGCGGGCTCATCCAGTTCAAGGGCTTGTAGGCACGGTCGTCGGCATGGATGCTGACGGAGCCGTCCGACTTCACCAGCAGCAGCCTGCGGGCTTTCGGCAGGTGAGAGGTGAGTCGTCCGACATAGTCGACCTGGCAGCTGGCAATCACGAGACGCACGTCGACCACCCTAGAACACGCGGCCGCCGACACCCGCATGGTCGCCCCACGTGGCGGCGCGCTCGCCCTGGCCGACGCCGCTAGTGTGAGCGACACCATGCGACGCTTCCGCCGTTCCACCTCGCAGCTCGGATCGCCGATTCTCGGAACCGTCAACGAGAGTCCCCACGTGCGCCGGACCCGCGTCCAGATCCTGGTCACAGCATCGCTGATGCTGTCCAACCTGATCGGCACGCTGCTCGTCGGAACCCTGTTTCTCGTCGTGATCCCCGGTCCCCAGCTCTTCACACCGGAGTTCCGGATCGTCACGGCGGTGATCGGACCGATCTACATCGTCGCCTCGCTGCTCATCGGCACTGTGTGGGGCACTCTGATGGGAATCCGCGGCCTCAGGTGGGCGGTCGAGGGACGCACTCCCACCCGCCGCGAGGCAACGGCGGCCCTGTCGATGCCGTGGCGCCTGACCACCATCCAGATCGTGTTGTGGTCGGGCGGGCTTGCCCTGTTCACCACCGCGTACGGCCTGATCGACCCGGCGACGATTCCCAAGGTCTCCTTCACCATCGCGATGGGCGCGGTCACCGTGTGCGCCTTCAGCTACCTGCTCAGCGAATTCTCCCTTCGCCCCGCAGCCGCGCGGGCTCTGGAAGCCGGTGATCCACGTCGGGTGCGCTTCGCACGCGTCACCGGGCGTGGCCTGCTGGCCTGGCTGCTGGGCACGGGCGTCCCTGTGTTCGGTCTCATGCTGGTGGCAATCTTCAGCCTCGCACGCGGTGACGAGGACGCCACCCAGGTGAACGTGTCCATCCTGGCGATCGGCGGCGTCACGCTGGCGTGCGGGTTCGCGCTCACCCTGCTCGGTCTGGAAGCCACCGTCGCCCCGATCCGCGCCGTTCGCGGCGCGATGGCCGAAGTCGAACGGGGCAATCTCGATGCGAGGGTCGTCGTCTACGACGGCACCGAACTGGGTGAGCTGCAGAGCGGCTTCAACCGGATGGCCGAGGGACTGAGGGAGCGCGAACGCATCCAGGAACTGTTCGGCAGGCATGTCGGCCGGGAGGTCGCGGAGGCGGCGATCGCCCGCAATCCTGAGTTGGGCGGCGAGGAGCGGCAGATCGCCGTCTTCTTCATCGACCTCGTCGGGTCCACGCACATCGCCGCCACCCGTCCGCCCCGCGAGGTGGTCGAACTCCTCAACCGCTTCTTCGCGGTCGTGGTGGACGAGGTAGACCACCACGGGGGCCTGATCAACAAGTTCGAGGGCGACGCCGCGCTCGCGATCTTCGGAGCGCCGGCCGAACTCGACGATCCCGAGGGCAACGCGCTCGCAGCTGCTCGGCGGATCCGTGACCGCCTGGTCGTGGAAGTGCCCGACTGCAGCGCCGCGATCGGTGTTGCTGCCGGCATCGCGGTCGCGGGGAACATCGGTGCACGCAATCGGTTCGAGTACACCGTGATCGGCGATCCGGTCAACGAGGCGGCCCGGCTGTGCGAGCTGGCAAAGTCGGTCCCGGGCGCTCTGGTCGCGTCCGCGCGGACGGTTGCCGCAGCCGCACCGGAAGTGTCGCAACGGTGGGCGCTGGGCGATTCGGTCCTACTTCGCGGGCGTGCTGTCCCGACGAGACTCGCCACCCCCGTCCCCGTGACCTGACGGATGTCGGTCGCCTCTGGTAGACGTGGGGCATGGCTGTGACCGTCGACGAGTTCCTCGCAATGCTGCAGACCTTGCCCGAAACCGAGCAGATCGATACGGGAAACTGGATCGCGCTCAAGGTCTGTAGCAAGGGCTACGCCTACATCTGGGAGAAGACGCAGACGGTCGGACTGAAGGCCACACTCGACGAGCAGATCGCCCTCGTTGCCGAGCGCCCCGAAGTGTTCGAGGTCCAGTTCACCGCCGGCCAGTTCGGCTGGGTCGTCGTGCACCTCGAGGGAATCGAGGCCGACGAACTCCTCGAGCTGGTCACGGAAGCGTGGTGTCTGACGGCGCCCCGGCGCCTTGTAGAAGCACACGAGTTCGGATCCCTCTACGACGAGTAGCGACACCCCGGGCTCGCGCGGACGTCGCGCCAACGGCAGTGTGCGCACCCCTTTTCGCTCGTTCGCAGCGGTGTTCGGCGTGGCACTGCCGGTGTGCACGCATCGACACCCGTGCGCAGACGAGTTGCGGGGAGAAAAGGGAAAAGGTCCCCTGAAACGCCGAAAACCCCGGAACCAGAAAACTCTGGTTCCGGGGTCCCCGGGATGTTATGTACGGCGGTGTCCTACTCTCCCACACCCTGTCGAGTGCAGTACCATCGG
>NZ_SCOY01000022.1:0-75181 GCF_005503035.1 Rhodococcus sp. Q
GAGTCGCAGCGGGCGTGGCGACCGGCGGGGCGGCGGCCGGCGCCGGCGCGGTGGCAGCACCGTTGGTGGCGGATCCGTTGGTGGTGGTGGTCGCGGCGGCGGTCACGGGGATCTGCCCGTTCGCGGCCGGCGCTTCCGGCTTGTAGTCGGTGAGGAACTCGTGCCAGCTCGCGTCCACGGATGAGGGATCATCCTGGAAGCGCTGGTACATCTCGTCGACAAGCCACTGGTTCTGTCCGAATTGTGACGTAGAACTGCTGCTCACGGCAGGTGTTCGCCTCGTTTCTCTCTTGTCCCCGAACGGCGCATGTACTTCGAGGCTAGTCCCCCGGCGTGACGCCTGCGCACCGGGCGCGATACGAGTGAGCTGCGTCACTGGGGGCACATTCAGCTCTCCTAATCGAGGACAGCTTCGGCGGCACGTTTATTCCCGACGCGGTGGAGCGTCGCCTGCCACAGGTCCTCGTACGGTCCGCCGGCGTGACGCAGCTCCGAGTGTGACCCGATCTCGACGATGCGTCCGTGGTCGACCACCACGACGATGTCCGCGCGTGCCGCGGTGGCGAGACGGTGCGCCACCACCACCGCGGTACGTCTGCGGGTCAGCCTGCTCCCGGCGTCCAGCACGGTGCGTTCGGTGGCGGGATCGAGGGTCGCGGTCGCCTCGTCGAGAAGCAGCAGGTCGGGGTCGACGAGTTCGGCGCGGGCGAGCGCGACGAGCTGCCGTTGCCCCGCGGACAGCCCCTGCCCGCGCTCGCCGATCGGCGTGAGCATTCCGCCTGGCAGCGCTGCGATGGTGTCGAGGGCGCCGACGGCGCGGGCGGCGGCGGTGATGTCGTCGCGGGTGGCGTCCGGCCGGCCGTACGCGATGTTCGAGGCGACGTCCCCCGAGAACAGGTGTGCTTCCTGCGGAACCACCCCGAGTCGGCCGCGGTACTCGTGAAGGGGGTAACGCCGCAGGTCGACGCCGTCGACCCGGACTTCGCCCGCGGTGGGGTCGTAGAAGCGGGCGAGGAGTTTGACGACGGTGGACTTGCCCGCGCCGGTGCGTCCGACCAGGGCGACGGTGGTGCCCGGCTCGATTCGCAACCTCACTGCGTCCAATGCATCGGTGTCAGCACCTTGATACCGAAACGTCACAGTGTCGAAATCGACCGTTCCCACCAGATGGCCGTCGATCGCTGTCGCGTCGGCGGTTGCGGCGGTCTCGATCGAGCTGGGGGTGCGCAGCAGATCGCCGATCCGCCGCAACCCGACGCGGGCCTGCTGGTACCCGTCGAACACCTGGGAGAGCTGCTGGATCGGGCCGAACAGCAACCCCAGGTACAGCACGAACGCAACCAGGACTCCGGCGGTGGTGTGACCGCCCGCGATCTGCGTCGCACCGACGTACACGACCGCCGCGAGGGCAAGATCGGACAGCAGCGTGATGAGCGGGAAGTACAGGGAGATGGCGGTCTGGGAGCGCATCCTGGCCCGCCGGTAGTCGTCCGCGCGTTCCGCGAACCGCCTCGCCGCGAAGTCCTCCCGGCGGTAGGCCTGGGCCGCCCGAAGTCCGGTGACGTTCTCCTGGAAGTCGGCGTTGACCACCGAGATCCTCTCCCGCGACACGGTGTACGCGGTCGACGACACCCTCCGGAACACCAGCGTCGCCACCGCGAGCGGTGGCACGGCCGCGAGTGCGACAAGCGCGAGCGCCGCGTCCGTCAGCAGTAGCGCCACCGAGATCCCGACCACGGTCAACACACTGACGACGGCGGTCGACAGGCCGGTTTGCAGGAACGTCGACAGCGCGTCGACGTCCGTCGTCATGCGTGTCATGATCCGGCCGGACAGTTCGCGCTCGTAGTAGTCGAGCCCGAGCCGTTGCAGGTGCGCGTAGCTGCGCACGCGCAGTCCGTAGAGCACCTTCTCGCCGGCGCGTGCGGTGATCACGGTCATGACCGCGACGACCGCCCAGCCGACCGCGACCAGGCCGACTCCGGCCGCCGTCGCCGACCAGAGTGCGGCGGGATCATCGGGGGTGACGCCGTGGTCGATCGCGAAGCGGACGATCGACGGGAACGCGATGCCGATCAGAGAGTCGACGGCCAGGCACGCCATGACCGCGACGAGGATCCAGCGCACAGGTCGCAGGATCGACGTCAGCCTGAATTCCGTGTGAGGGCGACGCAATTCGGCCTCGTCGAGGTCCGGCTGTTCCGTGGCGGGAGGTAGCTCGGCGACGGCGGCGCGCAGTTCCGGGGTGGCGGCGACGTCTCCCATCGTCGTCGGTCCACCGCGGCCTCCGGGTCCGCCGCCGCGGCCGACCCCCGCGGTGAGACTCCGGTTCGGCACCGCATCGGTGACGACGGCGTCGAACGCGAAGCCGGGGACGGTGTCCGGCCACAGTCGCGACGGGTCCGGTTCCGCCGCGGGCATCGAGACGCGCACGGGCTCGGGATCGGCATCGACCTCGGGGTCGGCGAGCAGTTCCCGGAAGAGGGAACAGCGGTCGTCGAGTTCCGCGACGGTGCCGGTGTCGATGACGCGGCCCCCGTCGAGGACCGCGACCCGGTCGGCGAGCGAGAGCGTCGAACGCCGGTGCGCCAGGATCAGGGTGGTGCGGTCACGGCGGTCCCGAAGAGCGTCGAAGATCGCGGCCTCGGTGGCGGCATCGACCGCGGATGTCGCGTCGTCGAGGATCAGCAGGCGCGGATCGACGAGCAGCGCCCGGGCCAGTGCGACACGTTGCCGCTGCCCACCCGAGAGTGTCAGGCCGCGTTCGCCGACAACCGTGTCGTAGCCGTCGGAGAGGCCCGCGATGAACTCGTCGGCCTGGGCCATCCGTGCCGCGGCCCGGATCTCCTCGGCGCTCGCGTCGGGCCTGCCGAGCGCGATGTTCGCGGAGACGGTGTCGGAGAACAGGAACGGCTCGTCGAACACGAGCCCGACGGCCTCGCGCAGCTGATCGGCACTCAGCGTCGCGAGGTCGTGGGCGCGACCGCCGACGGTGAGCGCGACGCTGCCCGCGCTCGGTGCGTAGAACCGCGGCAGCAGCAGCGACAGCGTGGTCTTGCCGGATCCGGCCCGGCCGACGACCGCGAGGGTTTCGCCGGGTGCGATGTCGAGGTCGAACCCGTCCAGTACGCGGCGGTCCGCGTCGAATCCGAAGGTGACCCCGCGCATCCGGACACCGAGCGGTCCGTCCGGCAGCGGTGTCGGGTGCGGTGGATCCGCGACACCGGGTTCGGTGTCGATCACCTCGTGGACCCGCTCGACGGCGGCCCTCGTCATCTGCGCGGTGATCACGACCGACGACAGCAACCGCGTCACGCTCGACATGGTCGAGACGTAGGTGGCGAACGCGAGGAACGTGCCGATCGTGATGACGCCGTTCAGTGCGAGTACCCCGCCGAGTGCGATGACCCCGACCAGCCCCAACTGCGGCAGCGCCGCCATCGTCGGGGTGAAGCGGGCATTGATGCGCGCGGCCCGCATGCGCTCCGCGTACAGGGTGCGACCGAGTGTCTCGAGCCTGCCGACGGCGCGGGTCTCCTGCCCGAACCCCTTGACGACGCGCACACCCGTCACCGTCTCCTCGACGTGCTGGGCGAGGTCGGCGGCACGCTGCTGCGACGACCAGGTCGCGGCGAACAGGGTCGGTCGAATCCGCCACACCACCAGCGACACGGCAGGCACGACGAGGAGCGCGACGACGGTGAGCAGCGGTGACAGCCAGGCCATCACGATCAGCGTGAGGACGAACTGCAGCAGTGCCCCCGCCGACAGCGGCACCATCGCGAGGAGGCCCTGGACGAGTTGCAGGTCGGTGATGGAGCGCGAGACCACCTGGCCGGTGCGGATCTGGTCCTGGCCGGCGCCGTCGAGTCGCTGCAGTGACGCGAGCAAACCGAGCCGAAGGTCGTGCTGGACGTCGAGGGACAGCCTGCCCGCGAGCATTCGCCGTCCGAACTGGCAGACGAAGCGGACCACACCGAGGGCGGCGATGGTGGCCGCGATCGCCGCGATGCCGTCGGTGACGCCCGCGCTCGCGTCGTCGACGGCCGTCCGCGTCAGCAGCGGGAAGGCGATGTCGATGACCGCCGCCACCATGGTGACCGCCAGGGAACCGAGGGTCAGTGATCGGTGCCGCCAGCACTCGGCGGCCAGCCGCCGGATCCAGCCGGGGCGATTCGTGGTGGAAGCCATTGCTTCCCACCGTAAACCTCGTGTCGGACACGGCCCGACGGAGTCAGGTGATGTCGCGGCGCCTCGTCGTCCACCAACCCAGTCCCACGGCGGCGGCCGTCCACACGGCCAGCCCGACCAGTGCTGCCTGCCACGGCGGCAACCACTCGATCCCGGCGGGGAAGGTCAGTGTCGACAGGGTCAGTGCCCCCGGTAGCCAGCCGACGGCGTCCTCGGCGCCGACATTGCGCAGGATCGCCCCCGCGATCAGCTCCCCGACGGGGAACCAGGCGAGCAGTGTCACCGATGCCGCGGTGGACGACGCGAACAGCAGGCTCAGGCCAGCCCCGATCAGGGCCCAGAGGGCGGTGACCACGGCGGCGACGGGGAGCAGCGCGAGGATCTCCGAACCGATGCTGACGTTGTCGCCACCGAAGACGAGCATGCAGGCGACGGTGACGATTTCGACCGCGACGGCGTAGCCGAATCCGAACAGGGCGGTCACGCCGAACTTCGTGGCGAGGACCGAATCGCGTCCGCGGGTGGTCAGGAAGGTGGGGGTGAAGGTGTGGTGACGAAACTCGGTGCCCGCGTTGATCGCACCGAACACCGCGGCGGCCAGCGAGGTTGCCATCATCGCGATCATCAGGGCGATCGTCGCGGCGGCGACCGGGTCCGACGAGTCGAGCGCATCGAGACCTTCGGCGACGGTGCCGTAGATCGTCCCCGTGAAGAGGGCGATGGACAGGGGTGGCAACGCGAGCGCCCACCAGAAGCGCAGCGTCAGGACCTTGCGAAGTTCGGAGGTGACCAGGGTGCTCATCGAGGACCTCCGGGATGGGTGGCGGGCGGGTACTGGCTGGGTGCCGCGAAGGGCTGCGCCGCGTACTGTCCCGCCGTCATCGCGAGGAAGACCTGTTCGAGGTCGACGTTCTCGGTGTCGGCACCGAACATCGTCACCCCCGCCGAGGTCGCGACGGCGGCGATCGTGGGGACCGGCGCTCCCCGGACCGCCAGTCGGCCGTCGGGCATCATCTGCGCGTCGGTGAGGCCCTGCGAGGCGAGCGCGAGTGCCAGTGCCGACGGATCGGAGCTGGTGACGAACACCCGCGCGCTGTGGCGTGCCCGCAGTTCCTCCATCTCGCCCTGGTAGACGAGCGAACCGCGGTTGACGATCACGAGGCGATCCACCGACTGTTCGAGTTCACGCAGCAGGTGGCTCGACACCAGCACGGTGCGGCCGGCTGCGGCGAAGGCGCGCATGAACTCGCGCAGCCAGGCCATCCCCTCGGGGTCGAGGCCGTTGGCGGGTTCGTCGAGGACGAGAATCTGCGGGTCGCCGAGCAGCGCCGTCGCGAGCGCGAGCCGCTGCCGCATGCCGAGCGAGTGCGTCGCCACCTTCTGGTGTGCGGCGGAGGCGAGTCCGACCAGCGACAGCACCTCGTGGGCCCGCCCGTCGGGGACGCCGATCGCCGCCGCATAGATGAGGAGGTGGTCGAGCGCGGTGCGCTTGGGGTGCACGCTCAGGGAGTCGAGTACCGCACCGACTGTTCGCGCCGGGTGGGGCAGGTCTCGGAACGGGACGCCGCCGATCGTGGCGTGGCCAGAGGTGGGCGCGACGAGACCGAGCAGCATCCGCAGCGTCGTCGTCTTCCCGGCACCGTTCGGGCCGACGAACCCGGTGATCGACCCGGCGGGAACCTGGAAACTGAGGTTCGAGACCACATGCGAGGTGCCGAACTGTTTCGTCAGGCCGACTGCGTCGATGGCCGGCACTCCAGCATTCATGCCAGAACCCTAATGTGTCCGGCCGGGTCGATCAGCGCTGGTTACCCGCGCAGGCCCAGTGCGGTGGCGAGTTCGCCGAGCGGAGGGAGCGCGTCACCGGTGGGCGGAAGCGACTGCACGCAGACATGGTCGGCGCCCGCATCGAGGTGGTCGTGCATTCGGGCGGCGACGGTGACGGCGTCACCGTGCGCGACGAGGGCGTCGATGACGGCGTCGCTGCCGCCGTTCGCGACGTCCGCGTCGGTGAAGCCGAGGCGCTTGAGGTTGCTGACGTAGTTGCGCAGGTTCAGGTACGGATTGGCCACCGGCGGGCGGCCGATCTCGCGGGCGGCGACCGGATCGGTGTCGAGCACGAACTTCTGCTCGGGCGCGAGCAGGACACCGGGTCCGACGAGTTCTCTGGCTTCCCGGGTGTGTTGCGGGGTCGTCAGGTACGGGTGTGCGCCCGCCGAGCGGTCGGCGGCGAGTCGCAGCATGCGGGGGCCGAGTGCGGCGAGGACGCGGCGCGACGCGGGAACGCCCGCGTCGTCGAGGACGTCGAGGTACTCGACCACCGCGTCGTAGGGCTTGCGGTAGACGTCCTGCGACGCCTCCGGGTGGCCGACGCCGATACCGAGGAGGAACCGGCCGGGGTGCTTGGCCTCGAGTCGGTGGAAGGACTCGGCGACCTCGGCAGCGGGCGCGGTCCAGATGTTGGTGATGCCGGTGGCGACGACGAGTGTGCTGGACGCGTCGAGGACCTGCTCGGGGATCTTCAGATCCGCGGGCGGTGATCCGCCGAGCCAGAAGGTGCCGTAGCCGAAGCTCTCGAGGGTTGACACGAATTCGGGTGTCAGGCCGTAGGCGTGGCGCCAGACGCCGAATCGTCCGAGGTCGGGTGTTGGTGTGGTGGTGGTCACGATCACTTGTAACCGCCGTCGGCCGAAACTCATTCCGGTCGTAGCGTGTGACGGATGGTCGAGGCTGGCATACATGATCGGTTCGTGGTGGCGCGGGCGTTCGTCGCGCTGTCGGTGGCGATGGGATTGGGTCGGTTCGCCTTCACTCCGATCCTGCCGCTGATGCTCGACCAGGCGGGCCTGAGTCCCGAGTCGGCCGCGACGCTGGCCACCGCGAACTACCTCGGCTACCTGGCGGGCGCGGTCGCCGCCATCGCGGTGCACCGGATCGCGCAGTCCGTGCTGTCGCTTCGGATCTCGCTGGTGACGCTGGTCGCCACGATCGCCGTGATGGCGGCCACCGAGTCGGTGACGGCGTGGCTGGTGCTGCGGTTCGTGGCGGGCGCGGCGAGTGCCGCGGTGTTCGTGTTCACGACCCGCGTCGCGCACCAACGGGTCCGCGCCGACGGCGACGGGGTCGGGTGGGTGTTCGGCGGTGTCGGCGGCGGAATCGTGCTGTCGGCGGCGGCGGTCCTGGTGTTGGGGGAGACCGCGGACTGGCGGGTCGCGTGGCTGGTGTCGGCCGTCCTCGCGGCTGTCCTCGCCACCGCTGCCTGGACGCTGCCGGGGGAACCCAGGACGGTGGAGCACACGGCGGCGCCGCGGCCCGCGGCGTCCCCGGCCGGGAGGCGCGGCTTCGCGTGGTTGACCGCGGCCTACTTCTGCGAAGGCATGGGATACATCGTGTCCGCGACATTCCTGGTCGCCGCGGTCGCCGCATCCGGATCGGCGCACTGGCTCGGGTCGGCGGTGTGGATCGCGGTCGGTGTCGCGGTGGTGCCGTCGTGCGTGCTGTGGATGCGGTTGGCGCGCAGGTACTCGCCCGCGTCGATGACGACCGTGGCACTGGTCGTGCAGGCCGCGGCGGTCGCGGTGTCCGCGGTGATCGGCAACGGCGCGGTCCAGATGGTCGCCGCTCTGTGCTTCGGCGGCACCATGATCGCGATCGTGATGCTCGCGCTGGGGGAGGGTGCGCGACTGGCCGGACCGCGTGCTGCCGCGATTCTCACCTCTGTCTACGGACTCGGGCAGGTACTCGGTCCGCTGGCCGTCGCGCCCCTGCTCGGTGGCGGCTATTCCGCCGCGCTCGGCCTCGCGGCAGCGGTGATCGCGGCGGGAGCCCTCTGCATGATTCCCGTACTGCGAGCCGATCGCGCGGCGTAGGTGCTGGTCGCAGGGATTTCGGCCGACCCCTGGATTTGCATGAAACTAGCAGTTACAGTTACCCGTGTTGCGGGCCACCGGCCCATCCACTGCTCGGCACCACACACGGGAGTAGCGATGACACTGTCGACGACTCGGAACGACCTCGACCAGGCCGATTACGACGACGTCCTGCGTCGGCTGTCCGAGGCCTCCGTGGACAAGCACTTCGACCCCTACGTCGACATCGCCTGGGACTCGCCCGAGTTCGCGGTCACCCCGAACGACCCGCGCTGGATCCTCAACCCGGAGGACGATCCTCTCGGCTCGCACCCCTGGTACCAGGCCCTGCCCGACGAGAAGAAGATCGAGATCGGGATGTGGCGGCAGGCCAACGTCGCGAAGGTCGGTCTGCAGTTCGAGAACATCCTCATTCGCGGCATGACCCAGTACGTCTTCTCCCTGCCGAACGGCTCCGCCGAATACCGGTACTGCACCCACGAGTGCATCGAAGAGGGCAACCACACCCTGATGTTCCAGGAGATGGTCAACCGCATCGGCGTCGACGCCCCCGGAATGGGTCCGGTGCTCCGGGGCCTGTCCCCGTTCATCCCGCTCGCCGCGGGACCTCTGCCCGAACTGTTCTTCGTCGGCGTCCTCGCCGGTGAAGAGCCCATCGACCACATCCAGAAGACGTTCCTGCGTGGCAGCGGGAACATGCATCCGATCATGAAGAGCGTGATGGCGATTCACGTCGCCGAAGAGGCCCGCCACATCTCGTTCGCCCATCAGTACCTGAAGCGCCGGGTACCGGAGATGTCCCGCGTCGGACGTTTCGCGCTCTCCATCGCGATGCCGATCACGATGCGCATCCTCTGCGACGCGATCGTGGTGCCGCCGAAGTCGTTCTGGAAGCGGTTCGACATCCCGAAGTCGGTGCGGAAGGAACTCTTCTGGGGCAGCCCCGAGACCCGGGCGATGCTGCGCAACTACTTCGGCGACGTGCGCATGCTCGCGCAGGACGCAGGGTTGATGAACCGCTTCTCGAAGCGGGTGTGGAAGGCCTGCAAGATCGACGGCGACGTCTCGCGCTTCCGCAGCGAACCGGTTCGCCGCGCGGCCTGACCGCCCGCCGCACCCGACCACACCAGATCGGAACACCTCGCCATGCCCCACGTCGTCACCCAGTCCTGTTGCAGCGACGCTTCGTGCGTCTACGCCTGCCCGGTCAACTGCATCCACCCGACGCCGGACGAACCCGACTTCCTCACGGCCGAGATGCTGCACATCGACCCGGTCGCGTGCGTCGACTGCGGTGCCTGCGTGTCGGCCTGCCCGGTCGACGCGATCGTGCCGCAGAAGAAGCTGACCGAGCCGCAGGTCCAGTACCTGCAGATCAATGCCGACTACTACAAGGAACCCCACGAGGACCGATCCCGCATCGGTGGCAGCGCGACTCGTCCCGCGCTCGCGAAGGTCACCGCGGCGCCTCGGGTCGACTCGAAGCGCGGCCCGCTGCGCGTGGCCATCGTCGGGTCGGGTCCGGCGGCGATGTACGCGGCCGACGAACTGCTCACCCAGCCCGGCGTCGCGGTCGACGTGTTCGATCGACTTCCCGTGCCGCACGGGCTCGTTCGGGCCGGGGTCGCGCCCGACCACCAGAAGACCAAGCAGGTGGCCCGGCTGTACGACACGATCTCCGAGCAGGCCGGTTTCGAGTACTTTCTCAACGTCGAGGTCGGTCGGCACATCACCCACGACGAGTTGCTGACACACCACCATGCGGTGATCTACGCGGTCGGCGCGTCTCGTGACCGCACCCTCGGTGTGCCGGGGGAGGACCTGCCGGGAAGTACCTCGGCCACCGACTTCGTCGCCTGGTACAACGGGCACCCCGATCACGCGGACGACCGTTACGACCTGTCGCATCGTCGGGCCGTCATCGTCGGCAACGGCAACGTCGCGCTCGACGTCGCTCGCATTCTGACCGCCGACCCCGACACGTTGGCAGGCACCGACATCGCGCCGTACGCGCTGGAAGCCCTGCGGGCCAGTCGCGTCGAGGAGGTCGTGATCGTGGCGCGGCGCGGTTTCGCGCAATCGGCGTTCACCGTTCCGGAGTTCGCGGGCCTGCTCGATGCGCCGGACGTCGACGTTGTCGTCCCGGCGGACGAGGCCGGGCTCGATCCGGTTTCGGAGGGGCTCGCCGAGCGCGGTGAACTCGACCACGCCGTGACGCAGAAGCTGCGGCTCCTCGCGAAGCTCACCGAGCCCACCGAGGGACGGCGCCGCATCGTGTTCCGCTACCTGCTCTCACCCACGGAGATCGTCGGCGACGATCACGCCACGGGAATCACGTTCGCCCGCAACGAGATCGTCGTCGGCGACGACGGCGCCGTTCGGGTGAAGGCGACGGCCGACACCGAGACGATCGACGCCGGTCTGGTCCTCACCTCGATCGGCTATCGCGGGGTGCCGATCGACGGGGTGCCGTTCGACGATGCGCGCGGGATCATCCCCAACGAGGACGGCCGTGTCCTCGAGGCGCCGGGAGGTGCCGTCGCCGCGGGCGTCTACGCCACCGGCTGGATCAAGCGTGGTCCCAGCGGCTTCATCGGCACGAACAAGTCGTGTGCGCAGGCCACGGTGCGGCACCTGGTCGACGACTTCAATGCCGGACTGCTGGCGCGACCGACGGCAGACGCGTCGGCGCTGCGCAACCTGGTCGGACAGCGGCAGCCCGCGGTCATCGACCGGGCGGGGTGGCAGGTCATCGACGCGGAGGAACGTCGCCGGGGCGCGGAGTCGGGCCGGGTGCGCGTGAAGATCACCGACGAGGCGGAACTCGTCGCGGTGGCACGGACCGCCGAGCCTCCGGTCGTCGCGAAGCGGGCCGTCCTGCGTCGGCGCACGGGGCACCTCGTCTCGTCCTGAACGTCGGGCATGCGTGTCGACGTGCAGCGCCGACACACACGGCGGAGAATCGGCCGATGGCCACCACCGCTGGAAAGCGTTCGATCCGCGCACGACGTTGGTGGGCGCGGGTCGCCTTCGCCGCGCTGATCGTCGCGGTACTGCTGCCCATCGTCGTCGCCGGACTGTTCGGCACGCTGGCCCTGCTGGCGTCGGCGTTCGGCGGGGTCGCCGTCATGGTCGCGTTCGGCTACTGGTTCCTCACCGGCCACGGCGTGGCGCGATGGATCTGCCTCGCGGTGGCGTTGCTGACGCCGATCGCGGTACTGATCCTGTTCGTTCAGCAGAACCTGCTGTGGGTCGTGCTGGTCGTGGCGGCAGCTGTGGTCGTCGCGGGCGCGTGCGGTCGCCTCGCGCTCAGTGAAGGCGGGCACGAGCGCTCGGTGGTGGAACACGAGGTTCCGCCACCGAAACGCCCCTTCCTGGTGATGAATCCGCACTCCGGCGGCGGCACCGTCGTCAAGCATGATCTGGTCCGACGGGCCGAGGAACTCGGCGCAGAGGTGGCGCTGCTCGACGGACCCGAGATCATCGATGTCGCGGAACTGGCCAGGCAGGCGGTCGCCCGAGGCGCCGACCTGCTCGGCGCTGCGGGCGGCGACGGCACGCAGGCCCTCGTCGCCGCGGTCGCCGCCGAGCACGACCTGCCGTTCCTCGTTGTCAGTGCGGGCACCCGCAACCACTTCGCACTCGACCTCGGCCTCGACCGCGGCGACCCCGTCGCCTGCCTGGACGCGTTGCGGGACGGCGTCGAGATCCGTGTCGACCTCGGCATGCTCGGGGACCGGGCGTTCGTGAACAACGCCTCGTTCGGGGTGTACGCGGAGATCGTGCGCAGCCCCGCCTACCGAGACGACAAGGGCGGCACCGTGCTGCGGATGCTGCCGGAGCTCCTCGGTGAGGGTGGCGGCGCCCGGCTGACGGTGCGGGCGGGCAACGTCACCGTCGACGGCCCCCAGGCGATTCTGGTCAGCAACGGCACGTACCGGACGAACGATCTCGCGGGGCTCGGACAGCGGACCGCGCTGGACGACGGTGTGCTCGGCGTGGTCACGGTGTCCGTCAGCAGCGCCCGGGACGCCGTCGGCCTGTTCGGTCGCACGCACGAACGCGGCCTGACGCAGCTGGCCGTCACCGCCGCCGAGATCGACGCCGACGTCGACGAGATCCCGGTGGGTGTCGACGGGGAGTCCCTGATGATCCGGACGCCGGTCCACTGCGTCGTCGTCCCCGGCGCACTGCGGGTGCGGGTGCCGCGGAACCGGCCGGGGGCGCGTCCCCCGAAGGTGACCCTGGACTGGGTTCGCCTTCGTGCACTCGCCTGGGGACGCGCCACCTGACGGCTACTGCCCGAGCATCGACTTCATCTGCTCTATCTCGGCCTGCTGGCCGGCGATGATCTTCCCTGCCAGTTCGTCGACCTGCTCACTGCGGCCGTTCGCCTGGATCTGCTGCGAGGAGTCGATTGCGCCCTGGTGGTGGGCGATCATCATCTCCAGCCACGCCCGGTCGAACTCGGCGCCGGTGGAGTTCTCGAGACGGGCCATGTCCTCGGCGGTCATCATGCCGCCCATGTCTCCCATCTGACCCATGGTGCCCATCGACGAGTGGTCCATGCCCTCGTTCATCATCGTCGGCTCGCCCCACGCGGTGAGCCAGCCGGTCATCTGCTCGATCTCGGGGTCCTGGGCGGCCTGGATCTGCGAGGCCAACTCCAGCAGTTCCGCGTTGTCGGTGCGCCCCTGCGCGAGCGCGGCCATCTCCACCGCTTGCTGGTGATGCGGAATCATCATCTGCGTCCACATCACGTCGGCGGCATTCCGGTCGGAGGAATTCTCCGAAGGCTGCGCCGACATGGTCATCGACATCGAGCCCATCGAGTCCATCGAATGACCCTGGTTGTCGTCGTTGCTGCAGCCCGCGACGATCAGCGCGCCTGCGGCAACGGCTGCGACGAATCCGGCGGTCCTGGTACGTGTGTTCATTTGTCTGCCTTTTTCTTACGGGTGTTTCCGAGTGGGACCGGACTGCGCGCACGGCGCAGTGGCCCTGTCAGACCCGAAGAATGCAGAGAGTTGCGAGACGGGTTGAGGTCGGCCGAGCGAACGGTGGTCCACGTCCCGAGTGGACCGGGATCACGCGTCGTCGGTCGCCCCCGATGGCGGTGCCGGTGAACGTCCCGAACAGCAGCAGTGCGAGAACCAGGACTACGCCCGCCGACACGACGGCCAGGCACGCGGCGAACATGTGCTGGTCACCGCCGTGGCCGCCGCCCTCGTGGTCGGGCATCGCGGGGTCGGTGACGGCTTCGACGACGGCCGCGGCGGCAATGCCGGGGGCCGAGTCGTGGCTCGACACCGGCATCGCGGTCGCCACGTGGTGCATGGCCAGTATCCCGAGGATCACGGCGAGCAGCAGGACCGCGCGGCGCGGCCCCGTGCTCGACTGGATGTCCCGGGTCATGCCACGATCATACCCCCTGGGGGTAGGTGTCAGGATATGCCTCGACGGTGATCACCCAGTGGGCCGGCGCGGGACCGAAGGCGTCACGGGCGTTCGCGACGACCCCCTTGCCGATCGTCCGGTTGCCCATGCTGCCGATCGCGGCGCCGATACCTGCGGGAACGAGCTTGCCGAGGATCAACGCGCTGCGCTTGGCCGCGTACTTGGTGACGAACGTCCGCAGCAGGGTCTGGTTCATGCCCGTCATCGTCTGTGCGGGCAGCTTCCCCGACAGCAGCAGTCCCCAGTTCTTCGTAGTGGTGCCGACCGCCTTCTCGACGATCTCCATGCCCGCTGCGCCCAGCGCGACGGACAGCACCAGTGCGCGCCTGCGCTCGTGGTTCTCGACCGGGATTCCGTGGACCGACGCCACCGCGAGGGTGAACAGCGCGCTCGCCTCCAGGAAGAAGGCCGTCTCCGCGCTGACGGCCGCGATGGACCCCGCGGTCCCGATCCCGGGGACCGCCGCCGCGGCACCGACCGCACCGCCGCTGCCCGTGACCGCCGTCAGGAACATCCGCTCGAGCCGCTCGACGATCTGCTGCGGCGTCTCGTCGGGATGGGCGCGCCGCAACCGCGACACATACGTCTCGACGGCAGGCCCCTGCAGCCGGGTGCCGTTGTCGAGCAGGGACGCGATCGCCGATTCCACGCGTTCGGTGATGTTCATGGGTCCATCCTCCTGTTCGGATGCGCACGGGCGGCCGCCGAACACAATCCCAACGCCCGGCTTGTCGCGATTGTTCCGGATACCCAGCTAGCCTCGGAAAGGTGACCGGTGTCTCCGAGGGGATGCGGGCCGCGCCCGCCACGCCGTTGCGGCCGTACCTCGGGCCGTACGAAGGCTACCGACTGGTCGGGTACGGGCCGGGTGTTCACCTGGGTACACCCGCGCCGGAGGTGACGGTCGTGCTGTCCTTGGACGCGCCCGTCAGCATCACCACCACCTGTCATCCCGAGCAGCCGGAAGGGTCGTGGGACGCGCTGGCCAGCGGTCTCGCCACCACCGCCGTCACCATCGCGCACGACGGCAATCAGCACGGCATCCAACTCGCGCTGACGCCGGCCGGGTCCCGAGCGCTGCTCGGCGTTCCCTCGGCGGCGCTCGGGGCCTGGATCGTCGATCTCGACGACGTACTCGGTTCGGACACAACCGAACTCGTCGACCGGATCGCCGCCGAGCCGCTGTGGCCACGGCGGTTCGCGATCCTCGACGAGATCCTGCTCCGCCGAGCGTCCGGTATCGAGTCGTCGATCGACCCCCACCTGCGGCGGGCCTGGCACCTGCTCACCGGCCCCGACGCCCCGCGCGTCATCGACGTGGCCCGCGACGTCGGCTGGAGTCGACGCCACCTGATCACCCGGTTCAGCGCCGAGTACGGGATCGGGCCGAAGGATGCGATGCGGGTCGCCCGATTCGACCGCTCCAAACGACTCCAGCGCAGGTCGCCCGACATGACCCTCGCAGCAGTCGCTGCGCACTGCGGATTCGCCGACCAGTCCCACCTCGCACGCGAGTGGCGCTCACTCGCCGGTGTTCCCCCGTCGACCTGGCGGGCCGACGAACAGTTCCCACTCGTACAAGACACCGAGGACGCGCAGCGCGCATCGTCGAGGGCATGACCACAGAATCGAGCACCACCATGACCGTCACCCACGTCTGGCCCACGCTCACCTACGCGAATGCCCGAGAGGCCATCGCGTTCCTCGTCGACGCGTTCGGATTCGCCCCGAAGGCCGTGTACGGCGAAGGCGATCGCGTCGATCACGCCCAACTCGACTGGCCCGAGGGCGGCGGCATCATGCTCGGCAGCCGCCGCGACGATTCGGTTCTCGCCGAACTGCCGGCCGGCGTCGGGTCCGTCTATCTCGTCACCGACCGCCCCGACGAGCTTCACGACCGCGCCCGCGCCGCAGGCGCGACGATCGTGAAGGGCCTCACCGACGAGGACTACGGCTCACGCGGGTTCACCTGCCGCGACCCGGAAGGCGTGTTCTGGAGCTTCGGCACCTACGCAGGCGAATAGTTGTCCGCCCGTGGCGCCTCGCTCCGCACGCCACACTCGGTCGGTCGTGGGGCGGGGCTCAGCGGGCCCAGTGCTCCGCGGGCACGACCTCGGCGGGCTTCGGGGGCGGCGGGGGAGTGCCGTCCCCGAACGGCCTGCCGCCCAACGACTCCCGGCCGTGGGGCGTCAGCCAGCCGGACAGGTCGGGGCCCTTCGGCACGATCTGTGTCGGATTGATGTCGGTGTGCACGATGTAGTAGTGCTGCTTGATCTGGGTGAAGTCGACGGTGTCGCCGAATCCGGGTGTCTGGAAGAGGTCGCGCGCGTACGCCCACAGGACGTCCATCTCGTCGAGCTTCGACCGGTTGCACTTGAAATGGCCGTGGTAGACGGGGTCGAACCGCACGAGTGTCGTGAACAGGCGGACGTCGGCCTCGGTGATGGTGTCGCCCACCAGGAATCGCTGAGTGGCGAGGCGGTCCGACAGCCAGTCGAGTCGCGCGAACAGGCGATCGAAGGCGCGTTCGTACGACTCCTGCGATCCGGCGAACCCGCACCGGTAGACGCCGTTGTTGACGTCGCGGAACACCAGGTCGGCGACCTCGTCGATCTCGGCGCGCAGGTGCTCGGGGTAGAGGTCGGGGGCGCCGGCGCGGTGATACTGCTTCCACTCCGTCGACAGGTCGAGGGTGATCTGCGGGTAGTTGTTCGTGACGACCTGGCCGGTCGGGACGTCCACGATCGCGGGAACGGTGATGCCGCGCGGGTACTGCGGGTCGCGGGCGAAGTAGGCGTCCTGGAGTCGGGGGATCTTCAGGACCGGGTCGACGCCGCCCGGGTCGAGATCGAAGGTCCAGCTGCGCTTGTCGTGGGTGGGTCCGCACATGCCCATCGACAGCACGTCCTCGAGGCCGAGCAGTCGACGGACGATGATCGCCCGGTTCGCCCACGGGCACGCGCGGGCGACGACGAGTCGGTAGCGGCCGGGTTCGACGGGGTATCCGTCGCGTCCGTCGGCGGTGATCCGGGTTTCGATGTACCGAGTGTCCCGGACGAATTCCTGGCCGGGGTCGATGTAGGCGCCACTGGTGCTGTTCTCTTCGGTCACCCCGGCTACGTTACGGCGCACGAGGTGGTCCGTCAGGTGATGACGCGTGTGTTCAGGACAGGGCGACTTCGGTGACCGAGCCCAGTTCCTCGTATCCGAGGTGTGCGGCGAGCCGGCGGGACGCGGTGTTCTCGGGGTGGCTGCTCCACTGCGGGATCATGCCCTCGTCGATGGCGTCGTTGGTGCACAGTCGCCCGGCGACCGATCCGTGTCCGTGACGACGCAATTGGGGTGCGGTCAGGACTCCGATGCGCGCGACGATGCCCTGCCACTCGTCGTAGCCTGCGCCCGCGAGCGGCCTGCGGGTCTCGTCGACGACGGTGAACCAGGCGCGGCGACTGGTGAGGCGTGCTTCGGCGACGTCGTCGGGTGGGCACAGCGCCTCCAGCGTCTGCACGTGCTGCAGGTCGTGGGAGACGAGCGGGTCCTCGGCGTCGACGTCGCTGCCGACCTGTCCGGCGAACGCGAGCAGGCGGGGGCCGGCGACGCGGCCACGGTGGTCGCGGGTGAGTTCGACGAGCGTCGCGCGCGCCGCGAGGGTGTCGTCGTCGAGGTCGGCGGCACGGTCGAGCAGCCATTCGGGTCCGACGAGGGCACTCGCGTCGCCGAGACGGACGAACCGGACGGTGTCGGGGTCCGGTCGTACGGTGCGGGTACCGGGTCGGCGTAGTGCGTCGTGCGGCAGGCCGAGTTCCCGGCACCAGGCGAGGGAGACGATGTCGAGTTGGTGCGAGTCCACACGTCGACGCTATCGGTACCGGGGTCGGGGGGCTTGCCGCCCAGTTGCTCCACGCCGTATATTCCGTCTGGACTATTTGATGGAAGGGAGGTGACCGTGACGGTCACGCCTCTCGCGATCACCGTCCTCGCACTCCTCAACGAGCGCGACATGCATCCGTACGAGATGGTCCAGCTCCTCCGGCAGCGACATCGGGACCGTCTCGTCAAGCTCCGGCCGGGCTCGCTGTACCACACGGTCGCCCGCCTCGACCGCGACGAACTGGTCGCCGCCGTCGGGACGGACCGCGACGGCAACCGGCCCGAACGGACCACCTACGCCATCACGGACACGGGCCGCGACCAGCTGTCCGGGCGGGTTGCCGAGATGCTCGGGACCCCGACCCGCGAGTACCCGGAGTTCACCCTGGCGCTCGCCGAGGCGCACAACCTCGACTGCGACACCGTCGTCCGGCTGCTCCTCGAACGCATCGCGCTGCTCGAACACGATCTCGACGTCCTCGACGCCTACCGTGCCGCGGTCAACGCGCCTGGCAAACCGCGGGCCTTCTGGCTTCACGTCGACTACCAGCGCGCGATGACGCGAACCGAGATCGATTGGCTGCTCGCGACCGTCGACGAACTCCGCAGCGGCGAACTGCCGTGGGTGGGACCGGACGGATGTCCGACGCCGGCCCCGCAACAGACCTGACCCGCCTCACCCGACAGACAGGGAACGAACCATGACAGACACCGAGATCGCCCAGCGCACAGACATCAGGCCGTGGCCCGCGCTGTGGGCGCTGTGTCTGGGCTTCTTCATGATCCTCGTGGATTCCACGATCGTCGCGGTCGCGAACCCGGCGATCATGGAAAGTCTGGAAACCGACATCAACAGCGTCGTCTGGGTGACCAGCGCATACCTTCTCGCCTATGCGGTGCCACTGCTCATCACCGGCCGCCTCGGTGACCGCTTCGGGCCGAAACGCCTCTACCTCCTCGGCCTGACACTGTTCACCGCGGCCTCGCTGTGGTGCGGTCTGTCCGGCAGCATCGAGATGCTGATCGTCGCACGCGTGTTCCAGGGCTTCGGTGCCGCGTTGATGACGCCGCAGACGATGGCGGTCATCACGCGAATCTTCCCGCCCGACAAGCGCGGAACCGCGATGGGTCTGTGGGGCGCCGTCGCGGGCGTCGCGACTCTGGTGGGCCCGCTCGCGGGCGGCGTTCTCGTCGACGGTCTCGGGTGGCAGTGGATCTTCATCGTCAACGTTCCGGTCGGCATCATCGGGTTCGTGGCCGCGATGCGGTTCGTCCCGACGCTCGAGACGCACGAGCACAAGTTCGACATCCCCGGCGTGATCCTCAGCGCCACCGGCATGTTCTTCCTTGTTTTCGGTCTGCAGGAGGGCAACACCTACGACTGGTCCGCGCGGATCTGGCTGATGATCGCGGGCGGCATAGCGCTGCTCGGGGTGTTCGTCTGGAACCAGTCCCGGAACCGGGACGAACCCCTCCTGCCGCTGGAGCTGTTCCAGGACCGGAACTTCTCGCTCGCCAACATCGCGATCACGTCGATGGGCTTCGCGATCACCGCGATGGTGCTGCCGCTGATGTTCTACGCACAGGCGGTGCGCGGCCTGTCCCCGACGGGCTCGGCGCTGCTGATGGTTCCGATGGCGGTGCTGACCGGGGTGCTCGCACCGAACGTCGGCAAGCTGGTCGACCGCGCGCACCCGCGCTACATCGCCGCGCCCGGCTTCCTGATGCTCTCGATCTCGCTCGGCTGGCTGGCGCTGGTGATGAAGCCGGACACCGCGATCTGGGAGTTGCTGCTGCCGATCGCGCTGATGGGCGTCGCCAACGCGTTCATCTGGTCGCCGCTCGCGGCGACCGCGACCAGGAATCTGCCGCAGCATCAGGCGGGCGCGGGATCGGGCGTCTACAACACGACACGGCAGGTGGGCGCGGTGCTCGGCAGCGCCGGCATCGGTGCGCTCATCACCTCCCGTCTCACCGCGAACGGCGTGCCCTCGGGTGGCGGCGCGCACGAAGGCATGGCCACCGCGATGCCCGACTTCATCAAGGACGGATTCAGTTCGGCCATGAGTCAGTCGGTGCTCCTTCCCGCCGCCGTCCTGCTGGTTGGTTTCGTTGCGTCACTGTGCTTCTCGCGTCCCACGAACAACGCCGGCTGGGCCCCGGCCCGGGAATCGGAGGATCGGCCCGACCCTGTGGCAGGCTGACATCCATGACCGACACCGCCCGCCCCACCCGGCTCGAACGCATCACCACCGACGCAGGCGCGGAGGTCGCCGTCCTGACGTTCGACGACGGGGCGCTGAACCTCTTCGATCGCGCGATGTTCGACTCGCTCACCGCCGACCTCGACGCGCTCACGGCGGCGCCGCCGCGAGCCGTGCTGCTGCGGGCCGAGGGGCGGGTCGTGTCCGGGGGTGTCGACGTGCACCTGTTCGACGGGCTCACCGAGGAGCAGGGCGCAGAACTGTGGCGCACCCTGTTCGCCGAGATCATCCACCAGATCGAGGCGTTGCCGTGCCCCGTCGTCTACGCGGCGCACGCCCTGACGCTCACGGCGGCGTTCGAGATCTCCCTCGCGTGCGACATCGTCCTCGCCGCGCCGAAGGCGAAGTTCGGTCTCGTCGAGACGGTCGTCGGGCTGACGCCGTCGATGGGTGGTCCGCAGCGCCTCGCCGAACGTGCGGGGTCGGGCCGGGCGCGTGAATTCGTCATGACGGGCGACCTCTACGACGCCGAGACGATGCGGTCCTGGGGAGTGGTCAACGCGATCCACGACGACGTCGACGCCGCGGCGAAGGCGCTCGTCGTGCGGCTCGCCGACGGGCCGACGCGGGCGCACGCCGCGACCAAACGGATCATCGAGGCGTGGCGGTCCGGTGGTGTGGCGCACGCGGATTCGATCACTCCCGACGTGTCCGGCACACTGTTCGGCACCGAGGACCTGCGCGGGGCCGTGCGCAGCTTCCTCGAGGTGGGACCAGGAAAGGCGCACTACACCGGCCGGTGAATCTAGAGTGTCACCATGGGTTGCGAGGTGCGACGGCGGTCGTTCATCCGGATGGTGGCGGCGACGACGGCCGGAATCCTCGGTGCTGCAATGATCGCCGCGTGTGGGGCGTCCCCCGAGGACGCCGCGGCAACTGAGCAACGCGACCGCGCCGAGACCGCCGCCGACGGCTTCGTCTACGGGTACGCGCCAGTGGTGCTGACCAGGACGCGGGCGAACATGACCTGCCTGTTGCCGATCAACCAGCTCTACAACCAGCCGCAGATGTCGGGACCGGATTCGCGGACCGTCGTCGCGCCCAACGTCGACACCCTGTACTCCGTCGCCTGGCTCGACCTGAGGTCGGGGCCGATCCTGCTCGCACATCCGGACATGGGGGAGCGGTACTTCGGATTCCAGCTCCTCGACATCTACAGCAACGTCTTCGCAAACATCGGGACCAGGGAGACCGGCTCGTCCGCAGGGTCGTTCCTGATCGTGCCGCCGGGCTGGACGGGTGCGGCGCCGGACGGCACCGCCGCCGCCGTCGTCGTGGAGTCTCCGACCTGGGACGCGTGGATGATCGGACGGACCCTGGTCGAGTCCATGGACGACCAGCCTGCCGCGCAGGCCGCGCAGAAGCAGTACTCCATGCGGGTGGTCGGCCCCGCGCCCACGACGACGCCCCCGCCGTTGCCGCCGAACGACTGCGGGAACAACCCCGCTCCGCAGGCAGTGGCCGCGTCGGGTCCGGAGTTCTTCGACGAGCTGGCCGCGGTCCTCGCCGCCAACCCGCCGCCCGAGGCGGATGCGCCGCTGCTCGAGGAGATCGCGCAGCTCGGCGTCACACCCGGAGCGACGCCGAGCACGGGTGATCCCGAGGACGTCGCCGCGCTCGCGTCCGGAGTGGAGATCGGCGGTCAGCGCCTCGACGACCTGATCGCCGAGGGCTCGGACGGCCCTGCCGGATCGTGGACCACCCTCGAGGACGCCGGGCGGTACGGCACCGACTACCTGCACCGGGCGACGGTCGCGAAGATCGGTCTCGGAGCGAACGTGCCCGAGGAGTCGATGTACCACGTCACCCGCGAGGACACGGACGGCGAGACGCTGCGGGGGTCGACGGGTTACGCGCTGCACTTCGACGCGGATCAGCTGCCGCCGGTCGACCCGAAGGGATTCTGGTCGATCACGTTGTACGGGCCTGACATGTTCCTCGTGCCCAACAGCATTGCCCGCTACTCGATCGGGGACCGGACCCCCGGACTGGTCCGCGGTGACGACGGCTCGCTCGACGTCTGGATCTCCAGTTCACCGCCGCCGGAGGGAAGGACGAACTGGCTGCCCGCACCCGAGGGGGAATTCGTCCTCATGCTGCGCGCCTACCTGCCGACCGACCAGTCCTGGTCGCCGCCGGCCGTGCAGCCAGCCGAATGACACGACCATCCGAACCGACACGACGGGAACCCGTGATGACACCGCTCGCAGAACTGCACATGCACATCGAGGGATCGCTCGAACCCGAGCTGATTCTCGAACTGGCACAGCGTAATCGGATCGAGCTACCGTACGCGGACCTCGACGACCTGCGCTCCCGCTACGAGTTCACCGACCTGCAGTCGTTCCTGGACCTGTACTTCGCGAACATGGCGGTGCTGCGGACCGCCCAGGATTTCGCCGACATGACCCGCGCCTACTTCGAGCGCGCCGCCCACGCCGGGGTGGGGCATGCGGAGATCTTCTTCAACCCGCAGGCACACACGGCGCGGGGCGTTCCGCTGTCCGAGGTCCTCGACGGTCTCGCGGACGCGGTCTCGGCGAGCGAATCCGAGTTCGGTGTCACCAGTGGTCTGATCGCGGGGATCCTGCGTGACCGTCCCGTCCCGGAAGCCGACGCCCTGCTGACCGACCTGCTGGCGGTGGGAGCGCCGATCATCGGGATCGGGTTGGACTCGGCGGAGGTCGGATATCCGCCGTCCCTGTTCGTCGACGTGTTCGCGCGGGCCCGCGCCGCCGGGCTGCACGTGGTCGCACATGCCGGGGAGGAGGGCCCGCCGGACTACATCGTCCAGGCGCTCGACCTGCTCGGTGTCGAGCGGATCGACCACGGCATCCGCTGCCTGGAGGACCCGGATCTGGTGCGGCGTCTCGCCCGGGAGCGGATTCCGCTCACCGCGTGCCCGCTGTCGAACGTCCGTCTGCGCGTGATCGACTCGCTCGCCGACCACCCGCTGCGGGCGATGTTGGCTGCCGGGCTGAACGTGTCGGTCAACTCGGACGACCCGGCCTACTTCGGCGGCTACGTCGACGACAACTTCGCCGGCCTCGTTGCCGCGATCGGCCTCACCGCCGAGGAGCGGGAGACGCTGGCGCACAACTCGATCCATGCGTCATTCGCGAGCGAGAGCCGCAAGGCCCAACTCCTCGGCGGCTGATTCTCAGCCGAGTACCTGCTGCAGGTAGGCGTTGTCGAAGACCCGCTCCGGGTCGTACTTGTCGCGGACCGAGCGGAACTCGTCGAAGTGACGGTAGGTCGGACGTAGGTCGGCTGCGGTGCGCGAATGCATCTTTCCCCAGTGCGGGCGCCCGTCGGCGGCGCGGGCGATCGCCTCGACCGCGTCGAAGTACGGACGGTGGTCGCGGCGGTGGTACTGGTGCACGGCAACGTACGCCGTGTCGCGGCCCGACGCGGTCGACATCCAGAGGTCGTCGGCTGCGGTGAAGCGCACCTCGACGGGGAAGGCGACGGTGAATCCGGACGTCTCCAGCCACCGGTCGATCTCGCGCAGCGTCTCGGGCAGGGCCTCGGCGGGGACGGCGTACTCCATCTCCCGGAACCGGACACGTCGCGGCGACGCGAACACCCGGTAGCTGCGATCGACGAACTCGCGCGCGCCCAGCGCGCGGGAGGTGACGTCGTTGATCTTCGGGATCGCCGACGGCACGCGGGTGGCGACCCGGTTGACGCCCTCGAAGAGCGTGTTGGACAGGAGTTCGTCGTCGATGAACGAGCGCACCGCGCTCACCGGCTTGGGTGAGGCGTCGACGGGCAGGCGGGTGTTGTGCTTGGTCAGCACCCGGTCGGTGTGCGGGAACCAGTAGAACTCGAAATGATCGGTCCCCTGGATGTGCTCGTCCAGGTTCGCCATCGTCTCGCTGAGGCGTGCGGGTGCCTCGACGGCACGCATCATGTAGGCCGGTGCGCACTGCAGGGTCATCTTGGCGATCACGCCGATCGCACCGAGTCCGATACGGGCGGCGTGGAACAGCTCGGGGTTGTCCTCGAGGGAGCAGTCGACGATCGCGCCGTCGGCCAGCACGATCTGCAGGGCTCGGACCTGGGTGGCGAGGCCGCCGAACTGGGCGCCGGTTCCGTGCGTTCCGGTGGCGATCGCGCCTGCGATCGACTGGGCGTCGATGTCGCCGAGGTTGATCATCGCGAGGCCGAGGTCCCACAGTCGCGGGTTGAGCTCGTGGAGGCGGGTGCCCGCGAGCGCAGTCACGAGGGCGCCGTCGGCGTTCGGCACCACGGATTCGATGCCCTGCAGGTTGTCGAGACTGATCATCACGCCGTCGGTCACAGCGATGGGGGTGAACGAGTGGCCCGCGCCGACGCACTTGACGTGCAGGCCCTCACTCGCTGCTCGTGTGATCTCGGAACTCAGTTCCGCGACGGAACTCGGCGTGGCGAACCGCCGCGGGGTGGCACCGGCGCTGTTGGCCCAGTTGTGCCAGGTCTGTGAATCCATTCACTCACTATTACCTGGACGTCCGTCCAGGTCAACACTTCACACGGATTCCCATCCGGACGTTTTACGATTGTCGAATGCTGAACAGGCTCCCGGCGGACGAACGCCGCGCACAACTCGTGGAATCGGCGATGGGTATCGCGGAACGGGGTGGAGTCAGCTCCGTGACCATCCGTGCTGTCGCCGAAGACGCGGGGGTGTCCCTCGGTGTCGTGCACTACTGCTTCGAGAGCAAGGAAGCGCTGGTCGCGGCGATGGGCGAGGCGCTCGTCCTGCAGCTGAGCCAGGCACTGCGGTACGCGTTCGGGCAGGCGCGCACCGAGGAGGCGCAGAGCGGTCCGCGCGGACTTCGGGAACTCCTGCACAGCGGACTGTCCGCCATGTGGCCGATCATCGAGGCGACGCCGAACCGGCAGTTGCTCACCTATGAGATCACCGCCTACGGGCTGCGGCAGCAGGCCGCGGGCGCCGAACTCGCCGGTTCGATCGCCGCGAAGCAGTACGCGACGATGGACGCCGAGGCCGTCGAGTTCCTCGAGCGCTCCGTTGAACATGTCGGGATGCGGTGGACCGAGCCGGTCGCCCACCTGGCCACCTTCGCGCTCGCCGTCATCGACGGCATCGTCCTGCGCTGGCTCGTCGAACGAGACAGCGAAGCGGTCATCGCGGAGTTGGACGACCTGGTGCAGCTGGTCACCGGCAAGGCCGTCGAGGTCTGAGAGGGCAACTCGTCATGGACAGTCGTCCAACTCGATGGTTGACTGCTTCCGTGTCCGCGACAATCGACCGCCCTGCCCCTGCCGAAACGACCACCGAGGCGGTCGTCGCCCGGCTCGACGCCGCGACCAGCGCCTTCGACGCGCCGTTCGCCGCCGTCCACCTGCCGACGCTCGACGCCAACGCCGCCGACCTCGTGCGACGCGCGTCGGGGACCCCGATCCGGGTGGCCAGCAAGTCCGTACGCGCCCGCGCGGTCCTCGAACGTGCCCTCGGGGCCGGACTCACCGAATCCGGTGGTTTCCGCGGAATCATGGCCTATTCGCTGCGGGAAGCGCTGTGGCTCGTCGAGAAGGGCGCCCGGGACGTCCTGATGGGCTATCCGACGGTCGACCGCGCGGCCCTCGCCGACCTCGCTTCCGACGCGGACGCCCGGCAGGCGATCACGTTGATGGTCGACTGCGCCGAGCACCTCGACGTCATCGCCGCCGCGGGGGCCACCGGTGCCCGGCTCTGCCTCGACGTGGACGCCTCGCTGCGCATCGGACCCGTGCACCTCGGTGTCCGCCGTTCGCCGCTCCGCACCCCCGACGCCGCCGCCACGCTCGCGCGGGTGGCCGCTTCCCGCGGCTTCGCGGTCGTCGGCGTGATGTTCTACGAGGCCCAGATCGCCGGCCTGCCCGATTCCAGCGCCGCCGTGCGACTGGTGAAGAAGGCGTCCGCGTCCGAGTTGTCGACTCGCCGCGGCGCGGTCGTCGACGCCGTGACCTCCGTGGTGGGTCGGCTCGAGATCGTCAACAGTGGTGGCACCGGTTCGCTGGAGGTGAGTTCGGCCGACCCTGCGGTCACGGAGGTCACCGCAGGATCGGGTCTGTTCGTCCCCACCCTCTTCGACCGCTACCGGGCGTTCACGCCGCGCCCGGCGATGTTCTTCGCGCTCGATGCCGTGCGCCGCCCCACCCCGAAGATCGCGACGCTGTTCTCCGGCGGCTACATCGCGTCCGGTCCGGCGGGCGCGTCCCGGGTGCCGACCCCGGTGTGGCCCGCGGGCCTCAAGTTGCTCCGTAACGAGGGTGCGGGCGAGGTGCAGACGCCGGTGACGGGTCTCGCGGCGTCCGCGCTGCGGATCGGCGACCGGGTGTGGTTCCGGCACGCCAAGGCGGGCGAGCTGTGCGAGCGGTTCACCGCCGTCCACCTCGTCGACGCGGGCGGCGCGGTCACCACGGTCCCGACCTACCGTGGTGAGGGGCAGTGCTTCGGCTGACTGCCGCCGCGACAGGTCGGGACGGGAGTCGTCCACCTTCGAGCCGAGCCGGACGTCGACCCCGGTGGGATACGGCGGCGGGAACATCCTGTCCAGCAGAGGCGACTATTCAACTTGGTGAATAGTTGCAGTTGGTCGCCTACCATGAGGGCATGGCGCTCCAAGACGCGATCCTCGCCGCCCTGACCACGGGCGAGTACTCGGGATACGACCTTGCCAAGTCGTTCGACGTGACCGTCGCGAACTTCTGGACCGCCACCCCCCAGCAGCTCTATCGCGAACTGGACAAGATGCAGGAAGCGGGCCTCATCGTCGCCCGAACCATCGAGCAGGAGAAGCGGCCCAACAAGCGGATGTACACGCTGACCGACGCCGGCAGAAGCGCGCTGCGTGACTTCGCCTCGCGGTCACCGAAACCCACTGCCATCCGCGACGAGTTGCTGGTTCAGGTCGAGGCGATGGACACCGAGACCGCCCCCGCGGTGCGGGTCAACGTCCAGCGCATGCTCGAAGCGTCGGAGGCGAAGCTCAAGCGATACGAGAAACGACGCGAGCACCTCTTGGCAGGCCGGACCGAGAAGTCGTTTCTCGCCGCCGGCGTGAGCATCGGGTCCTACCTGACGCTGGCCCGAGGTATCGCCTTCGAGGCCGAGAACGTGCGCTGGTGCGAGTTCGTTCTCGCGGCCGTCCCGGAGTGACCGGGCAGATGGCGTAGCCATCCGCGAACGCCTCCGTCAGACGCTGTGGTGCGTGCGCAGGAACGCACCGAGTTCGGTCAGCCCGGCAGGTGTCGTCGGCAGGTAGTCGGTCAGCGAGGGGGAGCGGACGATCACCGCCCGCCACATGCCCCGGGACAGGGCGACGTTCAACCTGTTCCGCGACAGCAGGAAGCCGATCCCGCGCGGAACGTCCGCGGCCGACGACGCAGTCATCGACACGAACACGACCGCGGCCTCGCGGCCCTGGAACTTGTCGACGGTCCCGACGAGGACGTCGCCGAGTCCGGCGGCCGTCAAATGCGCCCGGATCAGCGTGACCTGGGCGTTGAACGGCGCCACCACAAGGAGATCCGACGCGGTGAGTGGACGCGGCTGTGCGGCTGCGGACGCGGTCCACCGGGCGCCGATCAGTGCGGTCGCTGCCGCCGTGATCGCCGCCGCCTCCTCCGGCGACGAGGTCGAGTTGCGCACGTGGTCGACGAGGTGGGCGTGGACGCCCGGCTCCACTCCGTCGAGATGCCGCGCCCTGGTCACCGATTCCTTGGAGTGCAGCCTCCCGTCGTACGACAACGCCGACACCGGCGCACACACATCGGGGTGCATCCGCCACGTGACGTCGAGAAAATAGCCGAGTTCCGGCGGCAGCGCGCCGTGCTGGATCAGGCCGAGTTCTCCAGCAGTGTCCCCGTGTGCCAGCCAGCCGAGTGCCGAGGTGTCCACGGGCTCGGGATGGATGCCCTGACTGACCTGCGGCAGCTGTTGCGGATCCCCGAGCAGCAGCAGGTTCCGTGCCGAATTCCCCACGGCGACCGTGTTGGCGAGCGCGAACTGTCCCGCCTCGTCGACGACCAGCAGATCCAGGCTTCCCGGGGGGACGCGGTCGGAATGCGCGAAATCCCATGCGGTGCCGCCGATCACGCAGCCCGTCGATTCGTGCTGACGGAGGAATTCCGGGAACCCGCTCGGATCCAGCTCGGTCCACTCCGGGGCCGCGGTGACACCGGAGCCGGGCTTCTTCGCGACCCGGTCTCCGGGAACACCCGACCGGACGACGGCGTCGAGCATGTTCTCGACCACCGAATGCGACTGCGCGACAACACCGACCCGCCAACCGTGCCGGGTGACCAGGTCCGCGACGACGGCTGCGCCGGTGTGGGTCTTGCCGGTACCGGGCGGGCCCTGCACCGCCAGGTACGAATCGTCGAGGTCGAGCAGTGCCGCGACGATCGCAGGAGCGCGGTTGTCGGGATCGGCGACGGGCAATGTCGCGCCCGACAGGGTCCGCGGCGGAATCCGCCGCAGAATGTCCACTGCCGCCGTGCCCGGCATCGACGGCAGCGCGGCCACCATCGCGGACGCCTGCTCGGCGATCGACGCCTCGATCCGGCGGGTGGGTACCGGGCGTCCGGGCGCGAGCGCCATCGGGACGGGATCGTGGGTGCCCTCGCCCTGCAGTTCCTCGACGATCACCACGTCCCGCGGGTTTCCGTCCGGTCGCGGCTCCGAGTCGAGTGCCACGACGGTGACGCCCGCGGTGCCGCGGGAGCCGGCATCGCCGAAGCCGACACCCGTCGCGGCGTCGTACAGCGCGAACGGCGAATCGCCGACCCGCACCGTCGATCCGGTGCCCCACGCGCCGACGAGCCGGATCCGACGGCGGAGCTTGCGCTGCCGAGGGGTGCTCTTGTGCCAGTCCTCCACGACCGTCGCCGACTCGACGACCAGCACGTCGGCGGTGCCCGACCATTCGTCCGTCGGAGCCGTCAACCGTTCGAAGTGCGCCCACCAGAACGGTTTCCGCTCGCGGCGGTGGTAGCCGAGCGCCGCCGCCATCAGTGCGGCCGCCTGCTGGTCCGAGGACCGCGCACCCGCCAGTGCGTCGCCGACGTGCGCGCGCAGCGCCACCTCGCTCGGGTCGGGCTCCTCGACGGTGACGTCCAACGCCTCCTGCACCGGGTGCGGTCGCACCCCGCGGTCGGCGGCGAGACCGAGCAGCCAGTCCCGCAGCCGGAGCGTCGACAGGCAGTCGTACTCGTTGTAGGCCGCGATGCCCTTCAACAGGACCGCGGCGTCGTCGCCGCGGCCCGCGTCCCGCAGATCGCAGTAGTCGGCGTACGCGACGATCGACCCGCCTGCGTCGGTGACGTCGCCGCTGCGCAGCTGATCGCCCATGTACAGCGGCTCGAGCTTCTTGATCGAGTACGACGGCGCACCGACCCGGACCGCACCCCGCACCACCGGGTAGAGGTCGACGAGGACGTTGTCCCGCAGCAGGGTGTCGACGGCGTCCTCACCGACCCCGTACCGTCCGGCAAGCCGTAGTAGTGCTGTCTTCTCGTAGGCTGCGTAGTGGTAGACGTGCATGTGCGGGAAGCGTTTCCGTCGTTCCGTGACGTAGTCCAGGAAGTCCAGCAACGCGCGTCGCTCCTGCTCGCGGTCGTGCGCCCAGAACGGCCGGAACGTCCCGTCCGGTTCCATCACCCCGAACAGGTACTCGAGACCCCAGTCGGTCGAGCCGTTCTCCGCCCACAGCGGATCGCCCTCGAAGTCGAAGAAGATGTCGCCCGGGTCCGGCGCGGGCACCCCGGCGAGCGCCGCACCGCCACCGATCACCTCGAAGTCGGGCTCGCCGGGTTCGGAGCGGACCTGCACCGCCGCCTGAGCGCGCAGCGAGTCGAAGGTCGCCGACGTCATCCCGTGGACCGGCCGATCCGCCGCCGCCAGCGCGTCGATCGTGGTGATGCCGCCGCGAATCAGCGTCTCGCGCTGCGTCGACCGTAGCCCCGCGACCAGCACCAGGTCGCGGCTGCGCGTCACCTCCGGCGTGCACGACTCGCAGCGCCCGCAGGCGCGGACCGCGCCCCACGACACCGGCGTCCCACCGCGCCGGTGGTCGTCGAGAAGCCGGGCCAGCGCGTCGCGGCGCCGCTCGAACACGGGCGTCACATCGGCGAGGGGGACGCTGACGGTGGTCTCGTCACCCAGGACCAGGCCGGCCGTCGGGGCGGTCGGGATACCGGACCGGCGGAGGGCGTCGGCGTACGCCGCGAGCTGCAGCAGTGCGGGAACCCGCGCATGCCGCGACAGTTTGGTGTCGATCACCTGGTAGCCGTCCTCGCCGCGGACCAGGAAGTCGCAGAACCCGAGGAATCGGCCGCCCAGAGTCGTGCGCTGAAAGAACGTGCCCTGGTAGATGACGTCCGCGCCTGCGTTCGCGGCGTCGAGGGTCGCCGTCGCGGCGGCCGTCAGCGCCGCGCCGACGAGTTTCGGTCGCTCGATCACGACGACGCCGTCACCGAACCGCTCCCGATACCCGACCAGGCGTCGATGCTCGTGTGCGTCGCCGAGCGCGGACGTCCGGGCCAGCATCGGGTCGGCGCCGTCGGCGGCGTCCGCCACCTCGCCGCGGCCGAGTTTCGCATCGAACCGGCGGAGCAGCGCGAACTCGCAGTCCGCTGCCCGCGCCAGGTCGCTGGTGCTGTGCACGATGTGGTCGTCGAGGAGGAACACGGACCGACTATGGCAGAGACCACCGACGGTACGGTGGCGGAGCGTCCGGACCCCCGGACCCGACGAAGGGAGACCGGACCGTGGCACCGAGCACGTGGGCCGCCCGCGATAGGGACGTCTCGTGACCGGCTCCCGATTCTTCGACGGCGCATCCGGGCAGGTCCACCACCGCCGCTGGCCGTGCGCGGATCCCGTCGCCGGACTCGTGTTCCTGCACGGGATGGGTCAGCACACCGGGCACTACCACCGATTCGCGCGGGCACTGGGCGCCACCGGGATCGAGATGTGGGCGCTCGACCACGTCGGGCACGGGCTCAGCGAAGGCGAACCCGGCGAACCGGGACCGATCGACGACCTCGCCACCAACGCGCTGCTGCTCGCCGACATCGCCGAAGGCGACCGACCCGGACTGCCACTGGCGATCATGGGGCATTCCCTCGGCGCCGCCACTGCCGTGGCGGCTGTGAACCGGGCACCGCTTCGGTTCGCGGCGGTCGTCCTGTGCGGGCTGCCCCGCGCCGCGGCCGCGAACCCCGACGCCGTCGCGGGTGTCCGGTGCCCGGTCCTCGTCGTCCACGGCCTCGACGACCGACGCGCCCCTATCGACGGCGCCAGGGCATGGTCGGCGGCGGTGCCGGGTGCCGAACTGCGGGAGTACGAGGACGCAGGTCACGATCTGCTGCACGAGCCGGTACATCGCCGCGTCACGTCCGACGTCGCCGCGTTCATCCGGTCTAGCGTGCAGGCATGACTCCGGACGAACACCTCGCAATGTTGCGCACCGAGGGCATGCGCCTCGCGGCGATGCCGCCCGATGCTCTCGACGCACCCGTACCCACCGTCCCCGGATGGACGCTGGAGCGGGTCGTGCGGCACACGGGCCGGGTGCACCGCTGGGTGTCGGCAACCCTCGCGGCAGGCCCGGATGCGTCGATGGCGACGTCCGCATCGGCCGAGTCGTTGCCACACGGGCGCGACTGCCTGCCCGCGTACCGGGACGCGCTCGACGAACTGCTCGCGGAGTTCGACAAGCACGATTTCGATCGGCCCGCACCGACATTCACCGGCCCGGGAGCCGTCCGATTCTGGGCGCGCAGGCAGGCGCACGAAGTCGCGGTGCACCGGGTGGACGCCGCGGACGCGGTCCATGCCGCTGGTGGCTCTGCTCCCGAACCCGTCGACTCGCTCGGTGCCGCGGACGGCGTCGACGAATGGGCGCGGCTCGTCCTGATCCGCGCACTCCCGGAGGTGCCCACCCCACTGCACGGGAAGACGGTCCACCTGCACGGAACCGACACCCCGGACGCCGAGTGGCTGCTCACGTTCGGCCCGGACGGTGTGAAGGTCGAGGCCGGACACGCGAAGGGTGACGTCGCAATCCGCGGCACCGCCCAGGAGTTGCTGTTGACGATGTGGCGGCGCCGACCCCTGGCCACGCTGGAGATGTTCGGCGACACCGACGTCGCACACCGGATGGTCGACGCCGCGGTCATGTAGAGCCTGTCCGTCGACGACGGATTCCTGGTGAGTGAACGAGCCGCACTGCGAGAAGTCCGCCACCGAGTCAGGTGGTGGCCTCACGGTGCTGTCCTGGATTCGCGCTCACTCCTGCCCGGTGCCGAGCAGCCGGTGGGCGCACAGCCCCACGTACAACTCGGCGGCGTGCACCGGATCGACGAAATCTCGCCCCGTCAGTTCCTGGATCCGGCGTAGCCGGTACAGCACGGTGTTGCGGTGATAGTGCAGCTTCGCGGCGGCGGCCGCGGTCGAGCCGCGGGCAGCGAACCAGGCGTCGAGGGTCGTCAGGAGGTTGTGCCGTTCGTCGGGGGGCAGGTCCAGCACCGGACCCAGGACCTGACGGGCGGCGAGTTGCCCCGCGTCCGGCTGCCGGATCACCAGCAGTGAGACCGGAACCGAGTCGAAGCGCGTCGGTTCGCCCACGCCGTCGGGCGCGCAGCTCCGGGCCAGCCGGGCCTGCTCCACCGCCTCCCCGATGCCGCCCGGCCGAGCGAACCCGCGGCTCACCCCGATCGCTGCACCGCCCATCTCGCCCAGCGCTGCGTCCAGTGCCGCCGCGGCCGGCGCCCACAGCAGGCCGAGGAGTCCGTCGACCTCGGTGTCCCACACCGAATCGATGCCGATCCCGGTCAGCCTCGATCGCAACGTGTCCGCCGACGGGCATGACGTCGAATCTCGAACGGAGACAACAAGAAAAGCTGCCCTCTCGGGAATGCGGAACGCCCGCACCGCATCCGCGACGCCAGCAGGATTGAGGGCGTGGTTCGCGAACAGCATCCGGATCAGCCGCCTGCTCGCCTCGACGTCCTCGCGAGCCCGCCTGTCGGCCGCCTCCCGGTAGGCGTCGGCCGCGGCGTCGGAGTAGACGTCGACCAGCGCCCAGACCTGCGCGGCCATGTCCAGCAGCCACTGGCTGGCACGCCCGTCCGCGCGCGCCGTCAGTTCCTCCCAGATCAACCGCCCGCCGAGCCGGAAGGCGTGCAGCAGCGCGGCCAGCGACACGCCCTGCTCCGCCTTCATCCGCCCGGCCGTGCGGGCCGACTCCAGGCGCACCGGCTCGGTGCCGTCGAGGTTCGCGAGCATCGAGGACAGGTTGTCCCAGCACGCGAACCGCAGCTGCTCCGGCGTCAGCAGCGAGGCGTCGGCGTAATCCTGCTCGGCCGCCACGATGCGAGCGACCAGCTCGTCGGCGAGATCGTCCACCGAGGCGCGCATGTCGTGCAGCAGCTCGGTGGGGGTGGGCGGAGCGAGTTCGGGACTGACGGACATCGCCCCAGGGTAGCCGTCCCTGGGTGACCCACGCCACAGCGACTTGTGCGGTCGCACAACCAGGCCGTCGACTTCGGCGCCGTCCGCCTATGGCGCGCGGCCCCCGATGCGACGAGGATCACAGTAGAAGATCCGACGAGTCCGGCCCCGCCTGCCTCGAATCGAACGGAGTTGTCCAGTGTCCGATCACGACCCTGCCAGCACCCACCCGGCCATCGATCAGGCCCTGGCCGACCTTGTCGAGGGTGAGAAGTCCTGGGCAGGCCTGTCCCTGGGTCGCCGGCGGCAACTGCTCGACCGAGTCCGCGACCTCACGGTGCAGCACGCCGCCGAATGGGTGGCAGCGGCAGTGCAGATCAAGGGTCTCGACCCCGACTCCGCCCTGGTCGGCGAGGAGTGGATATCCGGTCCGTACTCGGTGGCCACCGGCGCGACGACGCTGTCCGCCAGCCTCGAAAGGCTCGAGTCCGGCACCAGTCCGCTCGCTGACGCCACCTTCGGCACCGCCCCCGGCGGCCGCACCACCGTGCGGGCGCTGCCGATGAGCGTCTTCGACAGGCTGCTGCTGAGCGGGTTCAGCGCCGACGTCTGGCTGCAGCCGGGCATCGATCGTGCGACGGCACAACGCGAGGCGGGCCTCGCCCAGCTTGATCCCACCCGGACGCAGGGCGTCGGGGTGGTGCTGGGCGCCGGCAACATCACCTCGATCGCCCCGCTCGACACCCTGTACGAGCTGTTCGCGCACAACCGCGTCGTCGCGCTCAAGCTCAACCCGATCATGGATCTGATGCTGCCGGTCTTCGAGAAGGTGCTCGAGCCGTTCATCGCGATCGGCGCGGTCCGGATACTGACCGGCGGCGCCGACATCGGCACCTACCTGACCCGACATCGGCTGGTCGACCACGTGCACATGACCGGCAGCGCGCTCACCCACGACGCGATCGTCTTCGGCACCGGCGAGGACGGCGCGCGCCGTAAGGCCGCGGGCGAGCCCGTCCTCGACAAGGAGATGACCAGCGAGCTGGGCGGGGTGTCGCCGACCATCGTGCTGCCCGGCGCCTGGAGCCGCGCCGACATCGAGTTCCAGGCCGAGCACATCGCGACGCAGCGTCTGCACAACGGCGGCTACAACTGCATCGCGTCGCAGGTGGTCGTGCTGTCCTCGCGGTGGCCGCAACGCGACGAGTTCGTCGCCGCGCTGCGCGCCGCCGTCGACCGCGCCCCCGCCCGCCCGGCCTACTACCCGGGCAGCGACGACCGGGTCGCCTCGGCCGCGCAGTCCTACCCGAAGGCCGAGCGGCTGGGCGAGCGCGGCGGCCGGGTGCTGGTGTCGGGCCTGCAGCCCGACGAGTTCGCCCCGCTGGTGCAGACCGAGTACTTCGGGCCGGTGCTGGGGGTGATCGAGCTGCCGCACGACGGCGAGCAGTTCGCGGCCCGCGCGGCCGAGGTGGTCAACGAGCAGTTCGTCGGGACGCTCGGGGTCAACATCATCGGCGAGCCCGGCACCATCGACTCGATGGGGACGCGGTTCGACGCGCTGCTCGAGTCGCTGCGGTACGGGACGATCGCGGTGAACGCGTGGACCGGGGTCGGCTACCTCACCCCCGCGGCGACCTGGGGAGCGTTCCCCGGCCACACCCTCAGCGACGTGCAGAGCGGCATCGGGGTGGTCCACAACGCGCTGCTGATCGACCGGCCCGAGCGCACCGTGGTGCGCGGGCCGTTCCGGCCGTCGCCGCGATCGCTGCTGCACCGGGAGTGGTCGATCTCGCCGAAGCCGCCGTGGTTCGTCACCAACCGGACCGCCGCCGGTACCGGCAGGCGGCTGACCGAGTTCGCCGGCAAGCCGTCGTGGACCCGTCTGCCCGCGATCTTCGCCTCGGCGCTGCGCGGCTGAGTGCACGGTTCCGCGCCACGGCAGAAGTACCTTCCCCCCAACACCTCTCGATGTGGAGATGAACGCATGATCCAGGAATCGTCGGTCGCCGACTATGTCATCGTCGGTGCGGGATCGTCCGGCGCCGCGCTGGCCGGCCGGCTCAGCAACGACCCGCGCACCGAGGTCGTCCTCCTCGAGGCCGGGCCGCCGGACAAGGACAAGTACATCCACATTCCCGCGGCCTTCTCCAAGCTGTTCCGCAGCGAGGTCGACTGGGACTACCTGACCGAGCCCCAGCCCGGGCTCGGCGGCCGCAGCATCTACTGGCCACGCGGGAAGACGCTCGGCGGTTCCTCGTCGATGAACGCCATGATGTGGGTGCGCGGCTTCGCCGCCGACTACGACGAGTGGGCCGAGCTCGCCGACGACTCCTGGTCCTTCGGCAACGTGGTGGAGTACTTCCGCAGGATCGAGAACGTGGAGGGCGCCGCCACCGACGACGCCGGCACCACCGGCCCGCTGACGGTGAGCCACCAGCGCAGCCCCCGCCCGCTGACCGGCGCCTACCTGGAGGCGGCACGGGAGACGGGGTTCCCGGTCGAGCGCGCGAACACCGCCGCACCCGAGGGCTTCTCGCAGACGATGGTCACCCAGAAGCGCGGCGCCCGATGGAGCACGGCCGACGCCTACCTCGCGCCCGCGCGCAAGCGCGCCAACCTGACCGTGCTCACCGAGTCCGCCGCAACCCGGGTGCTGTTCGAGGGATCCGCCGCCGTCGGGGTCGAGTACCTGCAGGGCGGAGTGCGCCGCACTGTCCGCGCCCGCAAGGAGGTGGTGCTCGCAGGCGGCGCGATCAACACCCCGCAGCTGCTGATGCTGTCCGGCATCGGCGACGAGGAGCAGCTGCGCAGGCACGGCATCGCCGTGCGGCATCACCTGCCGGAGGTGGGTCGCAACCTGTCCGATCACCTGGTGTCGATGCTCGGCTACCGCGTCGAAACGGACACACTCTTCGCCGCGGAGAAGCTTCCCGAGCTCGCCAACTACCTGGTCCGGCGCCGCGGGATGCTCACCTCGAATGTGGGCGAGGCGTACGGGTTCACCCGCAGCCGTGAGGAACTCGCGCTACCCGACCTGGAGATGATCTTCGCGCCCGCGCCGTTCTTCGACGAGGGCCTCGTGCCCGCCGCCGAACACGCGGCGGTCCTCGGCGCGATCCTGCTCAAGCCGGAGAGCCGCGGGGAGATCACGCTGCGGTCGGCGGACCACGCGGACAAGCCGATCATCGATCCGCGCTACCTCAGCGACGCGGGCGGCGTCGACCGCCGGGCGATGCTCGAGGGCCTGCGGGTGTGCGAGGCGCTCGCCTCCGCCCCGGCGCTGAAATCCCTTCTCGGCGAGATGATCCGGCCCGCCGTGACCTCCCCGACCCCCCTCGAGGACGTGCTGGCAGCCGCGCTCGAGCGCACCTCGCACACCCTCTATCACCCCACCGGAACCTGCCGGATGGGCAAGGACGCGGCCAGCGTCGTCGATCCCGAGCTGCGGGTGCGCGGGGTGGACCGGCTGCGCGTCGCGGACGCGTCGATCATGCCGACCATCATCCGCGGCCACACCCACGCGCCATGCGTGGTGATCGGGGAGAAGGCGGCCGACCTGCTCCGACAGGCGAACTGAGCGGTCCGGCTCGGGGCCCGAGCTTGTGTGCGGGTGGGTCACCTCGGGCTGTCGAGATCAGGCGAGGGTTGGGGGCGCCTCCCGGTTGCGGGTGACGGAGCTGCCTCCGCAACCCCAGGTGAGGCCGGCGCGGTCCTGGGCGGTGGACAGGGCATCGGCGAGAGCCGAGTCCGTGAACTCGGGGTCGTCGAGGGCCGGGTGTCCGAGAATCGTCACCCCGCCGCCGGACACGGAGTTGCCCGGGGCGAACGTGGGCCCATCCACTGCCAGGGCGTCCAGCGTCGCCGCCCACGCCTCCGGGCCGAACGCGACCACCGCCCGCACCCACGGCCGCAGGTTCGCCCACTCGGCTGCCGGGTCACCGACGATGCGGGCGCCGAAGAGCTTCTGGTCCGCGTCGTCGCGGCCGCCGGACCTGGCGGCGACCCCCGCCACGTGCAGGGCGCGAAACAGTCGGGGTTCGGCACCGGGATCGGGGGACACCAGCAGCAGCTTGGCGAACCCGTCGCCGAACCCGAGTGGTCGGTCGCCCTCGGGGACGGGGTGCACAATCGTCGACATGGCGCCCATTCAACCTGACCCGGCACTCCTCGACGTCGTCCGTTCCGCCGAGCGGGTCACGGTGTTCTCCGGTGCGGGGATGTCCGCGGAGTCGGGGGTGCCGACGTTCCGGGACGCGTTGACCGGGCTGTGGGAACGTTTCGACCCGACCGAACTGGCGACGCCGCAGGCGTGGGAGAAGGATCCGGCGCTGGTGTGGGCGTGGTACGAGTGGCGGGCGGCGCTGGTGCGACGGGTGCAGCCGAACGCGGGGCACCGGGCTGTGGCCGAGTGGGCGGACACCGCCGACGTGACGGTGCTGACGCAGAACGTCGACGACCTGCACGAGCGAGCCGGATCCACGGTGGCGGCGCACCTGCACGGCAGTCTCTACGCGCCGCGCTGCTGCCTCTGCGGGCTGGCAGCGGACCTCGACGACGCCCGTTTCGACAACCTGCGCGACGAGCCTGCGGAGCGAATCACGCCGCCGTCGTGCGAGTCCTGTACGGCCCCGGTCCGTCCCGGTGCGGTGTGGTTCGGGGAGGAACTGCCCGCCGACGCCTGGCAGGCGTCCGTCGACGCGGTGGAGAACTGCGACCTGATGGTCGTGGTCGGAACCTCAGCGGTGGTCTACCCGGCGGCGGAGCTGCCGCTGCGGGCCCTGCGAGCCGGCGCGACCGTCGTCGAGATCAACCCGGAGCCGACGGACCTGACACCCACGGTCACCCAGTCGTGGCGGGCCACCGCTGCGCAGGCGCTGCCGGTGCTCGCCAGGGCGAGTCAGGGACGCAGTCCACGAATGTAGATCTCGACGAGCCAGCGTTCGTGTTCGGCGAGGTCGGGAAGGTCGACGCCGGTCGGCAGCGGCCGGGTGACCGTGGCCAGCCCCAGTTGGAACTGCACGGCCGTCAGGTCTGCGCGCACCACCCCCGCGCCCTTGGCGAGTGACACGACCGCGTCGATGGACGTGAGCGCCTCGGTTCGCAGCGCCACGAACTTCGACACGTCGACGCCCTCGGCGAGGGCGTCCGTCACCACCGAGATCAGGGCGCCGGGGCGCAGGGCCGCGACCTCGCGGACGAACGACGTCCACCACGTCTCCGGGTCTGGGGTCACCTCGGCGCAGTACCGATCCATGATCGCGGCGATGCGCTCTCGGGTGTCGACGGCAATCGCGTAGAGCAGGTCGTCGCGGGTGGCGAAGTGTCGGTAGAGAGTTGCGACTCCCACTCCGGCTTCGGCGGCGATGGTGTTCACGGACACCGTCGTGCCCCGGGACGCGACGAGTCGGCGGGCCGCGGACACGACGGCGTCGCGGTTGGCCTTCGCATCGGCTCTCACGTCGACCTCTTCTCCACGACACCATTGTGACCACGCAAGCGGAGTATTACACTCCCACTTAATCGGAGTAAACATCTATCACTTATGGAGCGGTGATGACCGCAGCACATGATTCCTCGGCCTCGGGGACGAAGCGGACACCCGGCCCGCGCGTACTCGTCGGGGTCGTCGCCGGGCTGACGCTGGCCGTGTCCCTGATGCTGCTGGCATTCGCCGCCCCGGCCGTGAACTCCGGCGCCCACGACCTGCCTGTCGCCGTGTCCGGCCCCGACTCCGCGCTCGCGAATCTCGAGGCGGCTCTCGACGCCGCCAGTCCTGGCGGCTTCGACGTCACGCGCCACGCCGATGCGGCGGCGGTGGCCGACGCGATCACCGCACGTGACGCGGTCGGTGGAATCTCGATCACGCCTGACGGAGCCGTGATCCAGACCGCGTCCGCGGCCGGAGCCCCGTACGCGCCCCTGCTGCGGTCCATCGGTGCCGGCCTCGCGGCGAAGGGGCAGCCGGTGACGTACACGGACCGGGTGCCGCTCACCGAGGACGACCCGGTCGGCTCCGGGCTGTCCGCGCTCGCCCTCCCGCTCGCCTTCGGTGGCATGATCTCCGCGGTCGGGCTCGTCACCCTCTTCAAACACAGCCGGACGCTGCGCGTCGTCGGCTCGATCGGGTTCTCCGCGGTCGCGGGCGTCACCATCACAGCGATCCTGCAGTTCTGGCTCGGCTCGATCGACGGCTCGTTCTGGCTCACGGCGACAGGTGTCGCACTCGGCATCGCCGCGATCTCGCTCGTCGTCCTCGGCCTGGAATCGCTGTTCGGGTATCCAGGCCTCGCGATCGGTGCCGTGATCATGGTCTTCGTCGCAAACCCGCTGTCCGGCCTCGCCACCGGTCCTTGGTGGCTGCCACAGCCGTGGGGTGCGATCGGTCAGTTCCTGCCGATAGGCGCCGCGGGTACCGCCATCCGTTCGGCGGCCTTCTTCGACGGCGCCGGGGCAGGGCCCGCACTGGCGGTGCTCGCGGGGTGGATCGCAGTCGGTCTGGCGCTCGTCGCGCTGTCCGCGCGGCGCGCCACGCGGGACGAGGGTCTCGTCGCCGCGTAGCGGCCGCCGCCGTCCTAGGTGTTGATCACCTTGTCGCTCGACCCGAACGCGATCATGAGCGCGTTGTAGAACTCGACCTTCGGGTCGTACACCAGGATGTCCTGCACGGTCAGCATCCGAACTCCTCACATGAAACGGGGAATGGGCCGCCTCCCGAGGGAGGCGACCCATTCAGTCACACCATTGCCCCGGCGCGGGGCGAAACGTCAGGAGTAGATCGCCTCGATGGCGGTCCCGAACGAATCGTGGATGACGTTGCGCTTGAGCTTGAGCGTCGGTGTCAGCTCACCGGTCTCGATCGTGAAGTCGACATCGAGGATGCGGTACTTCTTGATCTGCTCCGGGTTGGAGACCTTCTTGTTGCCCTCGGCGACTGCTGCGTCGATCTCCGCGACCAGTTCGGCGTGCTTGACGAGCTCGGCGATCGGCAGGTCGGCGGCGATGTTGTTGCGCTCCAACCAGCCGGGCAGTGCCTCCTGGTCGATGGTGATGAGCGCGCCGATGAACGGCTTCGCGTCGCCGACGACCAGGCACTGGCTGATCAGCGGATGCGCGCGCAGGGCGTCCTCGAGCACAGCCGGGGCGACGTTCTTACCGCCCGCGGTGACGATGATTTCCTTCTTGCGGCCGGTGATCGAGACGAAGCCCTCGTCGTCGATGGACCCGAGGTCGCCGGTGTGGAACCAACCGTCCTTGATCGAATCGGCGGTGGCGGCGTCGTTGTGCCAGTACCCGTTGAAGACGACCGGGCCCTTGACCAGAAGTTCGCCGTCGTCGGCGATCTTCGCGGCATGGCCGTTGATCGGCTTGCCGACCGTGCCGACCTTCTGCGCGTCGGTGGTGTTGACGGTGATCGCGGCGCTGGTCTCGGTGAGTCCGTAGCCCTCGAAGACGGGAACGCCGATGCCGCGGAAGAAGTGGCCGAGACGGGCACCGAGTGCGGCGCCGCCGGAGACCGCGCGGTCGCACTCGCCGCCGAGAGCGGCGCGCAGCTTGCCGTAGACCAGCTTGTCGAAGAGGGCGTGTTTGAGCTTGAGGACGAAGCCGGGGCCGCCGGTCTCGAGTGCCTCGCTGTAGGCGATGGCGGTCTCGGTGGCCTTGGCGAAGATACTGCCCTTGCCGCCGTCCTCGGCCTTCTGCTTGGCCGAGTTGTAGACCTTCTCGAACACGCGCGGCACCGACAGGATGAAGTTCGGCTTGAACACGGCGAACTGGTCGACGAGCGTCGTCAGGTCCGAGGTGTGGCCGACGGTCACCTTGTTCTCGAACGCGCCGAACGAGATCGCGCGAGCGAACACGTGCGCCATCGGCAGGAACATCAGCGTCGCCTGGCCCTCGGCCATCGCATCGTCGAGTGCCAACTTCACGGCCTTCGCCTCAGCGCTGAAGTTGCCGTGGGTGAGCTGAACACCCTTCGGGCGGCCGGTGGTGCCGGAGGTGTAGATCAGCGTCGCGGGGGAGGACGCGTTCACCTGCGCGCGACGCTCGTGCAGCGCCTCGTCGGTGATCGTCGCGCCGCGGGAGGTGAGCTCGTCGAGGGCGCCCGCCTCGATCTGCAGCATCTCGCGCAACGCGGGGGCGGCTTCGGCGACGTCCTTGACGGCTTCGGCGTGCTTCGCGGTCTCGACCACGAGCACGGCGGTCGCGGAGTCCTCGAGAATCCACTGCGCCTGGTCGGGCGAGGACGTCTCGTAGATCGCGACGGTGCATCCGCCCGCGGTCCAGATGGCGTAGTCGAGGACGACCCACTCGTAGCGGGTGGCCGACAGGATCGCGACCCGGTCGCCGAGCTCGACGCCGGACGCCATCAGGCCCTTGGCGACGCCCGCGACCTCGCCCGCGAACTCGGCGGCGGTGACGTTCACCCACTTGCCGCCCACCAACTTCTTGAAGGGGACGTGCTGCGGGCATTCCTTCTCGTAGCGGAACACCGTGTCAGCCATCGAGATGTCGTCTGGAACGGTAAACGACTGCGGAACTTCGAACTCTCGCACTGAGGATCCCTCCAGGAACTACTGATCGGTACGGGTGTGCATTGGATCACATCGTAGGGGACGGTGCACAGTCTTCGTTGTCCGGATTGACCGGATGTAATCTCCAAGAAACGAGATTACTGTTACCGAAAGTCTCGGGAACTGGCATGTTGGCCGTCCAGCGAGGCCGGGCGAGGTGTAGATCACAAACGCAATGCAGTCCTCACCTCCGCATCGGTGAGCTGGTGAAAATCCCGATAGGCGCCGCCGACGCCGCCGAGCCAGCGCGGCACGAGCGGGCACACGACCTCGTCGGCCTCGTCGTCGAGTCGCGTCACCGCCTCGTCCGAGGACACCGGCATCGCGACCACGACCCGGTCGGCGCCGCGCGCTCGCGCGACCCGGCACGCCACGACGGCGGTCGCGCCGGTCGCCATGCCGTCGTCGACGATCACCACGAGCCGTCCGGCGACCGGGACGGCAGGCCGGTCACCGCGGAGCAGTCGTACGCGGCGGTCGAGTTCGCGTCGCTCCGACACCTCGACGTCCGCGAGTGCCGACTCGGCGACGCGTGACTGCGCGATCACGTCCGCGTTGAGTACGCGGACGTGTTCCTCGCCGATCGCGCCCATCGCGAGCTCCGGCTGCCACGGCAAACCGAGTTTGCGGACGACGATCACGTCCAGGTCGCCGCCGAGCGCGCGGGCGACTTCGGCGGCGACGGGGACGCCACCACGCGGCAACCCGAGCACCAGCGGTTCGGTGTCACGCAGGTGCGTCAGGGAGGCGGCCAGTTCGCGGCCGGCCTCGGCGCGGGTGGCGTAGAGCATTTCGCCTTCGACGCTACGCCGCGCGGGCTGTGCGGCCTATCGCTCGACCACGTCGCTGTGTCTAACGTTCGACCACGTCGAAGCGGCGCAGGTCCAGCGCCGGGTTCTTCGCCCTGGCCTCGGCGATCCGGGCGGCGCTGACCTCGGCGCGGGCCGTGCCGACCTGCTCGCCGAGCGAGGCGAGGACCACGCCCATCGGGTCGACGATCATCGAGTTGCCGGACCCGCCGCGGGCGCTCTGGTCGGCAGCGGCGACGTACATGGTGTTCTCGATCGCCCTGGCTCGGACGAGTGTCGTCCAGTGGTCTTCCTTGAGTGGACCGGGAACCCACTGCGCGGGCAGTGCGAGGACCTCGGCGCCCGCGTCGACGATGCGCCGCGTCACCTCGGGGAATCGCAGGTCGTAGCAGGTCTGCATGCCGAAGGTGAGGTCGTCGACGGTGAAGGTGGCCGGGGCGGTGATCTCGCCGGCGCGAATGACGTCCGACTCCCGGTAGCCGAATGCGTCGTAGAGGTGGATCTTGCGGTAGACGGCCGCGATCGTGCCGTCCGGTGCGGCGGCCACGAGGGTGTTGGACACGTGGTCGTCACCGGGTAGCGACTCGTTGACACCCACGACGACGTGCACGCCGAACTCGGATGCGATGCCGAGTATTCCGGTGACGAACGGGCCGTCCAGAGGTTCGGCGGACGTGACGAGCTGTTCGTCGACCCGGGCTCCGGTGTACATCGCGTACTCGGGTGCGATGACCACCTGCGCGCCACGGGCCGCGGCCTCCCCGACGAGATTGCGCACCGCTGCCAGGTTCTCGTGCTTGTCGGTGCCGGAGCAGAACTGGGCCACTGCGATTTCGACCATGGACCCATTCTGCCGGGCGACCGTCGTCGGTCGCCCGGCAGCGAGGCTCATCCGGGTGAGGCTCTCACTCGGCAGTGGAGACGAGGTTGCCTTCCATGTACGCGTGGTACGCGGGCAGGTCGAGCATGCCGTGTCCGGACAGGCCGATGACCAGGACCTCGGGCTCGGTCAGCGTCTTGGCGTACTCGGCGCAGGCCGCGATGGCGTGCGACGACTCCGGAGCGGGCACGATGCCCTCGGCACGGGCGAACTGGACGCCCGCGGCGAAGGAGTCGGTCTGGTCGACGGCCTGGCCGGTGACGTAGCCGAGCTCGACGGTGTGGCTGAGCAGCGGCGCCATGCCGTGGTAGCGCAGCCCGCCCGCGTGGATCGGGTCCGGGACGAAGTCCTGGCCGAGGGTGTGCATCTTCATCAGCGGCGTCAGTCCCGCGACGTCACCGTGGTCGTAGCGGTACTCGCCCTTGGTGATCGACGGGCAGGCGGCCGGCTCGACGGCCATGATCCGGGTGTTCGCGCGGCCGTGCAGGACCTCGCGGATGAACGGGAACGCCAGGCCGGCGAGGTTGGAACCGCCTCCAGCGCACCCGAACACGACGTCGGCGTTCTCCTCGCCCGCGGCGCGGAGCTGCTCGACCGCTTCGAGGCCGATGACGGTCTGGTGCAGGACAACGTGATTGAGGACGCTGCCGAGTGCGTAGCGGGTCTGCGGGTCCGATGCCGCGACCTCGATGGCCTCGGACACGGCGATACCGAGGCTGCCCGGGGTGTCCGGGAACTCCTCGAGGATCTTGCGGCCGGACGCGGTGAGCGTCGAGGGGCTCGGGTGCACCGTGCCGCCGTAGGTCTCCATGAGGAAGCGGCGGTAGGGCTTCGAGTCGTACGACGCCCGCACCTGCCACACCTCGAGGTCGATGCCGAATTTCGCGCAGGCGAACGACAGTGCGGAGCCCCACTGGCCCGCGCCGGTCTCGGTGGTGATCTTGGTGACGCCGTCCTGGGCGTTGTAGTACGCCTGCGCGACCGCGGTGTTGGTCTTGTGGCTGCCGACGGGGCTCACGCCCTCGTACTTGACGTAGATCCGTGCCGGGGTGCCGAGCGCCTTCTCGAATTCGCGAGCCCGGATCAGCGGCGCGGGGCGCCACGTCTTGTAGACCTCACGGATCGGTTCGGGGATCTCGATGTACTGCTCGGTGGCCGCCTCCTGCGCGATGAGCGCGGACGGGAACAGGGCCTCGAGGTCCGAGGGCGTGACCGGTTCCCTGGTCCCCGGGTGCAGGTGCGGCGGCGGCGGGACCGGCAGGTCAGCCGCGATGTTGTACCAGTGGGTGGGGATCGGCGTGTCGGACACGGGCGCTCCTGGGGGTGGTCGAGAGGCGGATGCTGACCCGCATTGTGCCGGTGTTCGTGATCAGGGTTAACGGGGGTGGGTGGCTTCGAGTCGGCCGCACTCCGGTCGATCGACTAAACTCCAGGTGAAATGAGTGACACCGAGCAGAACCCCGAGCCGGAAACCGACAGCACAACCTTTGCCGACCTCGGCATCGACGATCGGGTGCTTCGGGCACTGAGCGACGTCGGGTACGAGTCGCCGTCGCCGATCCAGGCAGCCACCATCCCGCCGCTGATGGCAGGCAACGACGTTGTCGGCCTCGCCCAGACCGGAACCGGTAAGACGGCCGCGTTCGCCGTCCCGATCCTGTCCCGCATCGACACCGACCAGAAGCGGCCGCAGGCGCTGGTGCTCGCACCGACCCGCGAGCTGGCGCTGCAGGTGGCCGAGGCGTTCGGCAAGTACTCCGCGCACATTCCCGGCCTGCAGGTGCTGCCGATCTACGGCGGTCAGTCCTACGGAGTCCAGCTGTCCGGCCTGCGGCGCGGCGCGCAGGTCATCGTCGGCACTCCCGGCCGCGTGATCGACCACCTGGAGAAGGGCACCCTCGACCTCTCGCACCTGGATTACCTGGTGCTCGACGAGGCCGACGAGATGCTGAAGATGGGCTTCCAGGAGGACGTCGAGAAGATCCTCGCGGAAACCCCGGAATACAAGCAGGTCGCGCTGTTCTCCGCGACGATGCCGCCCGCGATTCGCAAGATCTCCAAGCAGTACCTGCACGATCCGGTCGAGATCACCGTCAAGGGCAAGACGTCGACCGCAACGAACATCACGCAGCGCTGGGTGCAGGTCGCGCACCAGCGCAAGCTCGACGCCCTGACCCGGATCCTCGAGGTCGAGGCGTTCGAGGCGATGATCATCTTCGTCCGCACCAAGCAGGCCACCGAAGACCTCGCGGAACGGCTTCGTGCACGCGGATTCTCGGCCGCCGCGATCAACGGCGACATCGTTCAGGCGCAGCGTGAGCGGACGATCGGCCAGCTCAAGTCCGGTGCCCTCGACATTCTCGTCGCCACCGACGTCGCGGCCCGCGGCCTCGACGTCGACCGCATCTCGCATGTCGTCAACTACGACATCCCGCACGACACCGAGTCGTACGTGCACCGCATCGGCCGTACCGGCCGCGCCGGGCGCACCGGCGACGCCCTGCTGTTCGTGGCTCCGCGCGAACGGCACCTGCTCAAGGCGATCGAGCGGGCGACCCGGCAGCCCCTGACCGAGATGCAGTTGCCGACCGTCGAGGACGTCAACGCGCAGCGTGTCTCGAAGTTCGGCGACTCGATCACCGCGTCCCTGAACTCCGACAACCTCGCACTGTTCCGTCGGATGATCGAGGACTACGAGCGCGAGCACGACGTCCCGCTCGCCGACATCGCGGCGGCACTCGCCGTGCAGTCGCGTGACGGCGAAGCGTTCCTGATGGAGCCGGAGCCGCCGGCCCCGCCGCGCAAGGAACGTGAACCGCGCGAGCGGCCGCCGCGCAAGTTCGACGAGGGACCGAAGATCAACCGCGACGGTCAGGAACTGGCGACGTACCGGATCGCGGTCGGCAAGCGGCATCGGGTGGTGCCGGGCGCGATCGTCGGTGCCATCGCCAACGAGGGCGGTCTGCGTCGCAGCGACTTCGGGCACATCAGCATCCGGCCGGACCACAGTCTCGTCGAACTGCCCGCGGACCTCGCGAACGAGACCCTCGAGGCGCTGCGCAGCACCCGGATCTCCGGCGTCCTGATCCAGCTCACTCCCGACTCGGGTCCGCCCGGGCAGCGGCCGCCGCACGGCAAGGGCAAGCCGCGTTTCGACAAGGGCAAGCCCAAGCGCGACCGCTATTAGTCGACGCGTGCGCGGCAACAACGTCGGAGATCGCTTTCGGACCCACGAAACCGTCGTCGTTGACGTCCACGACGTGGAAGACGCCGCCCGGAGCCAGAATTCGGGAAATCTCCATCAACGCGAGGTCGACGTTCCGAAGGTGAATGAACACGAACTGAGCTGTGACCACGTCGACTGACCCGGTAGGGAGGCCGGTTCGATACGCCGACCCATCGGTGACAGTCAGTTCGGGATGGTCGGTGTGCGCGATCGCGCGCATACGTGGTGAAGGCTCGATGCCCACCACGGTGTAGCCGGCGAACTTTCGGTGGCGGGCGGTAAGTGCGAGGTAGTCGCCGGGGCCCGTTCCGAGGTCGACCACGGTCCGCGGATCTTCGGTGGCGTCAGGGAATGCGATGCCGTCGAGAATTGGTGCTTGGACGGCAGCGAGCAAACTGCTCTGATGCCGCAGTCGGGGCAACTCCGCAGAAAGGTCGAGTGGTGCCTCGTACAGGTTCTCGCGATCCAGGCGTTCGTACCCGATCTGGTCGGTGCGGCCCGTGTCGGCAAGGTGTTTGACGAGCGACGGGCGTCGGTTGTCGATTCGGGTCGTAGCCGTGGTCATGTGCCGCATCCGTCGGTAGATCGCGTCGAGGCGGTCCGGGCCGGAGCCCTCCATCAGGATCCGCGGGTCGGTCGGCAGGCCGTGCGCGGAGTGGCGGTGGACCAGGAACGTCCGTTCGTAGACGGTCTCCAAGGTCTTGTGGACGCCTTGAAGGATCAGCATCAGGCGGCTCGGTAGGTAAGTCTCGTACGCCTGCCGGACGAGCCACGCGGTCATGTCCTCGGACAGGCCGGACCGACGAACCTCGCGCCGTTCGAGACGCTTTCCCACTTGGATGGTCACGCCGTCCACCCGTTCCAACCCGAGGTCGTCGAGATGTGGGTCGCCGGTCTGGAAGATCCATGCGGACACGAGTGCAACCAGGACACCGTCGGCCACGGCACCGAGATGGATTCCGGACGAGTCGTGTGAATGGTGCACGATGTCGTCGTCGATGCTCTGTTCGTCCACGTAGACGAGCCTGCGGAGCTCGGTGATCGCATCGGCGTCCACCTGCCAGTCGAGCCATCGGACGGAAGCGGTCGATGCAATGTCGGTGGATACTGCGGTCATCGGCTTTCCCCCGTTGTCCGAATGCGGTTTGCCTGGCAAGGGACGCACGGTACCCGATCGAATCGAGGTGAGCCCGTGTGTGGATCGCAAGGACTCGCCTGCATTGAATGCAACTGCTGGGTTGCACATGAGCAGGTTTAGTGCAACCATTGAGTTGCATCCAAGCTCGTTCATCGCATGGCAGGAGCCAAGGACATGACGAACACCCAGGCAGCAGTCGTCGACACCGACCGGTACACCGTCAGCCGCACAGTCGTCGTCGGCGCACCACGCGCCAAGGTCTGGCGCGCACTCACCGACCCCGCCCACATCGCGAAGTGGTTCGGCCAGACCGCGCGCATCGACGCACTCGAAGTCGGCGCCCGCGGCAGCTTCGGCTGGGACGGCCACGGCGAGTTCCCGCTCGAGATCACCGAGGTCGACGAGCCGGAGACCTTCGCCTACCGGTGGTTCACGCAGGGTGGCGACTTCGACTTCGACCGGGCCACCGAGGCGCGTTTCACCCTGGCCGAGGAGGGGGAGACCACGGTGCTCACGGTTGTCGAGACCGGCTTCGACCGGCTCAGCGACGAAGAGGAAACTCGCCGCGGTCAGCTCGAGAGCAACCGGCAGGGCTGGGACGGCGAACTCGACGAACTCGTCGCCTATCTGGAAGCCGTATCGGTGTGAGCGGGCCCGACTCACCCACGGCGGTGTTCGCGGTGCTCGCCGACGACACCCGATGGGAGATCCTCGAACTGCTCGGCAGCGAGGACCTGTCCGCGTCGGCCCTGGCGGATCGCCTCCCGGTGAGCAGGCAGGCGATCGCCAAACACCTCGTCGCACTCGAAGGGGTGGGCCTGGTCGAGCGGGTTCCGGTGGGCCGCGAGATCCGCTACCGCGCGCTCGGCTCGGTGCTCGGCGCGGTCGGCAGGCGGCTCGAGGCCATCGGCGCGCAGTGGGACACCCGACTGGCACGCATCAAGGAGATCGCCGAAAACCTGTAGGCGTCTTCGGTGCGTGTGCGCCTTGTCGGTGGCAGGACTACCGGCAAGGCGCACACGCGCGTCAGCGCCTGAGGTACGCGAGGTCGTCGGCGATGCCGTCGGCGGGGGTCTCGAGGATCACCGGGGCCTGCGCGGTCCGCACGACCTCGGCGAGCACCTCCGCGTCGATCGTGCCGTCCGCGAGGTTGGCGTGCCGGTCCCGCGCCGAGTTGAACTCGTCGCGAGAGTTGTTCAGGTGCACCAGGTCGATGCGTCCGGTGATCGCCTTGACCCGCTCGACGACCCCGACGAGGTCCTCGCCGCCCGCCCACGCGTGGCAGGTGTCGAGGCAGAAGCCCGCGCCGAAGTCGCCGACCTCGTCCCACAGCCGGGCGATGTCGTCGAAGTGCCGCGCCATCGCCGCCTCCCCGCCTGCGGTGTTCTCGATGAGGATCGGCACCGCGAATCCGCCCTTGTCGGCTTCGCGTTCGAACAGCTTGCGCCAGTTGGCGAATCCCTCGGCCTGGTCTTCCCCGTCGCGGACGTGACCGCCGTGCACCACCAGTCCGATGGCGCCGATATCGGCGGCGGCCTTCGCCTGCTCGGTGACCGACTTGCGGGACGGGATGCGGATCCTGTTGTTCAGCGACGCGACGTTGATGACATACGACGAGTGCACGACCACGTCGATGGGGGAGGCGAGGATCTGCTCCGTCCTCGGGTGCGGGGTCAGCTTGTTCCACTTCTGCGGGTCGGTGAGGAACAGCTGCACGATGTCGGCTCCGAGGGCCTCGCCGGCACCGATCGGGTCGTCGTCCTGGCGTACGTGGGCTCCGATGCGCATGCCGTCCAGCCTAGGCCGTGGCGCCTCCGTCGACGATCCGGCGGACGATCCCGAGCAGGTCGTCCATCTCCTCGGTGGAGGCGGCGAGGACCTTGCCTCCGAACGCGGCGCGGTAGTAGAGGCCGTCGCCGAGGAGGATGATCGCCCGGGCCACCGCGGGGTCCCGAACCTCGTCGGTGAGTGCGTCCAACCAGCCCTGCTGCATGCGGAGCAGTGCCTGCTGCGCGGCGGCGTTCTCGCCCTGGCTGAGCCGGGTGGCGGCCACGATCGCCCGGTCCAGTGCGGAATCCTCGAAGTTGGAGCTGCGGACGTAATAAGCGGCCGCGCCCTCGGGTGCCTGCCGCATCGTTGCCACGTCCTCGTCGGCCAGGTCGACCAGGTGCGCCATCAGTCCGTCGACGAGGGCGTCCTTGGAGCCGAAGTGGTAGAGCAGTCCGCCCTTGGAGACGCCCGCCGCGGTGGCCACGGCCTCGAGGGTCGCGGCGCGCTCGCCCTGCTCGTTGAGGATCGTGATGAACGCGTCGAGGAGCTTGGCGCGGGCAGCGGGTGGGCGGGGCACGAATGGAGATGCTACCCACATCCACCCGCTGCGAGCGGGTTACTGTACCGTCCAGCTGGTACAGTAACGAAGTTCGATCGCCGCTGTCGGACGCCGTCACGAAGAAGAAAGCCGAAAAGTATGTCGACCACGTTCATTCATCGCGAACAGACCACCAACGCACCCTCGGTGGGCGCGCGCGGCTGGATCGCGCTGGCAGTGCTCATGCTGCCGGTGCTGCTCGTGTCGGTCGACAACACCGTTCTCGCCTTCGCGCTGCCGTCGATCTCGTCGTCGATGGGCCCGACCGGTGCCCAGCAGCTGTGGATCGTCGACATCTACCCGCTCGTGCTCGCCGGCCTGCTCGTCTCGATGGGCAGCATGGGTGACCGCTTCGGTCGACGCCGCTTGCTGCTCATCGGCGCCACCGGGTTCGCCGCCGTCTCCGTCCTCGCCGCGTACGCGCCGACGCCCGAGGCGCTGATCGCCGCGCGCGCCGTACTCGGATTCTTCGGCGCCATGATCATGCCGCCGACGCTCTCGCTGATCCGCAACATCTTCCTCGACGCGAACCAGCGCCGGCTCGCCATCGCGGTCTGGGCGGCGTGCTTCGCTGCAGGCGGCGCGCTCGGTCCGATCGTGGGCGGATTCCTGCTGGAGCACTTCTGGTGGGGTTCGGTGTTCCTGCTCGCCGTGGTCGTCCTGATCCCGCTCTTGATCCTCGCACCGATCTTCGTGCCCGAATCCAAGGACCCCAATCCGGGTCCGGTGGATCCGACGAGCATCCTGCTGTCACTGGTCGCGCTCGCCCCGATCGTGTACGCGGTCAAGAACCTTGCCCACGGCGGACCGCTCGGTCAGACCGTCATCCCCGCCGTCGTCGGTGTCGTCGCGTCGATCCTGTTCGTCCGGCGTCAGCTGCAGCGCGACATCCCGATGCTCGACGTGCGTCTGTTCCGGCTCCCGACGTTCTCGGGTGCCGTCGCGGTGAACCTGCTCAGCGTGTTCTCCCTCGTCGGCTTCCTGTTCTTCACCTCGCAGCACCTCCAGCTGGTGGTCGGACTCAGTCCGATGCAGGCCGGCGTCGCGCTGCTGCCGGGCCTCGCACTCACGGTCGCGGTCGGACTCGCCGTCGTCCCGCTGGTCCGCCACGTCAAGCCGTGGATCGTGGTCGTGATCGCACTGTCGATGTCCTCGCTCGGATACCTGACGGTCCTCGCGTTCGTGTCGCCGACCTCGACGACGGCGATCGTGGTCGCGTTCGCGCTCCTGGGTGCGGGCATCGGTGCGGCCGAGACGATCTCGAACGACATGATCGTGTCCAGCGTCGCGCCGGAGAAGGCGGGCGCAGCGTCGGCCGTCTCCGAGACCGCGTACGAGCTCGGCGCGGTGCTGGGCACCGCTGTGCTCGGGTCGATCCTCATGGCGGCGTACCGGGCGCACCTGACGGTGCCCGCGGGCGTCGACGACGCTGCGGCGTCCCTCGCGGCCGAGACGCTCGGCGGCGCGCACCACGTCGCGACCGGACTTCCGGCCGCGGAGGGTTCCGCGCTGCTCGACTCGGCGCACGCAGCATTCGACACGGGCGTCGTCTTCACCTCGGGAATCGGTGCGGTCCTCATGGTCGTGTCGGCGGGCGTCGCCTACGCCACGCTGCGGCCGCGGGCCTGACCCGGCCAGGGGCCACCCCGATCCCGAAGATCAGGGTGGTCCCCGATGGCGGGTGTCGGTGTCGCCGGTAAGGATGGACGGGTCGGGCCGGCCGGTCCGGCGACCCCTGGACTTTCAGGAAGGCCGTCATGAGCGCGCACGCCGTACCCGACCCGACATCCGAGGAGGTCGCCGCACGCGCGGTGAACCTCACCAAGACGTACGGGTCGGGTGAAACCGCCGTCACCGCACTGGGCGGTGTCGACGTCGACTTCGCGCGCGGCGAGTTCACCGCGATCATGGGACCGAGTGGCTCCGGCAAGAGCACCCTGATGCACTGCCTCGCCGGCCTGGACGCGGCGTCGTCGGGATCGGTCGTGATCGGCGACACCGACCTCACCGGACTGTCCGACAAGCAGATGACGGCGCTACGCCGCGACCGCATCGGCTTCGTCTTCCAGTCGTTCAACCTCGTCCCGACGCTGACGGCACTGGAGAACATCACGCTGCCGCTCGACATCGCGGGACGCAAGGTGAACCAGGAGTGGCTCGACTCCGTCCTGACCCGCCTCGGACTGACCGACCGGCTCGGGCACCGGCCCAGCGAGCTGTCCGGCGGACAGCAGCAGCGCGTCGCGTGCGCCCGCGCACTGGCCGGTCAGCCGGAGATCATCTTCGGTGACGAACCCACGGGCAACCTCGACTCGCACTCGTCCGGTGAGGTGCTCTCGATCCTGCGGGCAGCGGTCGACGAATTCCGGCAGACCGTCGTCATCGTGACCCACGACCCCCGCGCCGCGGGTTACGCGGACCGGGTCGTGTTCCTCGCGGACGGTCAGATCGTCGACGAACTGCGCGAGCCGACCGCCGAAACCGTGCTCGACCGGATGAAGGGCCTCGACGACCGGGCCCGGGTGCGGAGCTGAGTCGTGGCGAACCTGACGCAGAACCCCATGCGCAAGGTGTCCTTGCGCAATCTTGCCGCCCACAAGGTGCGGCTCGTACTGACGGTGCTCGCCGTCGTTCTCGGCACCGCATTCGTCACCGGATCGTTCGTCTTCACCGACACCCTGCAGCGCACGTTCAACGGACTTTTCGAGGATGCCGCGAAGGGCGTCGACGTCCGCGTGTCCGCCCAGGAGCAGGGGTCGATCGGTGTCCCGCTGGCCGACGTCGCGACCGTCGAGGCGCTCCCGTCGGTGCGGGCGGTCGTGCCTGCCGTCGACGGCCAGATCGTGCTGCTCGGCGCCGACAAGGCCCCGGTTCAGACCGGTGGCGCACCCAGCATGGGCTCCTCCTACATCCCGCCGGACCAGGCGCTCGGCGAGCCCGAGACGTTCGTCGCGGGCACCCCGCCCACCGAGCCGGGGCAGATCGCGCTCAACGAGGGCGGTGCCGAACGCGCCGGCCTCACGGTCGGTGACACCACCCAGGTGCTCGTCCCCGCCCACGGCGTTCTCGGGGTCACGATCAGCGGCATCTATTCCGTACCCACGGACACCGGCGGATTCGTCGGAGCACTGTTCCCGGCGGCCCAGGCGACCGAACTGTTCACCGACGGTGCGCATGTGGACTACGTCGACGTCGCGGGGGACGGCAGCCTGAGCCAGGAACAGTTGCGCGACGAGCTCGCCGCCGCACTGCCGGATGCGAAGGTGCAGACCGGCGCCGAGGTCCGTGAGGACGTCAAGGCCGAGGTCACCTCCGCGCTCAAGTTCATGAACTACTTCCTGCTCGCGTTCGGTGCGATCGCGCTACTCGTCGGCACGTTCATCATCTACAACACCTTCTCGATGATCGTCGCGCAGCGGCTCCGCGAACTCGCGTTGCTCCGCGCGGTGGGTGCCAGTCGCGGACAGGTGGGACGGTCGGTGGTCACCGAGGCCTTCATCGTCGGTCTGCTCGGCAGCCTGATCGGTATCGGCGCAGGCGTCCTGCTCGCGTACGGTCTGCGCGCCATGCTCAACGCGTTCGACGTCGGACTGCCCACCGGCTCACTGCAACTCGAGCCCCGCACGGTCATCGTCGCGATCGTCATCGGTGTCCTCGTCACCGTCGTCAGCGCGTACGCGCCCGCTCGACGCGCGTCACGGATCCCCCCGGTCGCCGCGATGCGCGAAGAGCACGCGTCCACGGGCGACTCCCTGCGCGTGCGCACGGTCGTCGGTGTGGTCTTCGCCGTCCTCGGCGGCGCGCTGTTGGTGCTCGGGTCGCAGGGGACCGGCGGCAGTGCGGCAGCGACTGTCGGAGCGGGCGCCGCGGTGCTGATCCTCGCCGTCCTGCTCGGCTCGCCCGCACTGTCGCGCCCCGTGGTCGGCGCGCTCGGCGCGGTGTTCGCCCGGCCGTTCGGCGCCGTCGGCAGGCTGGCCCGGACCAACGCCGTCCGCAACCCTCGCCGCACCGCCGCGACCGCCTTCGCCCTCACCCTCGGGCTGATGCTGGTCACCGTGATCGGCGTCTTCGGCTCGTCCGCGAAGGCGAGTGTCGACGAACTCGTCGACAGCGGAATCTCGGCCGACTACATCCTCACCGGGCCGCCGCAGATCGGTGTTCCGGTCGGCGCCGCCGACGCCGTCGCCGAGGTTCCCGGAGTCGCGGACGCGGTGGCACTGAAGGGACTGCCCGTCACCATCGACGACGAGGACACCTTCGGCACCGGAATCGGTGGCCAGTTGGACGGCGTCATCGACTACGAACTTCGGGCGGGTAGCGCCGCACTCGACGGTGACGTCGTCGTCGCCTCGGAGTCGTTCGCGGCCGAGAAGGGGTGGACCCTCGGAACCCCCGTCACGATGTCCAACAAGGACGGCGTCGTGGTCACCGCCCCCGTCACCGGAATCCTCGTCGACAATCAGATCCTCGGGAACTGGTTCACGTCCGAGTCGGTGTACGAGCAGCTGGTGCCCGCCGTGATGCGCGCCGACCTGGCGGTCCTCGTGAAGGCGGCGCCGGGCACCGACATCCCGGCCCTGCGCGGTGAACTCGAGAAGGCGAGCGATCCGTTCCTCGTGGTGCAGGTCAAGGACCGCGAGGAATTCAAGGGTGAGCAGGCCCAGCAGATCAACACCCTGCTGGCCGTCCTCTACGGGCTGCTCGCACTCGCGGTCGTGATCGCTGTCCTCGGCATCGTCAACACGCTTGCACTGTCGGTTGTCGAACGTCGTCGCGAGATCGGCATGCTGCGCGCCGTCGGCATGCAGCGCCCGCAGGTTCGCCGGATCATCTACCTCGAGTCGGTGCTCATCGCCGTGTTCGGCGCCGCGGTCGGCGTGCTCCTGGGACTCGCGTTCGGGTGGGGCTTCGTCCGTACCCTCGCCGACGAGGGCCTCGGCACCGTCGCGGTGCCGTGGGGTCAGGTCGTCGCGATGCTTCTCGGATCCGGCGTCGTCGGCGTCCTGGCGGCGCTGTGGCCCGCGGTTCGCGCCGCACGGACCAAGCCGTTGGAAGCGATTGCGGGAATCTAGTTCTCGATGCACGACGGTGCCGGCGGACTACTCGTCCGCCGGCACCGTCGTCTAGTCCGCGTCGCGGAGGCGGGCGGCCAGGCGCTCGTCCACCTGCGGCCAGTCCTCCGCGGTGATCGAGAACATGACGGTGTCGCGGACGCTGCCGTCCGTGCGGCGGAAGTGGCGCCGCAGCGTTCCTTCGTACTGCGCGCCGAGCCGGGCGATGGCCTGCTGCGAGCGGTGGTTCCGGGTGTCGGTCTTGAGTTGGACGCGCCCGGCATGCAAGGTGTCGAACGCGTAGCCGAGCAGCAGCCGCTTGGACTCCGGATTCACCGCACTCGCCCACACCGCCGGGGTGAAGGTCGTGGCCCCGATCTCGAGGCCCGCGTCACGCACGTTCGCGTTCAGGTACGACGTCATGCCGACGATCGAACCTGCGCGCGTGTCCCCGACGTCGCGCCGCAGACGCACGATCCAGGCGTGCCAATCCGGCGCCGCCGCCCACGTCGTGAGCAGTTCCGCGAGTTCCTCGGCACTGCCGGGCCGAAGGGGGATGTGGGCCCACACCGCGTCGTGGTCGAGGGCCCGGAACAATTCGGCGGCGTCGGCGTCCGGGTCGGGCGCCGACAGGTGCACGACGTCGCCCGTCAGCTCCGCATCGGCGGGGATCGGCCACGTCAGTTCCGGCCACGGGCCGTCGACCGGACGCGGATCGGGTACGGGGATGAAGCGATCCAGGTCTGAGATCTTGTCCACGGGTGGACCCTAGCGGGCGTCCCGGAGCCTGCGCACACCCGTTTCGCGGAACCCGCGAAACCTGCCGGGAGCGCCACGAAATGTGTTGACACTCCGAACTTACGGCTGAATCTCGACGACCACCCGCACCGGGTCGGTCGCCATCGACACGGAGGCCGGGCGAGGGGACGTCTCGACTCCGATGAACGACTGGGTGACGCCCTCGAACACGGTCGCGAGCCGGACCTCGGACACCACACCGGTGCCGGGCAACGGATTCGGACCGGCGTACGGCGTGACGCCGGTGTCGAACGGATAGCCCGTCCCGGTCAACGACACCTCGATGACCGATTCGCCGGCCAGGTCGAGGACGTTGCCGCTGCCGTCCTGGACCGCGCTGTCGACGTAGCGGACGTTCCATCCGGGCGTTCCGGTGCCGGCGAACACGTAGACGACGTGGACCACGCCCGCCTGCGATTCCACTCGCATGTCCGTCACCGTCAACGCGGCCGCATCGGACGGTGCGGCAAACGCGTTGGCGACCACGGGCAGGCCGGTGGGGAGGACGGGACGCTCGAGGGTCGTCGGTTTCCTGGTCGTGGTTCTCGGCGCAGAGGTCGTGCGCGTCGTCGGAGCAGGTTCGCTCGACGTCGGATCGGTGGTGGGCGGGTCCGTCGTGCTCGGGTCCGTGACACTGGTGCTCGGGTCCGCGACACCGGTGCTCGGATCGGCGACGGCGCCGTCGGCATCGAAGCCGCACCCGATCGGAACCAGGAGTGCCGCCGCCGTGATCGCCGTCCACAGACGGAGATTCCGTCCGCTCATCCGTCCAGGGTAGGCCGCACGACGTCAGCGCACCACCGGTTCGTCACCGCACGACCAGGTCCGAGTCGGTGGCGCTGAGGGTGATCGGGGCGATCATCTTGCCGCGCATCCAGTCTCGGACGAACGCATCGCGCGCCGGGGTTGCCGCGCTGTCCTCGGGGATCGCGATCGCGCCGATCAGGTGACGCGGATCGTTGTCGAGACCCGGTCCGCGTGGGGTCATCCGCAGGCCGTCCGCGGTATGCATCAGCACCGGTATCCGGGAACCGTCGGGTGCGACGACGGTCGCCGGACGGGTGGTGGCGGCGGGGTCGAAGGCCGTGACCTCCAGCCGGTATCCGGACGGCGCCGCGTGGCTGCCCACCGCGTCCAGCATCCTCGGATCGACCACCGAGTACGGGAATCCGATGTCGACCAGTACCTGTGCGTCGATCGACCCGTCCCGCGCAGGGAGCGACGCGCCCAGGTTCCAGGGAGCGGGCGGGGCGAGGGTGTCGGCGGATCGGTCCTGCGGCGAGTTCTGCAGCGGCGTGCCCAGCCGGGCAGCGCCGGTCGGGGTGAACGTCCAGGAGGGTGCGTCGAGATCCTTGTGCCAGAACCCGTCCTCGCCGTCCCGGCTGCCCTCCACGCGGAGCTCCCGCCGACCGGGGCCGGGCCCGGTGGAGTGCACACTGATCGCGGACGTGATCTCGCCGGGGATCTTCGGTTGGTGAACCCATGCCGGGGCGGGTAGTTGGATGGCCGCGGTGCTGCGGTCCAGCGTCTCCACGACCAGGTTCGGTGCGGTGGGCTTGCCGCTCTGGTCGTCCCAGCTGTAGCGGAAGAAGATCGAGTCGGAGCCGGAGGAGTCGAAGTCGAAGGTGCGGGTGTACATGTCGCCGAACTCGTTGGTCACGAAGGTGGTCGATCCCGCAGCGGACAGCGCGGTCGCGCGGAACCGGCCGCCGAGCGGCCCACCGATCTCGTAACTGTCGTCGTTGGGCAGCCACGGATCGGCGTAGGTGATGCGGCTGCCGTCCCCGGTCAGCGCCGGAACCATCGTCATCTTGCCCAACCCGACGTAGTGGATGCGGCCCGCGATGTCGGTGTACGTCTGGTTGTCGGTGGGGGAGGAGACGCTCAGCGCCCACTTGCCCGGCCGGGCGTCCGGCACCTGCTGCCCGGAGTCGAGCCACAGCGGTGCGCCCCACGCGGACGTCCAGTTCCACCAGATCGGGTCCTGCGACGCGTTGTCCATCGTGTACATCCACCCGGACTCGTCCACCGCGACCAGTTCGTCGTCGTCCAGCGAGATGCCGACGAGGCGCCCACGCAGGCACTCCGGCATCGGGACGTATCGCCACGGCTCCGTGGATTCGCGTGGCCTGACCAGGAGAGCGTTGCCGACGAGCACGAAGTCGAAGAACCTGTTGAACTGCGTTGTCGGGGTGCGCAATTCGACACTCGACGGGGCGTCGGCGCCCTGATGCTCGGGAAGGGCGGTCAGGCCGAGGTGCCCGCCACCGGACGGGACGCCCGGCGGCAGTTGTGCGGTACCGAACGGGACGCAGCCCGCCGGGGCCGACGCCTGAGTTGCCGACGTGGGCGGGGTGAACGACAACGCTGCCAGGAGGGCCGCCGCTGCGGCCAGGGGGACTCGTCGCACCGCACGAGTGTCCCACGCGGAGGTCACGATTCGACGGGTGCGCGCTCCGCCACGCCGTATCCGTTGACGGTGCGCAGGTTCCACTGCCGTCCGTCGTGGTGGAAAGTGGTGATGCCCGCGTTGGGGATCCGCGGCGCCCACAGTCCGCTGACCGCGCCGATCACGGACCGGATCAGTCCGCCGTGACTGACCGCGACCACCGACGCCCCGGGGTGTCGGACCGCGAGTTCGTCGAGGACACCGAGCCCACGGTTGGTCATCGAGGTCCGCGATTCCATCCCCGGGTAGCGGCCGTCCGGCCAGCGGTCCCACAGGTCCTCGTCGGTGGCGCCCTCGGCCTCGCCGAAATGGCGCTCGACCAGGCCGGGGAAGGTGGCCGACCGGGTGAGCCCGATATGGGTGCCGATGATGTCCGCGGTCTCCGTTGCCCGGGACAGCGGCGAGCTGACCAGCAGGTCCCAGGTGCTTCCGGTCAGCAGTGCGGCGGCCTCCGCTGCCTGGGCGCGGCCGGTGTCGTTGAGCGGAATGTCGGACGAGCCCTGCAGTCGTCGCTCCGCGTTCCACTCGGTCTCGCCGTGCCGGACCAGCGCCAGAAAAGTCATGGTCGCCGCAGGTTAGCACCTGGACACGGGAAGAGGACCGGCGCAGACTGCACGAATCGACGCGAGGAGTTGGTTCGCGGTGACCGAACCCGGCCCGCCGACGGCGGCGACGAAGTCACGTCCGCGGCGGAGCGCACGCCCGCCCGCGGGGCAGATCGCCGACGGCTTCACGTCGCGGCGCCTGCAACTCGGCCTCACCCAGACCCGGCTCGCGGCGATGGCCGGTGTGTCGCGCTCGAGTGTGCAGGCCATCGAATCGGGCCGGGCCACCGTCCAGTTGGACGTCCTGGTGGCCGTCGCGGATGTCCTCGGATGCGACATCGTCCTTGCCGCGCGAGCCGGGCGTCGCCTGCCCGGCGACTGAGTCGACGCCCGGCCGGAGTTCGCACGGGCGCCCGTCGCCGAGTTCTGGAACAGTGGAGTGACCACGCATGGACTCCGGGAGGACCGATGGACGCGACGCAGCGGCGGGCGCGGATCACCGCACAGGTGCGACGCTGGTGCGAGGAGGCGCGGGTCGACGGCTTCCGGCAGGACCTGTCGGCGGACGCGGCGGTGCTCCTCGCCGCCGGCTACCTGGACGAGCCCACCCGTGACGTGCTCGCCAACCGTCGCCGTCAGGGCCGCCCCCTGCCCGACATCGGAGGCTTCGGTCGCCTGCGCGCGCTCGCAGACGACTACGTGCGGCTCGACGACAAGGCGAAGTCGATGCGTCCGGGCGTCATGCAGGTGCTGGCCGCGGCGCGGGCGGGCGACGTCGAGCGGAAACTGCTCTCCGCCCGCGCGAAGTTCGTGCACTCACCCGCGCACTACGCGACGGGTGTCCGGACGATCCGGCGGGACCGACGGGATCAGGTGCACCTCGAGCCGCGGCAGCGTGAAGTCCTGTTCGACGCGTTGGCGCGAACGCCCGCGCCCGTGTCGGAGCAGCGGACCGATCAGGCGACGGCCGCCGCGGTGACGGTCGCGGCGGAACGCCTGGCGGGCCTGGCGGAACGGACGCCGTGGGCGGCGGCGGGGCGTCGTGCCGCGGAGGCGCTCGGCGGTGCGGTCGGCGTCGGTCAGCCGGAACGGTTCGAGGACCGCTTCGATGCGCTCCTGTTCCTGGCGGGCGCGCTGTACGACCGGATCGACGGTTCGGCGGCCTGGCATTCCGACCACTTCATGGTGCAGCGGGTACAACTCGACCTCGCCGACGAGTTGACGCAGATCGCGGTCGACACCGTCGCGCTGCGGGGGATCGGGGCCGAGCTGACGGCGGCACTGGCCGCGGTACGGGGCGACGCGGCCCGCGAGCAGATCAGGTCGCGGCAGCGGGCACTCGCGCCGGTGTGGGACCAACTGGTCGAACGGGTCGCCGCGCTCGCCCGCATCGGTGACCTGCTCGGCGAGGCCGAGGAGCAGCTGCGGTCGCTGGCCGCGGTGCAGCGGTCCATGAGTCTGGACTCGCGGATCGACGATCTCGTCGCGCGCGCGGGGAATCGCGAATTGTCCACGGAGAACACACATCACGTCGGCGACCAGATCGGCGGGGTCGACGAACTGATCCTCGGATACCAGGCCCTGCTACACGGCGACATCATCGCGCTGCAGGCCCGCCCCGGCCGTTGACCGGACTTGGCCTCAGCGCGTCGCGCCGACCAGCCGCAGTGCGAGTTCCGCGTAGAGGTCGGCGACCGCATCGGGGTCGGTGAACCCGCCGCCGGGGAACCAGCGGCACACGTCGACGCACAGGGAGTTGATCGCGAGGTTCACGCCCGCGACGTCGGGAACGACGAACGAGCCGTCCTGCGCGCCCTCGCGGATGATCCGTTCGATGATGCGGCTGATCTCCCGGCGCAGGGTCAGGATCTCGCGGTAGTGCTCGGGGGACAGCGCCGTGAGTTCGTACTGGACGACCATGCCGCGGACATGGTGCGTGGCCTGCCAGCTGGTGAACGCGCTGACCACGGAGACCAGCCGGGCAGTGGGCGCGGCGCCCGGTTCGTCGGCCTCGGTGAGGAGTTCGACGCATTTGAGGTGGCCCTCGTAGCTGATCGCGAAGAGGAGCTCTTCCTTCGACTTGTAGTGCGGGTACATCGCGGCGGGCGACAGCCCGAGGCGGGCGGCGATGTCGCGGGTGGTGGTGCCTCCGTAGCCGTTCTCCGCGAACGCCTCGGCGGCGGCGACGCGGATGCGCGCGGCCGCCTTCGAGGTACTGACCACCGTGTTGGGTGTCGTGAGGTGATGCGCATTCGTGCTCGCCGCGCTCGTGTCGCTCACGGGTCCCTCCCTTCCGCCTGTCGGCCTTGACAACGGCAGACTGCAGGGTGAGTATAAGCATGCGCTTAGATAATGAGCGAGCGCTTATTTTCGGCGCTCACCGGCAGGCGAAACGCGGCCGCCCCTCGCGTCCCCGGCGAAGGCAGCCTTCGATCTGACACAGAAAGCACGCCATGAATCTGAAACTGACCGACGAGGAACTGAAGTTCCGCGACGAACTGCGCACCTTCTTCGCCACCGAGATCCCGGCGGAGATCCGTGAGCGCGCCTCGGGCGGCGAGCTGACGAAGGAAGACTTCGTCACGACGCAGAAGATCCTCAACGCCAACGGGCTCGCGGTGCCGCACTGGCCTGCCGAGTGGGGTGGCAAGAACTGGACGCCGGTCCAGCGACACATCTACCTCGACGAGATGCAGCTCGCGTCCGTCCCGGACCCCCTGGCCTTCAACGCCGACATGGTCGGCCCGGTCATCGCGGCCTTCGGTTCGCAGGAGCAGAAGGAGAAGTTCCTCCCCGGCACCGCGAACCTCGACATCTGGTGGTGCCAGGGCTTCTCCGAGCCCGAGGCGGGTTCCGACCTGGCGTCGCTCAAGACCAAGGCCGTCCGTGACGGTGACAGCTGGATCGTCAACGGTCAGAAGACGTGGACCACGCTCGGTCAGCACGCCGACTGGATCTTCTGCCTCGTGCGCACCGACCCCGATGCCCCGAAGCGTCAGCAGGGCATCTCGTTCCTGCTCATCGACATGAAGACCCCGGGAATCACCGTCCGCCCGATCAAGCTGATCGACGGCGGCTACGAGGTCAACGAGGTGTGGTTCGAGGACGTGCGCGTCCCCGCCGAGAACCTTGTCGGCGAGGAGAACGCCGGCTGGTCCTACGCCAAGTTCCTGCTCGGAAACGAGCGGACGGGCGTCACCCGCACCGGTGCCAGCAAGGCCAAGCTCGCCAAGGCGAAGAAGTACGCCGCCGAGACCAAGGTCGGTGACGGCTCGCTCCTCGACGACCCGCTGTTCGCCGCCCGCTTCGCCGAACTGGAGAACGAGCTCGTCGCACTCGAGCTGACCCAGCTGCGCGTCGTCGCCAGCTCCGCCGACGGCAAGCCGAACCCGGCGTCGTCGCTGCTCAAGCTGCGCGGCTCCGAACTGCAGCAGGCCGCGACCGAGATCCTCATGGATGTCGCAGGCCCCGACTCGCTGGCGTTCGACGCCGGCGACGACATCGCGTCCCCGGAGTGGGCTCAGCGCAGCGCACCCGTCTTCCTGAACTACCGCAAGGTGTCCATCTACAGCGGCTCGAGCGAGGTTCAGCGCAACATCATCTCCTCCTCGATTCTCGGATTGTGAGTAGCAGCAATGGATTTCGAACTCAATGACGAACAGGTCATGCTGCGGGACACCACCCGCGAACTGCTGAGCCGCAGCTACGACGCCGAAAAGCGCAACGCCGTCACCGCCGACGGCAAGGGCTGGAGCGACGACGTGTGGGGCAAGCTCGCCGAGATCGGTCTGCTCGGCCTCCCGTTCTCCGAGGAGGACGGCGGCATGGGCGCCGGCCCCGTCGAGACGATGGCCGTGATGAACGAGATCGGTCGCGCGCTCGCGCCGGAACCGTTCCTCGACGGTGTCCTGACCCCCGGTGGTCTCGTCGCCGAGGTCGGGTCCGCCGACCAGCGCGCGAAGATCCTGCCCGCGCTTGCCGAGGGCAACACCCTGCTGGCGTTCGCACACGCCGAGCCCGGTAGCCGCTGGCCGAACGAGGTCGTCGCGACCACCGCCGTGAAGTCGGGCGACGACTGGGCGCTCACCGGTACGAAGAACCCTGTCCTGCACGGTGACTGCGCGGAGACGCTCGTCGTCAGCGCCGTTCTTCCGGATGGCGGCATCGGCCTGTTCCTCGTCGCCGCGGATGCGGCAGGCGTCACCCGCAAGCCGTACGCGACCCACGACGAGCTGCGCGCCGCGCAGATCGAGTTCGCGGGTGCCGTGGCGCAGCAGCTCGGCGACGGCGGCGACGCCTCCGCCGCGATCACCGCCGCCCAGGTTCGTACCCAGGCCGCGCTCTGTGCCGAGGCCGTGGGCGCGATGGAGGAGACGCTGCGCCTGACCACCGAGTACCTCAAGCAGCGCAAGCAGTTCGGGGTTCCGTTGGCGCGGTTCCAGACGCTGACGCAGCGCGCCGCCGACATGTACGTCGAGCTCGAACTCGCGTCGAGCATGAGCCTGTACGCGACGATGAACCTGGCCGACGGCATCGTCGACCCGATCATCGCCTCGCGGGCCAAGCTGCAGGTCAGCCGTGCCGCCCGGCACATCGGTCTCGAGGCCATTCAGATGCACGGTGGCATCGGCATGACCGCCGAGTACCCGGTCGGGCACTACGTGTCCCGCCTGACGGCCATCGGCCACACTCTCGGCAGCGCCGACGACCACCTGCGGGTGCTCGCCGGTGTCGTTGCCGACCACGAGATGGTCGAACTCGCCAAGTAGGTTCACCCGCAAGGGATTCCCCCTCACAGAGCGCCCCCACCGACCGACAGGTAGGTGGGGGCGCTCCGTTTCGCGCCGTCTGTTGACGCGACCGGCATCTCGTCCGGTCAGGATCTCTACGGCATCGAGTCGGGGGTGGGGCGGAAGGGGCTCGGCTCGGTCACCGGCGCCGCGAGCAGTCCGGCGGCCGCGTCGGTGAGAAAGTTACCGAGGGCCGCCCAGTCTGCCTCGCGGTTGCCCGCGGCGATGCCCGCCTCGTACTCGGCGCAGACCTCGAAGATCATGCGGCTCAGGATCCAGGCGCGCCCGATCAGCACATCGCGGTCGAGGTGGCCGAGATGGGCGATGGTCAGAGTCCGGACCTCCTCCGAGGCGGTCGACACGGTCGTCGCGCGCTGCGCGAGCAGTGTGGCCGCGGTCGGGTTGTGGCGTGCCTGGTTGATGAACCGCGCGCGCCACGACGGTACCGGCAGGTCCGAAAAAGACTGCGTGGCAGGGAGAATCATGCAGCGAAGGTGATCGGTCAGGCTGCCGCCGGGACCGATCTCGCGGAACATCGCGACACGCAACTCGTCGGTGCTCTCGGCCTGCCGCTCGAACAGGGCCCGGATCAGTCCGTCACGGTCGCCGAAGTGGTAGGCGACCGCGGAATGGTTGGAGTTCCCCGCGCGCTCGGCGATGCGCCGACTCGAGACCTGGTCGATGCCGTACCGGCCGAACAGTTCCTCGGCCGCGTCCATCAGTGCCGTACGCGCCAGCTCGCTCTTGCGCGCCATCTCGCTCCCGTCGTCGGTGAAACCGGCTGATGTGTCCGCCGGTATGGCCCGGATTCCATGATCTCGCGCGCGCTGAGACCAACGTCATGCCGGTCTCGCATTGCCCATTTTAAGTCACGTGGCGTAATTTGGATTCAGTGCTCGGCGTCGGCCGGCATAGGTGACGCGAACTGAGGAGTGGCCGTGAGCAACCGAGTGCAACCGCCTGTCGAGGAGGTGGACCAGGTGGATCCCGCGGCCGTGGACGCGGCGCGGGCCCGTAAGGAGAAGATCGCCCGATATGTGGGCATGCTGATCTTCCCGTTCCTGATGGTCTCGATGATGGTGACCGGCTACCTCGGGGCGATGCACGCGCCGACGCCGCACGATCTGCCGGTCGCCGTCGTCGGGGCCTCGCAGGCCGACGCCACCCGACTCGCGGACGCCCTCGAGGCCTCGAATCCGTCGGCACTCGACGTCCGCGTCGCCGACAGCGCCGACCAGGCACGGGCACTCGTCACCGACCGCGAGGTCGTCGGTGCCGTCGTGTTCTCCGACTCCGGCGAGGCCACCGTCCTCACCGCGGGCGCGGCGGGTGCATCTCAAGCGTCCACCGTCAACCAGTTGCTGGTGCCGTACGCGGCATCCGAGGGCGCCACGGTCGGCACCGACGACCTGGCACCGCTGCCCGCACACGACAGCGCAGGCCTGGGCGTCATGTTCATGACCACGGCACTCGTGCTCGCCGGTTACATGCCCCTGAGCCTGATCCTCTCGGCGGCTCCCGAACTGCTGCGCAAGCGCCGCATCTACCCGCTGCTCGCGGGCTGGGCCGCGCTGGTCTCGGCCGTCGTCTGGTTCATCGCGAACCCGATCCTCGGGGCCATCGAGGGGCACACGGCCGCGGTCCTCGGCATCTGCTGGCTTGGCGTGTTCGCGATCTCGTGCGTGCAGTTGTTCCTCACCCGCATCTTCGGGCCGCTCGCCGTGCTCGTCGGCATGCTGTTCCTGATGGTGCTCGGCATCCCGGCCTCCAACCTGGGCATGTCCGTGTACACGATGCCCGGAATCTTCTCCGTCCTGTACACATTCCTGCCGTCACCCGCCATCGGTGAGGCGCTGCGCTCGGTCCTGTACTTCGGCGGCAACGGACTGGCCGGGCACCTCGTCGTCCTCGCGGTCGGTGCGCTCGTCGCGATCGCGTTGACGGTGCTCGTCGACGCACTCAAACGGCGCAAGAACCCCGAGTCGGCACTGCCCGAACCGACGCTCACCTCCTTCACCGGTGACCGGCCGCAGTCGACCCGCGCCCGCTACGCCACCATCGTGCTGTTCCCGCTGGCCATGGTCATGATGATGATGTCGATCATGACGTCGTCGATGTACCAGCCGTCGCCGCGTGAACTGCCCATCGCGGTCGCCGCCGCCGACCCCGCGCAGGCCGGGCGGATGGCCGCAGGCCTGGACAGGTCGATGGAGGGAGTGTTCGACTTCCAGGTCGCCGCACCCGGTGATGCCGAGCAGCTGGTCGTCGACCGTACGGTCGTCGGTGCGTTCGTCCTGCCGAGTGTGGACGACCCGACGGCGACGCTGATCACCGCCGGCGCCGCGGGTATGAGCCAGCAGCAGGCCGTCACCACCGTGTTCACGCAGGTGGCGCAACAGCAGGGCATGCCGCTGACCAAGCAGGACGTCACCCCGCTCGGCTCCAACGACACCGTCGGCACCGTGAGCATGTACCTCGCGATCGGCTGGATGATGTCCGGCTTCATGCTCATCATCGTCATGGGAACGGCGGCGCCGGAACTGCTGGCACTGCGCAAGCTGCTACCGATCATGGCCGGATGGGCCGTCGCGATGTCCGCCGTGGTGTGGACGATCGCGGGCCCGATCATCGGAGCCGTCTCCGGGCACGCGTGGCAGCTGATCGGCATCGGTGCACTCGCGACGTTCACCATCTCGTTGTTCACCGCCGTCTTCGCGCGACTGCTCGGCATGCTCGCCGTACTTCCGGTGATCCTGGTGGTCATGTTCCTCGGCGTCCCCGCCTCCGGCGGCGGCCTGTCGATCTACATGTCGCCGGAGATCTTCCGGGTGCTGCACGACGTCCTGCCGATGCCCGCCGCGGTCGAGTCGGCCCGCTCGATCCTCTACTTCGGCGGCGACAGCGTCGGAAGCCATGCGGTCACGTTCCTGATCTGGGCCGCCGCCGCCCTGGTCTGCGTGATCGCCATCGAATGGTTCACCGGCCGCAAGCAGAGCACTCCGCCCGTCGATCCGGTGGCCGAGGGGAGGAGTGCCGAGTTGGTCCAGCGGCTGACATGACAACAACGTGGGGTTCGGCGGATTCCTCCGCCGAACCCCACGCTGTGCGGAGAGTTCGATCCGGGCCAGGCGCCGACGTCCAGGTCGGGCATGGTCGCCGGCGGCGATCTGCCGGCCGACTGGTGTGTCTCGCCTCCGGTGTGACGAGGTGACGAGATGTGGGTTGTACGCGCGGACAACGGATTTCTGGCACTGCGGCTCGGCGACTCCGTGTACTGCGCACCGTCGAACCAGTGGACAACCCTCGGGTCGTGACGCCGGGTGTCAGGTGAGCTGGTGCTCCTGCTCCGCGTGACCTCGACTTCCTGGGCAGGTTATTGACACTCGCGCGTCAGAGTGTCTACTTTTAGCCGTCTCGGATCGACCGTGACGGCATTCACGCCGTATCCGTTCCGGGGGGCCATGTCACACGCGTTTCGGGAGGTACATCTGTGTCCGGGATAAACCGTCGGTCCTTCTTCGCCGCGGCGGCGGCCGCCGGTGCCGCGCTCGCCGCCGCGCCCACCGCAACGGCCCAGGCCGGCATCGCCGCCGCGACGAGAACCGGTGCCGCCGGTGGTGTCCGGCGGATTCCGCTCACACACGAGGATCACCGCGTCGTCGTCATCGGCTCCGGATTCGGCGGCGGCGTCGCCTCCCTCCGCCTCGCCCAGGCGGGCGTCAAGGTTCTCGTGTTGGAGCGCGGCATCCGTTGGAACACAGGGCCGAACGCGAAGACCTTCCCGAACCCGACCGCGCCCGACAAGCGTCTGCTCTGGTACCGCTCCGCACCGCAGCTCTTCGGCAAGCCCGTCGCGTTCGACCCGTACGTCGGCCTCGTGGAAGCCGTCGTCGGTGAGAACATGACCGCGCTGTGCCCGGCAGGCGTCGGCGGCGGTTCGCTTGTCTACCAGGGAATGTCGCTGCAGCCCTCCGAGGCGGTATTCAACACCTACTTCCCGAACGAGCTCGACTGGCAAACCATGAACCGGGTGCACTACCCCCGCGTCGCGAAGATGCTCCAGCTCGCGACAGCGCCCGACGAACTCATCGAGAGCGAACCGTACAAGGCTCCGCGCGTGTTCGCCGAGCACGTGCGGCGCGCGGGAATGCCGCTGTCGAAGATCCCGATGCCGATCGACTGGAACTACGCCCTCGCCGAGCTTCGCGGCGAGATGGCGCCGTCCTACACGGACGGTTCCGGAGCGATGGGCGTCAACAACGGCGGGAAGCACTCCGTCGATGTCACCTACATCGCCGCGGCGGAGGCGACGGGCAACGTGACCGTCGAAACGCTGCACGAGGTCACCGACATCGAGCGCGCAGGGGGCGGTCGATGGCGGGTCCACGTCAACCGGATCGACACCGCGGGCAACGTCCTCGAGAACAAGGTCCTCACCACTGATGCGCTGATCATGGCCGCGGGCAGTGTCAACACCACGAAGCTGCTGGTGCGGTCGGCCGCGACGGGAAAGATTCCGGACATGCCGGACGGACTCGGCGGCGGCTGGGGAACCAACGCCGACCGGATCTACGTGTGGACGAATCCGGCCGCGGGTTTCGGTGTGACGCAGGGCGGACCCGTCGTCTACGGCAGCCTGAACTGGGACGACCCGACCCGGGCGCACTCCGTCATCCAGGCGTCCATTCCGTCGATCTCGAGGGACATGGCCAGCACGATGCTCGTCGGATTCGGAGTCAGCGACAGCCGCGGCCGGTTCCGGTACGACGCCGGGCGCGACGAAGCGACACTGTTCTGGCCCGCAGACGGCGATTCGGTCATCCAGAACGGCTCGATCGGTCCGAGCGTCAACAGGATTGCCGGTCCGGGCAGCGTGCTCACCGACACGAACCTGATCGTGCCGTCCACCTGGCATGCGCTCGGCGGCGCCCCCATGGGCACCGTCTGTGACATCGACGGTCGCGTCGAGGGACAGCCCGGTCTCTACGTTCTCGACGGGGCCCTGATCCCGGGAACGACCGGTGCCTGCAACCCGTCGATGACGATCGCCGCGGTCGCCGAACGCGCCATCGACAACGTCATCGCGAAGGACGTCGGCACCGTCTTCTGACCGGCGCCGATGTCCGAACGGATGTGGTCGAATCCGCGCCGCGCCGTGCGGGACGCGGATTACCGTTGACCGGAGCCCGTGCTCCGACGATTGGGGGAGTCATCGTGCTGTGGGGAAACCGTGCTGTGGGTGGCAATGTGCTGTGGGGACACGGTCTTCGGCGTCGTCGATCGACCGTGGTCGCCGTTGCAGCGGCGCTGCTGATTCCGGTCGGTCACGTCGCCGCCGCCCCGGCGGTGGACACCGCGGGAGTCGTGCGGGAAGTCCACGATGTCGGACGCGTCGCCGCGGCACGCGCCGACTGCGGTCCCGGCTCGCGACCCGAAACCGGACTGCAGGGTGACGTGCCCGCCGCCGACCGGGACAGCGGGCGAAGCCGAGACGGCTACCAGTGCAACATCTCCCGGGTCGGTGGCTTCGCAGGCAAGGGTGGCGGCATCGTCTCCGCCTCGTACGACGACTGCGCCTACATGGGCACAACGTTCCCCGGCAGCGTGGTCGGGGACTCCACGGGCGTGCAGGTCCTCGACGTTTCCGACCCGGCGAACCCGGTCCCCACCGTCACCCTCACCGAACCGGCCATGATGGCCGGAACCTGGGAGAGCCTCAAGGTCCACCCGGGCCGGAAACTGCTCGTGGGCAGCGGTGTTCCCGCTCTGGTCGGAGCCGGCTTGCTGTCGGTCTACGACATCACCGACTGCGCGCATCCGCGACTGCTCAATCCCGGTCCGGGAACCAGTCTGCAGATGCCGCTGCCCATCACCGCCCACGAGGCAGGCTTCTCCCCGGACGGAAGGACCTACTGGTCGACCGGCACCGAGGGGGTCGTGAGCGCAGTCGATCTCACCGATCCGTCGCAGCCGCGTGTGGTCTGGCAGAGCTGGATCGGCATCTCCGCACACGGATTCGGGATCAGTCCCGACGGTAACCGCATGTACGTGTCCAACAACTTCGGCGGCGTGACCGTCCTCGACACCAGCGCCGTGCAGCGGCGCGACCCCAATCCTCGGGTGCCGCAGGTGTCGCAGTTGTCGTGGACCGACGGCTGGGCCACCCAGCACAGCATCCCCGTCACCTACGACGGGCATCCGTACCTCTTCACCGTGAACGAGGGCGGGTCCGGTGGGGTCAAGCTGATCGACATCGAGGACGACACGAAGCCGGGTGTCGTCAATTCCGTCAAGCTCGAGATCAACCTCCCGGAGAACATCGACAGCCAGATCGGCTCCGGAATGGGCGGCTCGGCGTTCTCCTACGAGTCGCACTACTGCGCGGCGGACCGGCCGACGAATCCGACGGCACTGGCATGCGGCTGGATCTCGTCCGGCATCCGGGTCTTCGACGTCAGCGACCCGTTCGACGTCCGGGAGATCGCCTACTACAACCCGCCCGCGATGACGGACCGCAACCTGGAGCGCGTGAACTCCCCGCACGCCCTCGCCTCGGTGCTCGGCGTGCCACTCCTCAGCGCGCCCGCGGCTTTCCAGGCGGCCGCAGGTGGACAGTTCGACCTCGGTCAGGCGATCACCTCTCGCGCAGGCATGGTCGTCGGTGGCGATCTCTCCACCGACTGGTGCCTCTCGCCTCCGGAATGGCGGGGCAACGAGCTGTGGGTGACGTGTTCCGACAACGGGTTCATGGCCCTGCATCTCGACGAGTCCGTGTACACGCCGCCCGCGAACCAGAGATCGACGATCGGGTCATGACGCGCGGCACGGCGATTCGGGCGGGCGCGTTGGCGTCACTGGCAGTGTTGCTGCTGGTGGTCGGTGCCGCGCTTCGACCGGTCGTCGTGCCCGAGGAGTCCGTTGCCGAACCCGTCCTGAGCGCCGCCGAGATCGGGTTCGTGCAGGACATGGCCGAGCACCACCAGCAGGCGTTGGCGATGACCCTCCGGCTCGCCCCGGATGTCGATCCCGCGGTGGCCGCCCTGGCGCGGCAGATCGGGGACACCCAGCGAGTCGAGATCGGCACGCTGCTGGGCTGGCTGCGCCTGGCCGACGCACCGCCGACCAATCCTCGGCCGATGGCCTGGAACATCGCACCCGACCACGCCGGACACGACGACAGCGCGGCAGAACCGGGGGCATCGATGACGGGGATGGCGTCGATGGCCGAACTCGACGCACTGTCCGCTGCGCACGGACGCGACGCCGAGGTGGTGTTCCTGCAGTTGATGCTTCGCCACCACCTCGGAGGTGTCGAGATGGCCCGCGCGGCCGACGCGTTGCTCGTCGACGGTCCGGTCAAGCAGAGCGCTCGTGCCGCGGTCCAGGAGCAGGGCGGCGAGATCGGTTTGTTGACGGTGATGCTCGCGGAACGCGGAGCGACAGCCCTGCGATGACTCGGCTCGGGCGGGGCTCGAGCGCGATGATTCGGGTGGGCGCACCGCGAGCGCGATGACTCGGCATGCGCGCCTGCGGGCACGCGATCAGTCGCTGGCGCGCCTCCCCGGATGGCACAGTGACACGCGTTACCGTTCGATACATCCCACCGAAACGTCCGAGTAGGTGCTCCTCGATGGCCACAAACCCTCCCCCCGCGAAGAAGATCCTCGGCACCGTGGTGTTCCTCGTCGGCCTGGTCGGCGCCGGTGTCGGCATCTACACACTCGACGTCGTTGCCGCCGTCGTCTGGCTCGTCGTCGCCACGTTGTCCGGCTTCTACCTGCTGAAGTTGCGCGCCGATTCGCGAAGCCGGCTCGATTCCTCGACGTGAGCCGCGCTACCTCGCTTTGACCCTCCCTGACCTGGACGGTAAGGTCGTCTGCTGGCGTGCGATACGTCGCGCACTCTCGGGTGCCGTCGTCCCGCGGGTTCCCGGGTCTCCACTGGCCGCCGGGAGCGACTCCGTATCGTCCGCCACGGCCAGCAGTGAACGAGTTGACGAGGAAGTAGCTGTGTCTACCTACGCCCCGAAGGCTGGTGACGTCACCCGGCAGTGGTACGTCATCGACGCCACCGACGTGGTGCTCGGCCGCCTTGCCGTCCAGGCAGCGACCCTGCTGCGCGGCAAGCACAAGCCCACCTTTGCCCCCAACGTTGACGGAGGCGACTTCGTCGTCATCATCAACGCCGACAAGGTTGCCATCTCCGGTAACAAGCGCACGGACAAGTTCCTGCACCACCACTCCGGACATCCCGGTGGCCTCAAGTCCCGCTCCGTCGGTGAGGTGCTTGCGAACAACCCCGATCGCCTCGTGGAGAAGGCCGTCACCGGCATGATCCCGAAGAACAAGCTCGGCCGCGCGATCGCAGGCAAGCTGAAGGTCTACGCAGGCCCGAATCACCCCCACGCCGCGCAGCAGCCGGTTCCGTTCGAGATCAAGCAGGTGGCCCAGTGAGCGAGCAGAACGAGACCCCCGAGGTCGAGACCGCAGAGGTCGTCGTCGAGGAGTTCGCCGCCGAGCCCGAGGCCGTCGAGGAGTACGTGGTCGAGGAGGCTGTCGCCCCCGCTGCCCCGATCTACATCGATCGCCCGATCCAGACCGTCGGTCGTCGCAAGGAAGCGGTCGTCCGCGTCCGCCTGACCCCCGGCACCGGTGAGTTCAAGCTCAACGGCCGCACCATGGAGGACTACTTCCCGAACAAGGTGCACCAGCAGCTGATCAAGGCTCCGCTGGTCACCGTCGAGCGGGCCGAGTCCTTCGACATCACCGCGCTCCTGCACGGTGGCGGCCCGTCCGGCCAGGCCGGCGCGCTGCGTCTGGCCATCGCCCGCGCCCTGATCGAGGTCACCCCCGAGGATCGTCCGGCTCTCAAGAGCGCCGGCTTCCTCACCCGTGACGCCCGCGCCGTCGAGCGCAAGAAGTACGGCCTGAAGAAGGCCCGCAAGGCTTCGCAGTACTCGAAGCGCTGATGTGGCACCGGCCCCGCCCTCCGAGGTGGCGGCCGGGACCTGTTCACCAAGAGCAGGCGTCCAGCAACACCGGACGCCTGCTCTTGGCGTAGGAAAGCGACAATCGCCGAAACACCACCAACGGCAAGGGGTCTTCATTCATGGGTCGAATGTTCGGTACGGACGGTGTGCGGGGTCTCGCCAACGCATACCTCGACGCGGAACTGGCGCTGCGCATCGCGGGGGCAGCAGCATCGGTGCTCGCGCTGTCCGAGCGGGGCGCTCCCCGGCCGACCGCGGTCATCGGTCGTGACCCTCGTGCCAGCGGCGAGATGCTGGCCGCCGCCGTCACAGCAGGGCTGTGTTCCGCCGGCGTAGACGTCATCGACGTCGGCGTCCTCCCCACCCCCGCGGTCGCCCACCTCACGGGCGCCTACGACGCCGCACTCGGCGTGATGATCTCCGCGTCCCACAACCCGATGCCCGACAACGGCATCAAGATCTTCGCCGCGGGTGGCCACAAACTCGACGACGAGTCCGAGGATCGCATCGAGGCGGCGCTCGAGGACCGTGACCTGATCCCGCGGCCCACCGGTGCCGCGATCGGTCGTGTCGTCCACGCCGACGACGCGGCCTCCCGCTACCTGGCCCACCTCGGCCGCGCGATCGACAGCCGCGCCCTCGACGGGATCACCGTCGTCGTGGACTGCGCCAACGGCGCCGCATCTGACGTCGGGCCCGCCGCCTACCGCGCCGCAGGCGCCACCGTCGTCGAGCTCCACAACACCCCGGACGGCTACAACATCAACGACGGCTGCGGGTCGACGCACCTCGAGGATCTGCAGGCAGCCGTGCTGGCGCACGGCGCCGACCTGGGCCTGGCCCACGACGGGGATGCCGACAGGTGCCTCGCCGTCGACGCGACCGGTGCGATCGTGGACGGTGACGCGATCATGTCCGTTCTCGCGGTCGCGATGCGGGAGTCGGGCGAGCTGGCGGGCAACACCCTCGTCACCACCGTCATGAGCAACCTCGGCCTGCACATCGCGATGCGGGAAGCGGGCATCGAGGTGCGGACGACCGCCGTCGGCGACCGGTACGTCCTCGAGGAACTGCGCTCGGGCAGCTTCAGTCTCGGCGGAGAACAGTCCGGGCATGTCGTCCTTCCCGGCTTCGGAACCACCGGCGACGGAGTGCTCACCGGCCTGCGTCTGATGGCGAGGATGGCCCAGACCGGCTCCACACTCGCTGCGCTCGCCGCAGTGATGCAGACCCTCCCGCAGGTCCTCGTCAACGTGAAGGTCAGCGACAAGGCAGCCGTCGCCGTCGCACCGCAGGTGCTCGCCGCGGTCGCCGACGCCGAGCGCCGACTCGGTGACACCGGCCGGGTCCTGCTGCGTCCGTCCGGCACCGAGCAACTGGTCCGCGTGATGGTCGAGGCGACGGAGATCGAGGTCGCGCGCACTCTCGCCGACGGGCTCGCGGACCGGGTCGCGTCGGTCTGAGAATTCTGTCGGGTCGCCTCGGTCCGAGGTGTCGACCCCGTTCGCGGAACCGAATCCGCTCCCGCTGCGTCTGAACCGGTGACCGGCAGGCAGGGGAGTGGAACGTGGGCGGAGAACTGAAGTTCGACGACGAGACGGTGAGGTCGGTTGCCGCCGCCTTCGTCGATTCGGCGGGGGAACTCGTGCTCCTCGCGGACCGGGTCGACGCAACGGTGGAGTACCGGAGTGGCGCCCTGGCCGAGGGCATCCGGGCGTGGGCTCGGCGAGCCGCGACCGACGCGGCCCGTCTGTCGGCCACCGCCGACCGTTACCGCGAGCAGGACCGGGCCGCCGCGGAGAGCATCGGGCGGGTCGACCCGTGAACGACGCGCTGCTCGCCGGGGAATCGTCGGGTCTGGCGTACCTCACCCGGCTCGGCGGCCTCGCCGGGATGAACGACGACATGGCCCGAGTCGTCGAGCGCTACCGCGCCGCGTTGTCGCTCGACCCGGACGCGCTCCATGGCGACGCCGATGTCCTGCGCTCCACCGCAGCAGTCATGCGTGCGCATCTCCTCGCGCAGGAGCAGGCGGTCGAGCGCCTGCGCGTGGCCTGGTCGGGTGACGCGGCCGACACCGCGCTCGCCGCACTGGGCCTGCATCTCGACCTCGCCCGTGCCGACTGCGTCGCCGTTCTCGCGGCCGCGCGCACGCTCGACGAGGCGGGTGACCTGATCCGCGAGTCATCCCTCGCAAGAACGGAATTCGTCAGCAGGACGTTCGGGCAGCGGGTGGACGAACCGGGTGCCGGGTGGCCGCGTGCGGTTCTCGCCGCGCATGTCGCGGCATGCCTGACCGTGCTGACGGAGTTCGTTGCGGCGGTCGAGGACGTCGTCGACGGGGCGCGATGCGCGGTGGAGTCGGCGATCGACGCGATCTGCGGGCAGGCGGAGGTACCTCCCGCGGAGGCGGCACCTCCCGCGGTCGACTCTCCGTTGGCTCCTCCTGTTCCGGTACACCCCGTCGACC
>NZ_SCOY01000023.1:0-74360 GCF_005503035.1 Rhodococcus sp. Q
CCATGACACCTCCCCCCCCGCCCCTCCGCGAAAAAAACGCGATAGATAGATCGTCGCCTACGCCTAGGGGAGCGAAGGCCGAGAGTCGGGTTCACCTGCCCTGGGGGTGGTTGTGCTCTAGCGTGGTCGCGGTGACGATTCAATTTCAGTCCTGGTGGTCGACGCTCACGCCATCAACGCGGGCAGCGCTGATCGCAGAGCCGAAACGGATTCTTCCGCTCGAGCTCGTGCCCGAGCTGGCTAGCACCAATCCGCCGAGGGTGGTCGGGGTGGCGTACTGGGTGGAAACCCAGAATCCTCCAGGCTTCACCCTGGATTCCGAGACCGTGAAGCAGATCCTTGCGTGCCGGGATACGCTGGCTAGTTGGTTCTCTGACCTCGACCCCGCCGTCCGCAAGGTGATCGCCGCCAGTCCGGCCGGCAGAATTCCTGCACAACACAACAGTCCTGACCTCGTCGCGCTGGGTTTGGTATCGACTGCTGGTGATCCTCCGGATGAGGCTCCGTTTAGGTTGACGATGATCGGGCAAGACGCTGTCACTTGGTTGCAGAGTTTGAACGTGGAACCGTGACGTCGAGCGGAACCTGATTCGTCGGGGCCAGTTGGAGTCAGCGAAAACCAAACACCCCCGACCAATCAGGTCGGGGGTGTTGCTGGCTCCGCTGACTACCGGGCCGTAGACCTAAGTACCTCAACCTGAGCGAGGATCGCCGCCGCGATCTTCTCTGCTGTGTCGAGATCGAAGCCCTGGCCGTCGATGAGGACGACACGCGTTTCTCCTTCCTCCTCGCAGGTATGAACCTGCCGGCCAACCGTGATCCTGGCGTCATCGTGGTCGGTTGACGGGAATGTGGTCGACACGACGTAGTTCGCTGCGCTCTCGGCCGTGAATGCCATTGCCTCGGTGAGTAGTGTGTCGACGTCCTCAGGCGTCACGTAGTCCTGCATGTGTTCCCCTCGTGTGGTTGTGGTGAGAAATAGTGCAGCAGGAGACCGACAGAGTCGACGCCCTGCGGGCGGCAGTGCTGACCGAACGGAGAACCCAAGGGTTCCGGAGTGTGTAACCCCACCCCGGAAACTCCCACGAACCATGCCCCGTTATCGCGTCACGGCAACGCCTGTAGCCCACCCACTGGAAGCGGGCAGGCTGGCGTCGACCCTCACAGCGTCCGGCCGGAACCATCCGTGAGAGCGCCCGCGCCGGTTCGCGGGATTGAGTACACCGGGTGCCGCTGGGGTACGTCGGGCGGCGCTGTGGACGACGAGGAGACCGTTACCGGCCCACTCCGCCGACCACTTCCCAGCATCGGGAAATGGTCGACGGGGCAGGTCGCTAGCGGATGCCTGCCTCGCGCCACGCCTCGGTAGCGCAGTCGACCGCATCGATGAATGCGGCGGGGGACGTCAGTGTCAGATGAATAAGTACCTGGCGCTGCTGCTGCGGCGTCATGGCGTCGTAGTCGACGAGGAGGTCGCTGATCGCGCGGCTCATGCGGGCACCGCCCACATCATCGAGGCGAAGGTGACCAGGCCGAGAAAGAAGATGTATGCGCCGAAGACAATGGCGACGCTGAGGAGCGCGGTACGTAGTCCAGCGACGGTGGATGCAGATATGCTGCGGGAACGGTTCATGACGGCCTCTATCCGTTGTGTTCCGAGGCCCTGGAAGGTGTTGGTAGCACCGACCGGGGCCGTTCTGTGTGTTCGGAACCGGGAGAGATTGCCCCGTAGTGCACGCTGGGTGCACAGCAGGGGGATTCGGGCCTATTCGTGCAGGTCAGAGGGTGCCCCCGGCAGGAATCGAACCTGCGACCTAGAGATTAGAAGGCTCTTGCTCTATCCAACTGAGCTACGGAGGCGTGACCCCTGTTCGGGATCGGGTCAGGAGTCTACCGGCTCGGGTTGGCGCGTCACGCCAGGCCGCGCGACGACGCTGCGTAGTACCTGGGCGTGGCTCACACGCGCCCGCCTCCTACCCTGGTGGCATGGCATCACCCGAGCTCGCCCACGTCGACACGCCGCCGACCCGGACGGCACGCGGCAGCGTGGTTCCCGTTTTCGTCGTCCTCGGTCTGATCGCCGGACTGGTCGCAGCGTTGGTTGTGGGACTGTCGGCGTCCGAGGCGCTGGTGCGACTCGGCATCCCCGACCCCGGCCCGCTCACCACGTACGGGCTGCCCGCGCTCAAGGCGATCGGTGAGGTCGCGGCGATCATCTCCATCGGGTCGCTGCTGCTCGCGTCGTTCCTGGTGCCGCCGCAGAAGAGCGGCGTCCTCGACGTCGACGGGTACCGGGCGGTGCGGACGGCGTCGAATGCGGCGATCGTGTGGGCGGCGTGCGCGCTGGTGCTCGTCCCGCTGACGGTGTCCGACACGTCGGGTCAGCCGTTCGGTGAGGCGCTGCAACCGGAGAACCTGTGGCGGGCGATCCCGCAGATCGAGCTCGCGGAGGCGTGGCGGAACACGGCGATCCTGGCGATGATCCTCGCGATCTGCTCGAGGATGCTGCTGCGCTGGAACTGGACGCCGGTGGTGCTCGCGCTCGGCGTCGTGACGTTGATCCCGCTCGCGCTCACCGGCCACTCATCGGCCGGCGGTTCCCACGACATGGCGACGAACAGCCTCCTGTGGCACCTGGTCGCGGCGTCCCTGTGGGCCGGTGGCCTGTTCGCGCTGTTCGTCCACGCCCGCCGCGGCGGTGCCCACACCGACCTCGCCGCGCGCCGCTTCTCGAAGGTCGCGACCGCGGCGTTCGTCATCATGGCGATCTCCGGCGTCATCAACGGCCTCGTCCGGCTGCCGCTGAGCGACCTGTTCTCCAGCACCTACGGCTGGCTCCTGGTCTCGAAGACGGTCGCCCTCGTGATCCTCGGCGTGTTCGGTTTCCTGCAGCGCAGGCAGGCGCTGCCCGCGCTCGAAGCGGACCCGACGTCGCGTGGTGCGTTGATCCGTTTCGCGGGTGGAGAGGCGATCATCTTCGCGGCGACGATCGGACTGGCGGTCGGACTCGGCCGCACGCCGCCTCCGCCCACGGACATTCGCCCGACGCCCGCCGAGGTGCAGCTCGGCTACAACCTCGACGGCCCGCCGACCCTGGCGCGCCTGATGTTCGACTGGCGCTTCGACCTGATCTTCGGCACCGCCGCGATCATCGCCGCCGTCTGGTACGTCATCGGGGTGCGACGACTGCGGCGACGCGGCGACAGCTGGCCCGTCGGCCGCACCGTCGCCTGGCTCCTCGGCTGCGCGACCCTGCTGATCGGCACGTCGTCGGGTCTCGGCCGATACTCGCCCGCCGTGTTCAGCGTCCACATGGGCGCGCACATGGCGCTGTCGATGCTCGCGCCCGTGCTGCTCGTCCTCGGCGGACCGATGACGCTGGCGCTGCGCGCACTCAAGCCCGCGGGCCCCGACGGCGCGCCCGGGCCGCGCGAGTGGCTGCTCGCCGCACTGCACAGCAAGTACTCGCGGTTCATCACGCATCCGCTGGTGGCGTCGTTCCTGTTCGTCGGCGGCTTCTACGCCCTGTACCTCGGCGGGATCTTCGGTGCGACCCTCGATTCGCACGGCGCGCACCTGCTGATGAACGTGCACTTCATCCTCAGCGGCTACCTCTTCTACTGGGTGGTCATCGGCATCGACCCGGCGCCGCGTCAGATCCAACCCGTGACGAAGCTGGCGATGGTGTTCGGATCGCTGCCGTTCCACGCGTTCTTCGGCATTGCCCTCATGAGCACCATGGAGGTCATCGGAGGCTGGTACTACCGGTCGCTGGGACTCGGCTGGAACGACGACCTGTTCAACGACCAGAAGGTCGGCGGTGGCATCGCGTGGGCGACCGGCGAGATTCCCCTGGTCCTGGTGATGCTCGCACTGCTGGTGCAGTGGTCGAGGTCCGATGAGAAGACCGCCAAGCGCATCGACCGTGCCGCCGACCGCGACGACGACGCGGAGCTCGCCGCGCACAACGCGATGTTCGCCGAGCTGGCCCGCCGCGACAAGGACGGCTGGAACTAACCGGCCTGGCGCAGCCGATCCCGGGCCTCGGCCGGGGTGACGGTCTCGGGACTCTCCGCGACGGGATTGGCGAAATGCCATTTCAGGACCGATCGCGTCACCGGCAGGGTGCCACGGAGGACGGCCTGCATCGCCGCGGGTGACCGGGTGGCCCGCACCGCCGCCCTGGCAGCGGGTACGACGGCGCGGTCGAGAGCCGCGGGCTGGTCGAAGTCGCCGAGGACGCGCATCCACTTCGGGAGGGTCGCGATGGCGGCGGGCGCGATCAGCCGACTCGACGCCCACAGGGGCCACCGGCCTGCGCCGCCCTCGGTGCGCAGCAGGTAGTGCATGCCGCGCTGCGCCCGTTCGGACGTGCACAGACGAGGTCGGACCTCGGCGAAGTACTCGCGGACCGCCGCCCGTGACGCCGGGACGTCGGACTTCGCGCAGGTCTGCAGCTCGGCGGCGACGACGCAGTCGGCCCAGTACCGGTCCTCGTCCTCGGGCGTGAGCGGTCCCGGCCCGAACATATCGTACGCCTTGAGCACCGAGTGCCAGCCCGTGACGTGGATCCACAGCTGGCTGTCCGGGTTGTTGGCCGCGTACCGCTTGCCCGAGACGGGCTCGATTCCGGTGACGCGGGCGTGGACCCGCATCAGCAACTCCGACGTCTCGACGGCGGTGCGGCTGTCGCCGACCGCGACGACGAGGAAGTACGACAGGGTGCCGTCGAGGCGGCCCCGCGGGTCGGTGTAGATCCCGTCGGCGTCCGCGACGGCTGCCGCGAGCATGGGGTCGAAGTGTTCCAGCGTGACGGCGCGTTGGAATCCGATGAGGGCGGTCGGATGCGTCCACACCTTCCACGTCGGGGAGTCCGGGCCGAAGAACCCGTTGTCGCGTCGGGGGAGTGTCGGGTCGAACGGCCAGGTGCGGGTCGCCATCATGCGGGAGTCGGTCATCGTGTGCCCCTGTCGGTGTCCTGCGTCCATGAATACAACGCGACCGTAGCAATGTGGTGGGGCGAATACAACGGTTGCGTAGGATTGGTGACCGTAGGGTGAGCCGGAGGAGGTGGCGACCACATGACGAGAGCCGACGCCGAACGGCCGCGACGCAAGTACGCGCCGCGCCTGCCGCCCGAGCAGCGGCGTGAGCAACTGCTCGACGCGGCGTTCGAGGTCACCAGGCGGCACGGGCTCCACGACCTGAGCATGGAAGCGGTCGCGACCGAGGCCGGTGTGGGAAAACCCGTGCTGTACACGGTGTTTCGCGCCCGAGCCGACCTGGTGGCGGCGCTGCTCGAGCGCGAGCACGGGCGTGCCGTCGCGCAGGTGCTGGCAACGATGCCCACCGACCTCACCGCTGCCGGACCCACCGCGGCGTACACGGCCACCGTCACCGGATTCGTCGGCGCCGTCCTCGACAACCCGACCCGGTGGCGTCTCATCCTCACCGCGCCCGACAGCGCGCCGGGGGAGTATCGCGACCACCTGCGGTCGGCCCGGTCCGCGGTGCTCGCCCGCGCCGTGGAGCTTGCGTATGCGGGCATCGCGCTGGAGCCGGCGCTCGCGGAACTCGACGCGGACCTGCTCGCCCACACGATGCTGTCCTTCGCCGAGATGCTCGGACGCCTGGCCGTCAGCGATCCCGACCGCTACACCAGTGATCGGCTTGCCAACTACGCGGCTTCCCTTGCCGGCCTCATCGCCGATCCGACTAGCACGCGCCGTGGACACCGGCCGGATACCGGGCGCTGAATTCGCCCACCCTGTGGACGGTTTCACGAACCGTCCACAGATCGTAACGGGGTACTCCCGTCGCCTCCGTGGGCCGGACACGATCGGGGTGTGACGCCGAGCGGCGTCGGACGAGGAGTTCGCAGACATGTACGAAACCCACACGGCCGTGATCGGCACCGTCATCACCAACCCGGTCAAACGATCGACCGTCGGTGGCGAGGAAGTCATCAGCTTCCGAATGGCCAGCAACGCCCGAAGGTTCGACCAGGCAACGGGGGAGTGGACGGATAGCGGCACTCTCTACCTGACCGTCAGCTGCTGGCGCCGACTCGTCGACGGCGTCGCCGCGTCGTTGATGAAGGGTGATCCGATCGTCGCGTACGGACAGTTGCGGACCAGCGAGTACACCACCAGGGAGGGTGCCCCGCGGTCGGACCTGGAGATGCGTGCCACCGCGGTCGGACCCGACCTGGCCCGATGTGTCGCGAAGCTCGAACGCGGACAGAAGAGTTCGAGCGCGCCGGACGCCCTCGATGGCGGTGCAGGGTCCGATTGCGAGAGCGATGTGACCGGTGCGGAACTCGAGACGGTCGCGACCGGGTAACGCGCACATCACATCTCGATGGTGTCCGGTCACAGAGGTGCCGAAATGCGGTGTCCCCCAGGAGAGAGCGCATACGGTGAACTCGCTCGCACGATCACGTCTGTAGCGGATCTGGGAGGCGTTGATGAGGTGGACGACGGTTCTGTCGACAGTGCTCGTCACGATCGCGGCGGGTGTCGCCGGGACACCCGGCGTCGCCGGCGCGGCGGAGGGTCCACCGGGCTCGGTCGTCCAGGTCGAACCGATCTCCGCCGCGGCAGCACTGCCCGGTGCCGCCGACGGATACCGGGTCGTCTATCGCACCACCGACCACCACGGCGCCGGGCGCCTGAGCTCCGGTGCCGTGTACGTGCCACCGGGCGAGGCGCCCGCGGGTGGCTGGCCGGTGGTGTCGTACGCGCACGGCACCATCGGCCTCGCCGACGGATGCGAGCCGTCCACGGTCGGTGGGCTGGGCCAGGAAGCGACGTACATGGATCGGTGGCTGCGTAGGGGCTACGCGGTTGTCGCCACCGACTACGCGGGCCTCGGCACCCCGGGGGAACTCGCCTACCTGGACGGCGTCGCGGCCGGCCACGACGTCGTCGACATGGTCCGAGCCGGGCGTTCGGCGGTGCCGGAGCTCTCGTCGCGCTGGGTGGTCGCCGGACTGTCACAAGGTGGGCACGCGGCGCTGCACACCGCGCGCCTGGCGACCACGTACGCGCCGGAACTCGACTACCGCGGCGCCGTCGCATTGGGGCCACCGACCAACCTCGACCAGGTGTTCGCGCTCGGCATGCCGGGGATCCCGAACTTCGGACTCGCGGGCCTGACCAAGTTCACCCTGTTCACGATGGCGGGCCTGCGCGCAGCGCGGCCGGACCTGAACATCGATTCGTATCTGTCGGCGCGCGGCCTCGAACTCGCCAGGATCTCGACGCAGGTGTGCACGCGCGAAGTGGACAAGTATGTCGGTGGTGCATCCGTGGGTGACCTGTTCGTCAAGCCCCTCCACGACCTGCGCCCGGCGTTGACGGAGTACCTCGGAGTGCCGACCTCGGGGTACGACCGCCCCTTACTTCTCGGGCAGGGGGCTGTCGATCGCGTCGTCCCCCTCCCCCTGACCCTCGTCTTCGCGGGCCAGCTGGCCGCGTCCCGGACCGCCGTGAACTTCCGGGTGTATCCGACCGCCGATCACATTGGCACGCTCGCTGCGGCGTTCGACGACTCCGCACGGTTCGTCGACGCGGTGACGCGGTGAGCTGCTTGCGGTGAACATCGCCGATTCGTTCCGGAGACGGACCGAATGAGGTATTCACATCGTATGCGACATACCTGGGGGTCTGAATTCTCTGACGAGTTGGCGGGACGGAGGCGGCGAATCTTCCCGACACGAGCTGTGCTGGTACGGGTGGCTGCGGCTGCGGCAACCATGGCGACGGCCGCAGGGCTGCTGGGGCCCGCAACCGCGACCGCCACGCCGCCTGCTCCCGGCACCGTGATCGGAACGGACGCGCTGCCGCCGATGGCGCAGCTTCCCGGGACCGCGTCGCAGCGCCGGCTCACGTACTGGACCGAGGGGCCGACGGGCGCCCCCGCCCTCAGCACGGGCGCCGTCTACGTTCCGAGTGGTACCCCGCCTGCTGGTGGGTGGCCGGTGATCTCCTCGGCGCACGGCACCACCGGTGTCGGTGACTCGTGTGCGCCCGCGCACGGGTACGACACCACCTACCTCACCCGGGACTACCTGTCGGGGTTGCTGACGCGGGGCTACGCGGTGGTTGCCACGGACTACGTGGGGCTGGGCACCGAGGGAACACATGCTTACCTGCACGGACGCAGCGAGGGCCGGGCCGTGATCGACATGGTCCGGGCGGCGACCTCCGTGACCCCGGAACTGTCTCGCAGATGGGCGGTGGTCGGCCACTCGCAGGGCGGGCATGCGGCGATGCTCGCCGCCCATCAGGCCACCGACTACGCGCCCGAGCTCGACTACCGCGGCGCAGTCGCCACCGGCACGCCGGCGAATCTGGAGTTGCTCCTGCCGTTCGGCGGACCCGGATTCCCGAACCTCGGGCTCAACGGACTGACCATGTTCGCCTCCTACATCATCAACGGTCTGAAGGTTGCCCGCCCCGACCTTCCGATCGACGACTACCTGACGCCGGTCGGAGCGGCGCTCGTCAAGGATTCCGAGTCGCTGTGCTACACGGAGTTGCGCGATCGTGCGGGCACCATCGGCGTCGGCGAGATGTTCAGCCGGCCGCTGAACGAGCCCCGGATCAGGGATGCTCTGCGTGACTATCTCGCGGTCCCCACCACGGGCTACGACAGGCCCGTGTTCATCGGGCAGGGACTGCGCGACCAGACGGTGCCCTTCCCGCTCGCCACGAAGCTCGCGCTCGACATGGAGGCGGCAGGCGAACCCGTGACCTTCCGGACCTACGACGCCTTCCACGGCTCCTCGATCGTGGTGTCGCTCCCCGACACGACCGCCTTCATCCGGTCGCTGTTCGAGACCGCCTGACCTTGCACGCCGACCTGCGGCGGGCCGTGCGCCCGACGCAGGTCGGTGAGTATCAGGTCCTCGACCCGTGTGGATTGGGGCGGCGTCTGCGCTGCCGATACCCTGGTGCACATGGCGGAGTTCATTTACACGATGAAGAAGGTGCGCAAGGCGCACGGCGACAAGGTCATCCTCGATGACGTCACGATGAGCTTCTACCCGGGCGCGAAGATCGGCGTCGTCGGCCCGAACGGCGCGGGTAAGTCCTCCATCCTCAAGATCATGGCCGGGCTCGACCAGCCCGGAAACGGTGAGGCGTTCCTCGCCCCAGGCGCCTCCGTCGGCATCCTCATGCAGGAGCCGCACCTGGACGAGACCAAGACCGCTCGCGAGAACGTCGAGGAGGGCCTCGGCGAGACCATGGTGCAGCTCAAGCGCTACAACGAGATCGCCGAGCTGATGGCCACCGACTACTCCGACGAGCTCATGGAGGAGATGGGCGAGCTTCAGGAGAAGCTCGACCATGCCGACGCCTGGGAGATCGACTCCCAGATCGAGCAGGCCATGGACGCGCTGCGCTGCCCCCCGGCCGACGAGCCCGTCACCCACCTCTCCGGTGGCGAGAAGCGCCGTGTCGCGCTGTGCAAGCTGCTGCTGAGCAAGCCCGACCTGCTGCTCCTCGATGAGCCCACCAACCACCTCGACGCCGAGTCGGTGCTGTGGCTCGAGCAGCACCTGGCCGCCTACCCGGGCGCCATCCTGGCGGTCACCCACGACCGGTACTTCCTCGATCACGTCGCGCAGTGGATCTGTGAGGTCGACCGCGGCCGTCTCTACCCGTACGAGGGCAACTACTCCACTTACCTGGAGCAGAAGGCTGCCCGCCTCGAGGTGCAGGGCAAGAAGGACCAGAAGCTGCAGAAGCGCCTCAAGGAGGAGCTCGCCTGGGTCCGCTCGGGCGCGAAGGCACGCCAGTCGAAGAACAAGGCCCGCCTGGACCGCTACGACGAGATGGTCGCGGAGGCCGAGAAGCACCGCAAGCTCGACTTCGAGGAGATTCAGATCCCGACCCCGCCGCGACTCGGCAACGTGGTGGTCGAGGTCGAGAACCTGGACAAGGGCTTCGACGGCCGCATGCTCATCAAGGACCTGTCGTTCACGCTGCCGCGCAACGGCATCGTCGGCGTCATCGGCCCCAACGGTGTCGGCAAGACCACGCTGTTCAAGACGATCGTCGGGCTCGAGGAGCCGGACTCGGGCACGGTCAAGGTGGGCGAGACGGTCAAGCTCAGCTACGTCGACCAGAACCGTGCCAACATCGACCCGACCAAGACCGTGTGGGAGGTCGTCTCCGACGGACTCGACTACATCGAGGTCGGCCAGAACGAGATGCCGTCACGCGCGTACGTCAGTGCGTTCGGATTCAAGGGCCCGGACCAGCAGAAGCCGTCGGGGGTGCTCTCCGGTGGTGAGCGCAACCGCCTCAACCTGGCGCTGACCCTCAAGGAGGGCGGCAACCTGATCCTCCTCGACGAGCCGACCAACGACCTCGACGTCGAGACCCTCAGCTCGCTGGAGAACGCGCTGCAGGAATTCCCCGGTTGCGCCGTCGTGATTTCCCACGACCGCTGGTTCCTGGACCGGACCTGCACGCACATCCTGGCGTGGGAAGGCGCATTCGGCGACAACGAGGCGGCCTGGTACTGGTTCGAGGGCAACTTCGAGGCCTACGAGGAGAACAAGGTCGCGCGCCTCGGCGCCGACGCGGCTCGCCCGCATCGCGTCACCCATCGCAAGCTGACCCGCGACTAGGTGCGAGTGCGTTGACGAAGCTCTACACCTGCGAGGTTCACGTGCGCTGGGGCGATTCCGATCGCCTCGGCCACGTGAACAACGTCCTGTATGCGGAATACGCGCAGGAGGCTCGCGTGCAGTTCTTCCGTGACTGCATCATCGGGGCGGGCGCGCTGCCCACCCCGATGGTGGTGCGGAAGATGACCTTCGACTACCTGCGGCCCGTGACGGACGAGACCGGTCCGATCACGGTCGAGATCGTGATCCCGCACGTCGGTACGTCGTCGTTCGTGGTGCATCAGTTGATGCGCGACCGCAACGGCGAGGTGTGTGTCCGCGCGGAGGGCGTGATGGTCGGATTCGACCCGGAGACCGAGAAGTCCGTTCCGCTGCCCGAGCGGACGCGTGAACTGTTGAAGGAGTACGCGCCTGTCGAGGTGTCGGCTCCCGCGCGGTAAACCCGGCTAGGCTCAGCGGTGCACACCTGTCCGTGAGATCAGGGGGTGACCGCGAGGTGACCGTGTCTGCAGATCGATTCGGCTCGGAGTGGACGGCGGGCCTGCCATCCGCCGTCTCCGAGCATCTCCCCGAGGTGATCGGCGCCTATTTCCGAGGAACCGACGCCGCCGTGACGGACGAGGTCGTCACCGACGAGGCGATGGCGGCGTTCCGTGCACACCTCGAGTTCGCGTCCGTCCGCGAGCCGGGGCTGTCGGCCGCCCGCGTCGTCGTCCCCACCGACGGAGCTCCCGCGGTCCAGGTGGTCACCGACGACATGCCGATGCTCGTCGAGTCGGTGACGGCGCTGCTGGCGCGGTTCGGTGTCACCGTCGTCGAGATCGTGCACCCCGTGCTGAGGGTGCGCCGGGACTCCGCAGGCCGCCTGGTCGACGTGCTGGTCGACGGTGCGCACCACGAGAAGTCGACGCACACCGAATCGTGGATGCACCTGCGACTGCATTCGGCCACGGATCCCGCGCTGTTCGACCCCCTCGCCTCCGCGGTCGGCGATGTCCTCGACGACGTCCGGCAGGTCATCGCCGACACCGACGCGATGCGGGCGATGCAGCGCGATCTCGCGGATCGCCTGGACGTACTCGCGGACGGCGGACCCATCGGCTACCCCGAACACGAGATTCGGGACACCGCGGCCCTGCTGCGCTGGTTCGCCGGGGGCAACTTCGCTCTTCTCGGCTACCGCCGGTACGAGTTCGGCGACGCGGCCGCGCACGGTGGGGCGGTCGGCCGAATCGTCCCCGGCAGCGGACTCGGGGTGCTCGGCGCCGAGATCCGCACCGACCACCGGATAGACCTGCCTGCACCGCAATTCGATGCCGACGGGCCACTGCTGACGTTCGCGCAGGGGCCGCTGCCCGCGACCGTCCACCGTTCCGTGTACCCGTCGTTCGTGCGTGTGCTGGATCTCGACGACACCGGTGCGGCCGTCGGTGAGCATCGATTCCTCGGCGTGCTCACCGTGACCGGTGTCCACGAGAACATCCTCGACATCCCCGTCGTCGCGGCCAGGGCTCGGGCCGTCATCGCCCGCTCGGGCTGCGACCTGCACTCGTTCTCCGGTCAAGCGATGCTGGAGGTCATCCAGTCGTTGCCGCGTACCGAACTGTTCTCGATCGGCACCGCCGAACTGTTCGACACGGTCTCGGCGGTCGTCGCGATCGGGGTCCGCAGGCAGGCTAGGCTCTTCCTGCGCGACGACCACGACGGTCGATTCGTGTCCGCGCTGGTGTATCTGCCGCGGGACCGCTACAACACCCGGGCGCGCCTGGCAATGCAGTCGATCCTGCTTCGCGAGCTCGGTGGCGGCACCCTCGACTACAGCGCCCGCGTCACCGAATCCGACTTGGCGATGGTTCATTTCACGATCCGGACCTCGGTGACGGAGCCGGCGCCGAACGTGGACACCTCCGCGGCGAATCGCGAGCGGATCGAGACGTTGCTCGCTGCGGCGACCCGCTCCTGGGACGACGACCTGGCCGACGCGGTCGTCGGGGATCTGGACGTGACGTCGCTGACCGCGCAGCGCTACGCGTCGGCGTTCCCGGAGAGCTACAAGGAGGACTTCGGTGCCGCGCGCGCTGTCCGTGACGTCGCCAGGCTCGAGGCTCTCGGTGTCGACGGCGTCGACCTGCAGTTGTATCGCAGGCGTGGCGCACCGCCCGGGCGTTGGCGCTTCACCCTGTACATCACGGGGGAGGGCGTCTCGCTGAGCCAGGTGCTGCCGGTACTGCAGTCGCTCGGGGTCGAGGTGGTGGACGAGCGTCCCTACGACGTCACCCGGCCCGACGGAACCCTGTGCTGGATCTACGATTTCGGTCTTTCGGCGGCGCCGGAACTCGTCGACGCCGAGGTGGAGGAGAATCTGGAATCCGAACTGGGTGAGCGGCTACCCGCCGCTCGCGACCTCCAGCGCCGCTTCACCGAGGCATTCACCGCGGTCTGGCGCGGGTTGTCCGAACCCGACAAGTTCAACGAGTTCGTGCTCCGCGCCCACCTGGAGTGGCGCGAGGCAGCGATGCTGCGTGCCTACGCGAAATACCTGCGGCAGGCCGGTTTTCCGTACAGTCAGTTCCGCATCGAGTCGGTGCTGCTCGAGCACGCGGACACCACCCGTCTGCTCGTCGACATGTTCGCGGCGATGTTCGATCCCGATGCGGCGGATTCGTCGCGCGCCGAACGACTCGTCGTCGAGGTGCGACGTCGAATCACCGAGGTGGTCAGCCTCGACGCCGACCGGATCCTGCGGGCGATGCTCTCCCTCATCCTCGCGACCCTGCGCACCAACGCCTATGTGCGCGGTCCGGGTGGCGAGCGGCGGGACGTGCTGGTGTTCAAACTCGACGCCGAGCAGGTCACCGAACTGCCCAGGCCGCGGCCGCGTTTCGAGGTGTTCGCCTACTCGCCGCGGGTGGAGGGCGTGCACCTACGATTCGGACCGGTCGCCCGAGGTGGCCTGCGCTGGTCGGATCGCCGGGAGGACTTCCGCACAGAGATCCTCGGCCTGGTGAAGGCGCAGGCCGTCAAGAACGCCGTCATCGTGCCGGTCGGGGCGAAGGGCGGATTCGTCGTGAAGCGGACTCCGGCTCCCACGGGTGACGCGGCATCCGACCGGCAGGCGACACTCGCCGAAGGCCGCGCCTGCTACCGCCTGTTCATCGCCGGACTCCTCGATGTCACCGACAACGTCGAACCGGCAACCGGCGCGGTGCTGCCCCCGGACCGGGTGGTCCGGCGCGACGGCGACGACACCTACCTCGTCGTGGCCGCGGACAAGGGCACCGCCACCTTCTCCGATCTCGCGAACGAGGTTGCCGCCGAGTACGGTTACTGGCTCGGCGACGCCTTCGCGTCCGGCGGATCGGTCGGCTACGACCACAAGGCCATGGGTATCACCGCCCGTGGAGCGTGGGAATCGGTGAAGCGGCACTTCCGTGAGCTCGGTGTCGACGTGCAGGAGCAGGACTTCACGGCCGCCGGTGTCGGAGACATGAGCGGCGACGTCTTCGGCAACGGCATGCTGCTCAGCAGACACCTGCGCCTCGTCGCCGCATTCGACCACCGGCACGTCTTCCTCGACCCGAACCCGCACGCCACGCGGTCGTTCGCGGAGCGCGAGCGCCTGTTCCGGATGCCGCGGTCGTCGTGGGCGGACTACGACACCGCCCTGATCAGCGCGGGCGGCGGCGTGTGGGATCGCTCGGTCAAGTCGGTGCCCCTGAGCGACCAGGCGCGCACAGCGCTCGGCCTGGACGCCTCGGTGTCCGAACTGTCACCGCCCGAACTGGTCCGCGCCATCCTGCGCGCGCCGGTCGACCTGCTCTGGAACGGCGGCATCGGCACCTACGTGAAGGCGTCGACCGAATCGCAGGCCGACGTCGGGGACAAGGCGAACGACCTGGTCCGGGTGAACGGTAACGAGGTTCGGGCCAAGGTGATCGGCGAGGGCGGGAACCTCGGCGTCACACCGCGCGGACGCGTCGAGTACGACCTCTCGGGCGGCCGGATCAACACCGATGCCCTCGACAACTCGGCAGGCGTGGACTGCTCCGACCACGAGGTCAACATCAAGATCCTGCTCGACACGGCAGTCGGGAGCGGAGCGCTTGCCCCTGCAGAACGCAACGACCTCCTCGCGTCGATGACGGACGAGGTCGCCCGACTCGTGCTGCGCGACAACATCAATCAGAACACCCTGATGGGCACCTCCCGGGCCGATGCCGTGGGAATGCTCGGCGTGCACACCCGCTTGCTCGCCGACCTCGAGACGTCACGCGGGCTCGACCGTGCGCTCGAGGCGCTGCCCACCGACGAGGAGATCGCGCGACGTCGGGAGATCGGACGCGGCTTCACCTCGCCCGAGCTCGCGACCCTGCTCGCGCACGTGAAGCTGACCGTCAAGGACGACCTGCTCGCCAGCGAACTACCCGACAGCCCCACCTACGCGGTCCGGCTGCCGCACTACTTCCCGCGGCCGCTGCGCGAGCGGTTCGCGCCGCAGATCGGCGGGCACCGACTGCGCAGGCAGATCGTCGCGACGATGCTCGCCAACGAGGCCGTCGACTTCGGCGGCATCAGCTACCCGTACCGTCTCGCCGAGGAGGCAGGGGCCAGCAGCACCGACGCGATCCGCGCGTTCACCGCCGCCACCGAGATCTTCGACCTGCGCCAGCTGTGGTCCGACATCGGCAGCGCCGCCGTGCCCGCGTCCGTCGCGGACGACCTGGTCCTGGAGTCGCGGCGGATGCTGGACCGGGTGTCGCGCTGGCTGCTGACCAACCGGCCGCAGCCGATCGCCGTCGGCGCCGAGATCAACCGCTACGCCGGCCGGGTTCGTGAACTGATGCCGCGGGTCCACGGCTGGCTGCGGGGTCACCACCTGACCGAACTGGAATCGCGGACGGCGTCCGTCACCTCGCGCGGCTGCCCGCGCGACCTGGCGTTGCGGGTCTACGGGCTGCTCGACGCGTTCCCGGTCCTCGACATCATCGACATCGCCGACATCACCGAACGCGAACACGACGAGGTCGGGCCGCTCTACTACACCCTCGACGCGCACCTCGGGATCGACGAATTCCTCACCGCCATATCGGGACTCGAGCGAGGTGACCGGTGGCATTCGTTGGCCCGACTGGCGCTGCGTGAGGATCTGTACGGGTCGCTGCGGTCGCTCACGATGGACGTCCTGTTCGGGGGTGAACCCGACGAGAGTCCGGCCGAGAAGATCGAGGACTGGGAGTCGACGAACGCCTCCCGGCTCGCGAGGGCGCGGGCGGCGCTCACCGAGATCGGGGAGTCTGGAACGCTTGACCTCGCGACGCTGTCCGTGGCGGCGCGTCAGGTACGGAGCATGGTGCGCGGAGCGGGCACCCGAGCAGAAGGAGCACGGTGAGCGGGGTTCTTGCAGAGACGGCCCAGCAGGGGAGCCAGGTGGGGTTCCACACCAAGGTCGGGGTCCGCTGGTCCGACATGGACGTCTTCCAGCACATCAACCACGCCCGGATGGTGACGCTCCTCGAGGAGGCCCGCATCCCGTGGCTGTTCGAGGACGGCATCCCGACGGTGACGCTGCGTGACGGCGCCGTCATCGCGGACCTGCACGTCCGCTACCGCGGTCAGCTCCGGCACGACGACGGACCGCTCGACGTGCTGATGTGGATCGACCAGATCCGGGCCGTCGACTTCACCATCGGCTACGAGGTGCGTGCAGGCGGCGCCGACCCGTCGTCCGCGCCGTCGATCGTCGCGTCCACCCAGATCGCGGCGTTCGACATCGACACGCAGCGGCTGCGCAGGCTCACCGCGGCCGAGCGCGGGTACCTGGAGCGCTGGCAGCGTGGCTGATCGCGCACTGGTCCTGTCCGGGCCGGGGGAGCGGGCGAATCTCGCCGCCTTCCTCGGCCGGGTCGTCCGCCTCGACGAGGCCGCCGTCGTTCGGTTGAGGCGACGCGACGACGACCATCTCGTCGTGTGGGCCCCGACGGGATTCGACGCGCTCGCCGCGCGCGTGGTCGCCGGACGTGTTCGTCCGGACGACCTGACGGCCGCCGCCGACAGCCTCCTCCGCGCACTCGGCGCAGACGTCGATGGCGGCGAGATCGATCCCGGCTTCGCGATGGACTCGGCGTGGCGCGGCGCGCTTCCCCCCGATCCGGGATGGGTGCACGTCGACGACGTTCCGGCGGGTGTGCTGATCGACCTCGCCCGGCACGGCACCCAGGTGGCCGCCGAGCACGGCGGTCACGGCCCGCCCGCCTCGCTGCTCGACCAGGAGGTGCTCGCCGTCGACGGCGGGGGCGACGAGGTCACAGTCACCATGCGAACCGTGTTTGCATTGGCCGCAATGGGATTCGTGCCCGGAGGCGACGTCGAGGGAGCGGTCGTGGACCCGGCCGAACTGGTTCGGGTCAGGGCGACACGCACCTGGTTGCGACTCGACGCGCGTTACGGGTCCGTCTTCGCTCGCCGCGGCGGGGACATCCCGCTGTCCGTGGTGTAGCGCGGACAGCGGCGGGCGCGGCGGCGGGTGGGGAGTCGAACCTGCCCACGCCGCCCGCTGACCTCGTGAATTCGCGAATATTGCGCCGAAATAGCTGCATGGTGAGCGGCGTATGTGGAAGCTGCGTGGAACTCGTATCTCGGCATTATGTTCGGGTAGGCAATCTTTCCGCAGCTTTCTTGTGCTCTATATCGAAAGCCTAACGTTCCGAACAGCTGTCCAAGTACGGCGAGAGAGTTCTGTGAACTTTGCTTAACATTCGCTGGCATGGCGACTTCTTCGAAAGCAAAGCAGCGCGTTGTTTTTCGTGATGTTCGGATTTTCGACGGTGTGTCCGACAGTCTCGTTGCCGGGGACGTCCTGATCGACGGCGACCGGATCGTCGGGGTGTCCGAGTCTCCGGTAGGTGACGAGCCCGGTCGCGAGACGGTCGCCGTCGACGGCGGTGGGCGTGTTCTCATGCCGGGCATGAGCGACGCACACGTGCACCTGGTGGGTAACGCCAACACGATGGTCGACATGGTGGCCGGCTCGGAAAGCCACATCGCTCTCAACGGCCTCGCAGAGGCGGGGAGCATGTTGTTGCGCGGCTTCACTGCCGTACGGGACATGGCCGGCGACACCGGCAGTCTCAAGTCGGTCATCGACCGCGGACTGTTCCCCGGCCCCCGGATCTACCCGTCCCAGGCTGCGATTTCGCAGACCAGCGGACACGGTGACTTCGGTTTCGTCTACGAGACGCCGACCGCGTTGGGTGGGGCGCAGTCCCGGGCCGAGCAGATCGGATTCATGCGAGTCGCGAACGGTGAGGCGCAAGTCCTTGCCTCGGTGCGCGAGCAGTTGAAGAAGGGTGCCTCCCAGATCAAGGTGATGGTCGGCGGTGGTGCCGCGTCGATGTACGACCCCCTGTACACGGTGCAGTTCACGGATGCGGAGTTGCGAGCAGCGGTGGACGCGGCCACCGACTACGGCACCTACGTCGCCACGCACGTCTACAACGTCACCGGCATTCGCCGGGCCGTCGAGGCAGGCGTGAAGTCGATCGAGCACGGACATCTCGCCGACGAGGCGACCATCGCGATGCTGGCGGAGCGCGGCGTCTGGCTCTCGATGCAGCCGTTCGCGCTCGGCGACCACCACTACCCGGACCCCGACCGCGCGGGGAAGGACCGCGAAATCTGCACCGGCACCGACCAGGTGTACAAGTGGGCGACGAAGCACGGGGTGAAAGTGGCGTGGGGCACCGATCTGCTCCTCGAACCGCAGCTCGCCGCCCGTCAGAGCGAGATGGCGGCCCGCCTGGGCGATCACTACAGCAACCTCGACGCACTGCGGATGCTGACCTCCGGCAACGCGGAGCTGTTCCGGCTCGCGGGCGATCGTGACCCCTACCGGCAGGCACCGTTCGGTGTCGTCGCCGAGGGCGCGTGGGCCGACGTCCTGCTCGTCGACGGCAACCCCCTCGAGGACCTGAATCTTCTGGCGGACCCGGGGAAGAACCTGTCGGTCATCGTGAAGAACGGCGAGATCGTCAAGAACAGTCTCTGACACTGCGCGCCGAGTTCTCCACCGAACACCAAACACTGTCGAAGGCACGCGCCGCCGGTCGGCGCGGGATGAGAGGTGTGTTTTGGTCGAAGTCACCACGGCGGAACCCGAGAAATTCTGGGAGCCGGTCCCCGGTTCCCTGGTATCCGCGAGGGCAATAGAACTCCACGGGCCGTGGGGCCACGTGTTCGGCCCCCTCGACCTCGACATCGACGAGGGCGGGGTGACGGTACTGGCGGCGCAATCCGGCGCGGCCCGGACCGCCTTGCTCATGGCCCTGTGCGGCAGGATGCGCCTGTCGGGCGGCACCCTGACCGTGCTGGGCAAGACGAACCGACCACAGAAGGTGTTCGCGCAGTCGGCGGTCGCCTGCATGAACGAACTCGACGGCGTCAGCCCGTCGGTCACCGTCCGGGACATCGTCACCGAACAACTACGCTGGGACTCGGCGTGGTTCAAGTTCGTGCCCCGGGTCCGCGAGGATGGCGTGGAGCGGATGTGCGCGGAGGTCTTCGGCGACGTTCCACTGCCGCCGTTGAACGGTTTCGTCGACGACCTCCCCGAGATCCAGCAGATGCTGCTCCGGATCGCGGTGGCCAACACACGCCGGCCCCCGCTGCTCGTCGTCGGGCGGCTGGACAAGGTCGCCGACGACGACGAGCGCCGTATCCTCCTCGAACGCCTGGTGGCGTTGGGGGAGAAGCAGTCGGTGATCACTGCCGACGTGAACCCGCTCCCGCCGGACAGCGGGGTCCGTGCGGTCGTCGAACTCGAACTCGGTGCCGGCGACGTCGGTGTCCTGACAGAGGGGAGATGACTCGTGCTGGCAGGAGTGTCCCTCGGGAGCGATTCGAAGCGCTACTTCCGCGGCACCATGCCGCGGATCGCCATCATCACGATCATCCTCATGCCACTGCTCTACGGGGCGATGTACCTGTGGGCGTTCTGGAACCCGTTCGGCGCGGTCGACAAGATCCCGGCCGCGATCGTCAACAGTGACACCGGCCGCACCGCCACCGGTCAGCAGCTCGATGCTGGTGAACAGGTGGTCAAGTCGCTCGTCGCCTCCGGCCAGCTGGACCTGGCCGAGGTGTCCGCGGACGAAGCCGCTCAGGGACTCTCGTCCGGAAAGTACTACTACACGATCACCCTGCCGGAGAACTTCAGCGCCGCGGTCGAATCGCCGAACGGCGACGACCCGCAGAAGGCGGAGCTGATCTTCACCTTCAACGATGCCAACAACTACCTCGCGACCATCATCGGGCAGGATGCCTCCGAACAGGTCATCAACCAGGTCAACACGACCATCGGTGCGCAGGGCGTCGGGCAGGTGCTCACCGGGCTGCAGAGCGCCGGCTCCGGCCTGAAACAGGCTGCCGACGGTGCCGACCAACTCGCCGCCGGGATCGACACCGCCAAGACCGGTGCAGACCAGCTCAGCTCGGGCGCGAACGAGCTGGCGACGAACATGGTCACCGCCGAGTCCGGATCGGCGCAACTGGCCAGCGGCGCAGACCAACTCGCGACTGCGATCGACGGTGCCACCACGCCGCTGATCAACGCGCTGGGCAGCGGCGCCGTCCCGAACATCGGCGGTCAGGTGTCAGAACTCCGGCGGTCTCTTGAGGCCCTGGGGAGCAGAATTCCCGAGGGGACGCCACCGCCGGTCACAGCGGTTTCGCGGGCTCTCGAAATCCTCGGGCAGAGTAACGATCCCCTGGTCGAGCGGGCCGTGGCGGTGCTGTCGCCGCTCGCCGCCCAGCAGGTGAGTGGCGACGCCGCGCAGTTGCAGGCGGAGATCGGGCGACTCAGCGGTGACGCCCGCGCGGTCGAGTACCAACTGACGGACCCGGGAAGCCCCCTGCAGTCCGGTCTCGCGATGCTGCAGAACGGGGGGATCGCGTCGGATCTCCAGCAGTTGCGCAGTGGCGCCGACGAACTCAGTAGTGGCGCAAGCGCACTCAACTCCGGCTTGGTTCAGTTGACCGACGGCAGCCAGCAGCTCGCCGGGGGTGCCGGGCAGCTCGCGTCCGGGATGGTCGAACTGCAGACCGGCTCTCACGAACTCGCCAGTGCCCTCGAGCAGGGCGCCGGCCAGGTGCCGAGCTGGTCCGACGAGCAGAAGACCGCGACGGCGGACACGTTGTCGACTCCGGTTGCCCTCAAGCAGGACTACACGAACGTGGCTTCCACGTTCGGCACCGGATTCGCGCCGTTCTTCCTCTCGCTGGCACTGTTCGTCGGCGGCATCATCACGTGGATGCTGCTGACCCCCTTGCAGTCCCGGCCGACGATCGGCGGTGTCGGCCTCTATCGCACGGTGCTGGCGTCGTACTGGCCGGCGCTGCTGGTGGGGATTCTGCAGGTGGCCGTCATGTACACCGTCGTGCACTTCGGTGTCGGGCTCGATGTGAAGCACGTGCTGGGCACGATCGCGTTCTTGATACTGGTCTCCGCCACCTACCTTGCGATGATCCAGGCGTTCAATGCGCTGTTCGGGGTAGCGGTCGGGCGCGTGGTGACGCTCGCCTTCCTGATGCTCCAACTGGTCTCTGCCGGCGGAATCTACCCGGTGCCGACCACCGCCAAGCCGTTTCAGTACATCCATCCGTTCGACCCGATGACGTACACCGTCAACGGGCTGCGGCAGCTCACCATCGGCGAACAGGTCGACTCGCGGCTGTGGATCGCCATCACGGTACTCATCGGCATCCTGCTGGTGAGCCTGAGTCTGAGCGCGTTGTCCGTGCGCCGCAACCGGCAGTACACGATGGAACGGCTCTACCCGCCCATCGAAGTGTGACGGGTGACCGCACAACAGATTTCGCTCCACGAACATCCACCGAGTGTCGGAACCGAGTATTGGAGAGAAGATGTCTGATTCCTTCGCAGTGCCCACCGAAACCCTTGCCCCGGCCTACACCGGACGACTCGGAACCGATGCGGTGCCGGCACTGCGCCTGCCGAAGTCCGAGACCGACCCGGAGGCCGCCTACCGGTTCATCCACGATGAACTGATGCTCGACGGAAGTTCCCGGTTGAACCTGGCGACCTTCGTGACCACGTGGATGGACCCGCAGGCGGACCGGCTGATGGCCGAGACGTTCGACAAGAACATGATCGACAAGGACGAGTACCCGCAGACTGCGGAGATCGAGACTCGCTGCGTGAACATGGTTGCGGCCCTGTTCAATGCGGACGGCCTCGACGAGTCCGATCCGTCGTCCGCCACGGGGGTGTCCACCGTCGGATCGTCGGAGGCGGTGATGCTCGCCGGACTCGCCCTCAAGTGGCGCTGGCGGGCGGCGCGGGAGGCAGCCGGAAAGGACAACACACGCCCGAACCTGATCCTCGGCAGCAACGTCCAGGTCGTGTGGGAGAAGTTCTGTCGCTACTTCGACGTCGAACCGAAGTACCTCCCGATGGCGAAGGGGCGCTACGTCATCACCCCGGAGCAGGTTCGAGAGGCCGTGGACGAGAACACCATCGGTGTGGTCGCGATCCTCGGGACCACGTTCACCGGTGAGCTCGAGCCGGTCGCCGAGATCTCCGACGTTCTCGACGAGATCGCGGCGAAGGGCGGACCGGACGTCCCGCTGCACGTCGACGCGGCGAGCGGCGGCTTCGTGGTGCCCTTCCTGCACCCCGAGCTGAAGTGGGACTTCCGTCTGCCACGCGTCGTGTCGATCAACGTCAGCGGCCACAAGTACGGCATGACCTACCCGGGTATCGGATTCGTCGTGTGGCGGTCGAAGGAGTACCTGCCCGAGGACCTCGTCTTCCGCGTCAACTATCTGGGCGGGGACATGCCCACCTTCACACTGAACTTCTCCCGACCCGGCAATCAGGTGGTGGGTCAGTACTACAACTTCATCAGGCTGGGTGTCGCGGGGTACACCCAGATCATGGAGTCGTTGCGGGACACCGCGCTGATGATCTCCTCGGAACTGTCGGCGATGCAGGACATGCACGTCATCACGGACGGCAGTGCGATTCCGGTGCTGTCGTTCGAGGTGGTCGGCGATCCCGGGTACACGGTGTTCGACATCTCGCACGAGCTGCGGGCCCGGGGCTTCCAGGTGCCCGCCTACACCATGCCCGCCGACGCGGAGGACGTGGCCGTCCTGCGAATCGTGTTGCGGGAGGGCTTCAGCCGGGACATGGCCTACAAGCTCGTGCTGGCGATGAAAGACGTGGTGGCGCGACTGAAGGCCGGTGCCGAGCACACTGCGAGTGGTTTCGCGCATTAGCCCTGGTCCCCGTTGACGCACCGATCCGGGGATTGGGTGGCACGACCTGATTCGGCGGTCACCGGCGGCGCAGGTGTGGCCACACACCTGTGCCGCCCCGGTCCTCGATGGCGCCCGAGTTCGGTGCCGTGCAACACAGCGACTCCCGTGGGCGGGAGGTCGCACAATCCTTCCATCTCTCGATTGGGCTGTGCATCATGCTGATTCACCCGACTCTACGAATGCAGTCGTGGGGTTTTGTCATCGGCTCACTGTTGTTTGCGCTCGGATCCGCACCCTGGATCTCCCCGGCGATGGGTGCGGCCGCCGCCAACACATCCTTCTTCGTCGGCTCGTGGTTCTTCACCGCCGCTGCGTTCATCCAACTGGTGCTGAGCGGGGCGGCGACCACCACTGACCACGGCAAGCCGGCGATTCGGGCCGAATGGCTTTCCGCCGCGATCCAACTCCTCGGAACGATACTGTTCAACATCAGCACGGGTGCTGCCCTGCACGCACACACGGTCGAGGGCGAGATGCACCTCGTGTGGAATCCCAACGCCGAGGGATCAGTCGCTTTCCTGCTCAGCAGCGCTCTGGCCGTCCTGATGCTCGTGCGGGCCAACCAGCTATGGGAACCCGGGTCGAAGGTCTGGCAGAGCGTGTGGCTGAACCTGCTGGGGTCGATTGCGTTCGGGGTCTCCGCAGTGGGAGCTTTCATCACCCGGAACGGCACAGTGATGGACGACGTCCTGGCGAACGGAGGAACCTTCGTAGGCGCATTGTGCTTCTTCGCGGCCTCCGCGCTCTTCCTCGGCAAGCCGGAACGGCCCGCAGTCGAGGAATTCGTCGCCGCGACCGAGTAGCGCGTCAGATCAGCCAGGCCGCCGCGTTGGAAGGAAGAGCGCCCTCGACGAGCGGGGCGCTCGCGAGCAGCAGCTGTCCCGGAGGCAGGGGGATCGGGCCGTCGGTGGCGTTGAGCGCACAGATGAGCCCGCCGCGCCGGCGGAACGCCAGGCAGCCGGGAGGACTGCCGTACCAGTCGACGCCGTCGCCCGAGAACTCCGGGCGCTGCGAGCGCAGTTCGATCGCGGTGCGGTACAGCGACAGCATCGACCGGACGTCCTCGAGCTGTGCCTCCACCGTCAGCGGAGCCCAGTCCGTAGGCATCGGCAGCCACGTCGACTCGGCGGTCGTGAACCCGAACGGCGGCTCGGTGCCCTGCCACGGCAGCGGGACGCGGCAGCCGTCGCGGCCGCGCTCGGCGTGACCGGAACGCTCCCACACCGGATCCTGCAGCGCGTCCTCGGGCAGATCGTCGACGTTCGGCAACCCCAGCTCGGCGCCGTTGTAGACGAAGACGGCCCCGGGCAAGGCGAACTCGACGAGCGTCATCGCCCGCGCCCGCGCCCAACCGAGAGCGCCGCCGCCGTACCGCGTCACCTCCCGCTCCACGTCGTGGTTCGACAGCGTCCACGTCGGCGTGCCACCCACCGCCGCGACTGCGGCGAGCGAGTTGTCGACCGCGGCCCGCACCTGCTCGGCGCTGAACTTCGCCTCGGCGAGCCGGAAGTTGAAACCCAGATGCAGCTCGTCCGGTCGGATGTACTCCCCGAACCGCTCGTTGTCGCGGACCCAGATCTCGCCGACCGCCATCGTGCCGGGGAACTCGTTCATCACCGTGCGGATGCCGCGGTGGATCTCGTGCACCCCCGGATTGTTGAACCGCGGATCGTCGTCGTCGTTGCGCATCAATTCGTTGAGATCCCAGTCGTGGTCCGGGAGGCCCTCCGGCTTCGCCATCCCGTGCGCGACGTCGATCCGGAACCCGTCCACGCCGCGGCTGAGCCAGAACCGCAGCGTCGTGTACAGATCCTCCGCGACCTCCGGGTTCTCCCAGTTCAGGTCGGGCTGCTCGCGCGCGAAGATGTGCAGGTACCACTGTCCGGGCGTGCCGTCCGCCTCGGTGATCCGCGTCCACGCAGGACCGCCGAAGATGGACGGCCAGTTGTTCGGCGGCTCGTCGCCGTTCTCGCCCTTGCCGTCACGAAAGATGTACCGGGACCGCTCGGGGCTGCCCGGCGCAGCGGCCAACGCCGCGACGAACCACTCGTGCTGATCGCTGGTGTGGTTCGGGACCAGGTCCATCGTCACCTTGATACGGCGTGCGTGCGCCTCCTCGATCAACGCGTCCATCGCTGCGAGATCACCGAACAGGGGATCGATGTCACGCGGATCGGACACGTCGTACCCGTGGTCCGCCATCGGGGAGCGCATCACCGGGCTCAGCCAGATCGCGTCGATCCCGAGCAGCTCCAGGTAACCGAGGCGCTCCCGGACCCCACCGAGATCACCGACACCGTCCCCGTTGCCGTCGGAGAACGAGCGCGGGTAGATCTGGTAGAACACCCCGTTCGTCCACCACCGGTCGGACTCCGCCTGCCCCGCAACCCCCTGCGGGCTCTCCACGCTGCTCACGCCCGCCACAGTGCCACACGCCCACGACGGTCACGACTCGTGGCGGCGCACACCGCAGGTCCTGTCGATCAGATGGGCGAATTGACGAGTGAGTTCGCGGCCATGTCGATGTAGTCGACCAGCGTGCGGCGATGCTCGGCATCGAGTGTCTGCTCGTCGATCGAGTCGATCGCGATGTGCATGCACCGCAGCCACGCGTCCCGTTCCAGCGGACCGATCTTGAACGGGTTGTGCCTCATCCGCAGGCGCGGATGGCCACGCTCCTCCGAATAGGTCCGCGGCCCACCCCAGTACTGCTCGAGGAACATCCGCATCCTGCGCTCCGCGGGACCCAGATCCTCCTCGGGATAGAGCGGACGCACGATCTCGTCCTTCGCGACCTCCTCGTAGAAACGGGAGATCAGTTTGCGGAACGTCTCGGCTCCGCCGATCGCTTCGTAGAAACTCACTTCGGGTTCACTCATGGCGCCACCATTGTGCCCTCAGGTCGGCGCTGCGTCGATGGGCGCCAGAGGGCAGTGTCGATGGGCGCGAGCGTCGCAGTTGCCTCCCGTTCACCTTCCTGCCCGCAAACCGTCGGGAAAATGCGCGTGCGTCGACGCGTAATCCGTGGTCAACTGGGACAGGTCGTCCTCCGGAGGTCGCATGAAGCACCGACACAGCGCCCGCGCGCACCGACAACTCGAGCCCGCCGACGCCCGTCACCCACCGGGCTCGGGGGCTTCCCCGCTCTATGCGATCGACGAGGGCAACAAACCCTCCCACCCAGGCGATGATGCGGTTCCCGCCTGGGTGAAGCGCCGGGTGCTGCTGCTCAACGCCACCTACGAACCACTTACCGCCCTCCCGGTCCGCCGCGCAGTCGTCCTCCTGGTCTGCGACAAGGCCGATTCCGTCCACGAGGATCCGCTCGGACAGGTCATCCACTCCGCCGGTTCTTCGATCCAGGTTCCATCGGTGATCCGGCTCCGAAACTACGTGCGCGTGCCGTACCGCGCCCGAATCCCGATGACCAGGGCCGCACTCATGCACCGCGACCGCTTTCGCTGCGCCTACTGCGGCGACAAGGCCGAGACCGTCGACCACGTCATCCCGCGCAGTCGCGGAGGCGAACACTCGTGGGAGAACTGCGTCGCCTGCTGTGCCCCCTGCAACCATCGAAAAGCGGACAAACTTCTCAGCGAGCTCGGATGGACGCTCCGCGCAGCCCTCGTTCCTCCGAAGGGTCAGCACTGGCGCCTGCTTGCCGCGACGAAGGAACTCGATCCGCTGTGGCTCCGATATCTGGGCGAGGGCGCGGCGTAGGAAATTCCTGTGCCCCAGCGGCACAAATCCGCCGCCCCTGGGCTACCTTTGGCGGGTGAGCATTCTCGAGACAACGCTGATTTTCGTCGGGATTCCCGTCGTCATCACGGCCATCCTCGCGGGGCTGAGCTACCTGGCTCCGCGAGCCGCCGGTGAGACCCCCGCCCACTACTCGCTCGACAAGGAGTGGAACCACAAGCCGGTGCTGTGGTCCGCTGTCGACGAGGTGACGACCCGCCCCGGCCACCACAGTGGTCACGCGGAGATCGAGGGTTCGGCAGATCTGATCGGAGGTTCCGCAAGTGGCCGGTGGTAGCAAGTTCCCCGCAGTCGTCGAAGCCGACCTCCCCGTCGGTTACGCCGTCACCCCCAGCGGTCGCGTCTCGGGCGTGCACCGCATCGGCGAGCCGTTCGTCGACGACCTTCCGTTCACGGTCGACGAGCTCGTCGCCCTCGACGACGCACTGACCGACGCGACGCGGGCCACGAAGGTTCGTTTCAATCTCTACGTCGGTGCGCTCGGCGAAGACCCGGCAGCCGGTGTCGCCGCACTGTTCCCGACCACCCCCGAGGCCGAGCGGTCCGTGCTGATCGCGGTGTCGCCCAACCAGCGGGTCATCGAGGTCCGCTCGGGCAAGGCGGTCGCCGACCGCGTCACCGATCGCGTCGCGCAGCTCGGCGTCACGGCCGCGGTGTCGTCGTTCGCCGAGGCCGACCTGATCGACGGCCTGATCTCCGCGATCCGCGTGATGAGCGCGGCGATCGCGCAGCCGTAAGCACCGCCCCAGCTGCTCCCGAATGGCGCATTCGGTCACTCCACGTGACCGAATGCGCCATTCGGGGTTCAGGGGGAGGTCAGCTCGCGTCGAACTCGCGCGCGGCGAGGGACCGCACGATGCCGGCCTTGCCCTCGACGACGAGACGGCGCAGGGCCGGCGGATGGTCGCCCTCGAGGAACGCGTCGGCTGCCGCGACGGACTCCGCACTGATCGACCAGTGCGGGTACAGCCCGACGACCACCGTCTGCGCGACCTCGCTGGAGCGTCGCTCCCAGACACCCGCGATGTCGGCGAAGTACCGCGCCACGAACGGTTCGAGCAGCGCGCTGTGGCCGATCCCCGCGAACCCTCCGACGATGGATCGGGCGGTCGTGTTCGCGACGGAGTCGTCCCCGATGACCGTCGCCCACGCCTGTTCCTTCACCGCTGCCTGCGGCCTGGCGACGCGTGCCGCCGCGGCCGCTCGGGCACCGGCGGCGGTCGGGTCGCGGTCCGATTCGGCGTCGATGAACGGTGATTCGAGTCCCTCGGCGTCGACCTCACCTGCCGCGGCGAGCGCGGTCACCAGACGCCACCGTAGGTCGGTGTCCACGACCAGACCGGGCAGCCCCACCTTCTCGGGCGCGCCGTCGAGCAGTTCGACGAGAACCTCGGTGTGCCAGGGCGAGAGCTGCGCCGCCGCGAGGGCGTTGACGAACGCGAGCTGGTGATCGGAACCGGCGTCGGCTTCGCGGGCGAGCTCCAGCAGCCGGTTCGCGAAGTCGGGCCAGCCGGACGCGGCGGCCCACGTCGGGTCGGCGTAGCTGGACAGGGCGGTGTTCGCCTGCAGCAGCAGTCGCGAAGCGACCCCGACCTCGGATTCGGCGCCGATGCCGCGCTGGACCAGTGCCACGAAGTCACGGGCCTTCAGTTCGGCCTGCCGCGTCATCTCCCACGCCGCCGACCACACCAGCGTGCGCGGCAGCGGTTCGACGATGTCGCCGATCCGGTCGATCGCGGTCGCCAGCGACTCCGGGTCGAGGCGGACCGAGCAGTAGGTGAGGTCGTCGTCGTTGACGAGGATCAGCTTGCCGCGCGCGACGCCGACCAGCTCGGGGACCTCGGTGCGCGCGCCCTCGACGTCGAGTTCGACGCGCCGGGAGCGGACAAGCTTGCCGTCCTCGTCGTCGTAGATGCCGACCGCGAGCCGGTGCACCCTGGTCTCGCCCGCGCCCGGAGCGGCGCCGTCCTGCAGGACCGCGAACGAGGTGAAGTTGCCGTCGGCGTCCACCTCGAACTCGGGGCGCAGAATGTTCAGGCCGGTGGTCTTGAGCCACTGCGCGCCCCAGTCGGACAGGTCGCGTCCGGACGCCTTCTCCAGCGCGGCGAGGAGGTCGTCGAACGTGGCGTTGCCGTAGGCGTGCTCGGTGAAGTACGCGCGCAGGCCTGCGAGGAACGGCTCGACGCCGACATACGCGACGAGCTGCTTGAGCACCGACGCGCCCTTCGCGTAGGTGATGCCGTCGAAGTTGACCTCGACGGCCGCGAGGTCCGGGATGTCAGCGGCGATCGGATGCGTCGAAGGCAACTGGTCCTGCCTGTACGCCCACGACTTCTCGACGTTCGCGAAGGTGGTCCACGCGTTGGTGTACTCGGTGGCCTCGGACTGGCACAGCACCGACGCGAACGTCGCGAACGACTCGTTGAGCCACAGGTCGTCCCACCAGCGCATCGTGACGAGGTCGCCGAACCACATGTGGGCCATCTCGTGCAGCACGGTCTCGGCGCGCCGCTCGTACGAGTAGCGGGTTACCTTGGACCGGAAGACGTAGTCCTCGAGGAAGGTCACCGCGCCTGCGTTCTCCATTGCACCCGCATTGAATTCGGGAACGAACAGCTGGTCGTACTTGCCGAACGCATACGGAACCCCGAAGTTGCGGTGGTAGAACGCGAAACCCTGCTTCGTTTCGGTGAAGAGCCGGTCGGCGTCCATGTGTTCGGCGAGTGAGGCACGGCAGAAGATGCCGAGCGGGATGTGCCCGTGCTCGTCGGTGTACGAGTCGTTCCACTCCGCGTACGGGCCCGCGATCAACGCGACGAGGTAGGTGCTCATTCGCGGGGTGGTGCGGAAGCGGTGCTCGCCGGGAGTCGCGACCAGTGTCTCGACGACCGCGGAGTTCGAGATGACCTTCCAGTCCTTCGGCGCGTTGACCGAGATCGTGAAGGTGGCCTTGAGGTCCGGCTGGTCGAAGCAGGCGAACATTCGCTTTGCGTCGGCCGTCTCGAACTGCGAGTACAGGTAGACGGACCCGTCGGTGGGGTCGACGAACCGGTGCAGACCCTCGCCGGTGTTGGTGTACAGGCAGTCCGCGTCGACGACCAGCTCGTTGCGGGCGGCGAGCCCGGTCAGTGCGATGCCGGCCTCCTCGCTGTAGCCGGAGAGGTCGACGGGGGAGCCGTTGAGGGTGGCCGAGTGCACCGTCTTCGCGATCAGGTCGACGAAGGTCTCGGCGCCGTCGACGGAATCGAAGGTGACGGTCGTGCGGGAACGGAAAATGCCCTCGCCCGGGGCCCCGGCACCGTCGGTCAGGTCCAGTTCGATGGCGTAGTTGTCCACGGTGAGCAACGCCGCTCGCTGGGCAGCCTGCTCACGGGTCAGGTTCGGTGGGGCCACGTTTCGACACTCCTAGTCGGTCGGATTCGGTTCGAGAACGCCCCTATCCCATCACGCACGACCGACTTGCTCACGTCTACACGTCGCCAAGCGGCACGTCGGGATCGGCGAGACGAGTCACGTCCACCGGTCGCCCCGACGCGATCAGTGCCTTGACGTCGTCGGTGACGTCCCAGATGTTGACGTTCATCCCCGCGAGGACGCGATCGTCGGTGTCGAGCCAGAACGCGACGAACTTGTGGCGTGGCGCGTCGCCGCGGACGACGACCCGCGAGTCTCGTGCGGCGTGCCCGACGTACTCCATCCCGAGTTCGTACTGGTCCGTGAAGAAATAGGGCAGGTTCGAGTACTCGGCGGGCTGCCCGAGCATCGTCGCTGCCGCGACGTCGGGCTGGTTGAGTGCGTTCGCCCAGTGCTCGACGCGAATCCGGGTGCCGAGCACCGGATGCTCCTGTGCGGCGATGTCGCCGACCGCGACGATGTCGGGGTCGCTGGTGGTCAACGACGAGTCGACGAGGACGCCGCCGTCCACAGCCAGGCCCGCATCCTGCGCCAGTTCGACGTTCGGTTGCGCCCCCACAGCGACGAGCACGGTGTCCGCGTCGACGACCTCGCCGGTGCCGAGGCGAACGCCGGTCGCGCGCCCATCCGTCGTGACGATCGACTCGACCGAGGTTTCCAGACGCAGGTCGACGCCGTGCTCCCGGTGCAGTTCGGCGAACACCGTGCCCATCTCGGGGCCGAGTGCGCCGAGCAAGGGCAGTGCCGCGGACTCGACAACGGTCACGATGACGCCGTGCCCCCGCGCGGCGGCCGCGACCTCCATGCCGATCCACCCGGCCCCGACGATGACGAGACGTGTGCCGCGCTTGAGCGTCGCGAGGAGCGAGTCGGACTCGTCGACGGTGCGCAGGTAGTGCACCCCGTCGGCGTCGGAGCCCGGAATCGGCGGCCGGCGCGACCGTGACCCGGTCGCCAGCGCGGCTTTGTCGTAGTGGACGGTGCTGCCGTCCGGCAGGGTCACGGTGTGGGCGGCGGGGTCGAGTGCGGTGACGGTGGTGCCGAGTCGTACGTCGATGTGCTCGTCGCGAAACCAGTCCGCGGGATGCACGGTGAACTCGGTGAGTGGCTTCCGTCCGATGAGGTGGTCCTTCGAGAGTGGTGGGCGCTCGTAGGGGAGGTGTTCCTCCGCGCAGAAGAGGATCACCTTCCCGTCGAAATCCTTGACGCGCAGGGCTTCTGCGGTCTTTGCTCCGGCGAGTCCTCCGCCGACGACGACGAATGTGCGGGTTGTGGACATCGTTGGCCCTCCGCGAGTCGGGTGTGCATCCGTATCTCGACGGTACTGGCCGCGGGAAGCAATCGCAGCTGACATGTGTTGTGCCGAGGGGGCGAGCGCCCCACACGCCACGAGTGATGGAGAAGCGAGTGAGTGAGACCGTGCCCGCGGACCGAAATGCCGCGAAGAGGGACAGTGCCGACTTCTGGTTCGACCCGCTGTGTCCGTGGTGCTGGATCACTTCGCGGTGGATCCTCGAGGTCGAGAAGGTGCGCGACATCGACGCGAACTTCCACGTCATGAGCCTGGCCGTCCTCAACGAGGGGCGCGATCTCCCCGAGGAGTACCGGGCGATGATGGAGAAGGCCTGGGGTCCGGTCCGCGTCGCCATCGCCGCCGCGCAGGCACACGGTGACGAGATCCTGTTGCCGCTGTACACCGCGATGGGCACCCGCATCCACGACCAGGGCAACAAGGACTTCGGTGTGGTGATCGCAGAGGCACTCGCCGAGGTCGGGCTGCCCGCCGAGCTGGCGTCCGCCGCCGACACCGACGTGCACGACGAGGCCCTGCGCGTCAGCCACAAGGCCGGAATGGACGCCGTCGGCGACGACGTCGGCACCCCCACCATCCACGTCAACGGTGTGGCGTTCTTCGGTCCGGTGCTCTCCCGCATCCCGCGCGGCGAAGACGCGGGGAAGGTGTGGGACGGCGTCGTCGCACTCGCCGGTTACCCGCACTTCTTCGAGCTCAAGCGCACCCGCACCGAGGACCCGAGCTTCGACTGACCGTAAGGCAATGGACACACGACGACCCCCCACGCGCTCGCGTGGGGGGTCGTCGTGCGTACAGGGATCACATCGGGCGTGACGTCACTTCGGGGGCATCCGGATGCCGCCGTCGACTCGGACGACCTCCGCGTTCATGTACGAGTTGGTGAGCAGTTCGAGAACCATGCTCGCGAGCTCGTCCGGTACACCGAGACGATTCGGGAACAGGACGCTCTCGCCGAGCTTGGCCTTGAACGCGTCGGACTGCGGGCCCGTGCCGTAGATCGGGGTGTCGATGAGGCCGGGGGCGACCGTGTTGAGGCGGATGCCCGCCGCAGCGAGGTCGCGTGCCACGGGGAGCGTCATGCCGACGACGCCGCCCTTGGACGAGGAGTAGGCCGCCTGACCGATCTGACCGTCGAACGCGGCGACGGACGCCATGTTGACGATCGCTCCGCGCTCACCGGACTCGGTGAGTTCGAGGCGGCTCATCGCGGTCGCGGCGATGCGGGTGACGTCGAAGGTGCCGATCAGGTTGATCTCGATGACCTTCTTGTAGACGTCCAGGTTGAACGCCGACTCGTACGCACCGTCACGGCCGATGGTCCGCGAAGCGGAACCGATACCGGCCGAGTTGACTGCCGCACGCAGCGGGCCGAGCTCGGAGGCCGCGTCGACCGCCTCGATGATCTGTTCGGTGTTCGTGACGTCGACCTGCACGAACAGGCCGCCGATCTCCTTCGCGAGGGCGTTTCCGACGTCCGCGTTGAGGTCGGCGATGACGACCTTCGAGCCGCGGGCGGCGAGCTGACGCGCGGTGGCCGCGCCGATGCCCGACGCGCCGCCGGTGACGACTGAACTGGTTCCGTTGAGTTCCATGGCGGCAACACTAGCGTTCGCTCAAATTCCGTGGTCCGTGACGGTGACTTCGTCGGCGGTCCCTATCATCGACCCCATGCGCGTATACCTGGGTGCCGACCACGCCGGCTTCGAGCTCAAGAACACGATCAAGGACCATCTCATCGCCAACGGGCACGAGGCCATCGACTGCGGAGCCCACGAGTACGACGCACTCGACGACTACCCGGCCTTCTGCATCGAGGCCGCGCGCCGTGTCGTCGAGGACGAGGGCAGCCTCGGCATCGTCCTCGGTGGCAGCGGCAACGGCGAGCAGATCGCCGCGAACAAGGTGCCCGGCGCCCGCTGCGCTCTCGCGTGGAGCGTGGAGACGGCGCAGCTCGCTCGCCAGCACAACAAGGCGCAACTGATCGGTCTCGGTGGCCGGATGCACTCCGTCGAGGAGGCGCTCGCGATCGTCGACGCGTTCCTCGCGACCCCGTGGTCGGGGGAGGACCGTCACCAGCGTCGTATCGACATCCTGTCCGAGTACGAGCGCACCGGCGAGGCCCCGGCCGTTCCGGGCGCCTGAGTGCCTGAAGGTCACACCCTCCATCGACTCGCACGGGAGCATCAGCGATCCTTCGCCGGTGCTCCCGTTCGTGTGTCCAGCCCGCAGGGTCGTTTCGACGTCGGTGCGGCGTCCGTGGACGGACGGGTACTCGAGGACGCGGAGGCGTTCGGAAAGCACCTGCTGCACCGCTACGAGGGCGGCCGGATCGTGCACGTGCACCTCGGGCTGTACGGCAAGTTCACCGAACTGCCGCTGCCGATGGGCGAACCCGTCGGACAGGTGCGGATGCGGATGGTGGGTGCCGACGTCGGCACCGACCTGCGCGGTCCGACGGCCTGTGAGATCTACGACGAGACTCAGGTGGCGGCGCTGACGGCGCGGCTGGGCCCGGACCCGTTGCGGTCCGACGCAGATCCGGACCGTGCGTGGCGTCGAATCGCGAAGTCGCAGAACGCGATCGGTGCGCTTCTGATGGATCAGGCGGTGCTCGCGGGCGTCGGAAACGTGTACCGCGCCGAGGTGCTGTTCCGGCATGGCATCCATCCCGACCGGCCAGGTCGGGCGGTGCGGCGCGACGAGTGGGACGCGATCTGGACGGACCTCGTGGTGTTGATGGCGGTCGGCGTCGATGCGGGTGTCATGCACGTGGTGCGTCCCGAGCACGACACCGGTGCGCCGTCGTACGCGGAGGATCGGCCGCGGACCTACGTGTACCGCCGCGCGGGGGAGGCGTGCCGGGTGTGCGCGACGCCGGTCGTGCACTCGGTCATGAAGGGACGCAATCTCTTCTGGTGTCCGACCTGTCAACCCGCCTGACGACGCAGAGCGGCCCGGGTCGATCGACCCGGGCCACTGCCGCGTTCACGTTCTAGAAGTCGAAGCCGCCGAAGTCTCCGCCCCCGAAATCCCCGCCGCCGAAGTCTCCACCGCCGCCGAAATCTTCACCGCCGCCGCCGAAGTCCTCGCCGCCGCCGGCGTCGCCGCCCATGTCGCCGCCGTCGCCGCCCATGTCGCCCGCGTCGCTGCCGTCACCGGCACCGCTCTCGAAGTCCTGCGCGCCGTAGGCAACTCCGGCCATTCCGCTGAACATGGCGGAGAACAGCAGCATCGAGCCGACACCCCAGGCGCCCGCGACGAGCGCCGGCTTCCACCAGGGCTCGGAGTACCAGCCGGCGGGGACGGGTCGGCCTGCGACGCGTCCGCCGGGGTAGTAGTTCGGGGTGCGCTGCGACGGGTTCGGTGACGCGGCGACCTGACGGCCCTCGAACTCGACCTCGCGGTCCTCGGTGACCTGGCCTGCCGCCTTCTGGCCGTCGATGCTGGGCACCTCGGGTCCGGGGTCCATGCCCATCGCCGTCCGGGCTGCGCGGATGTAGTAGAGGCCCTCGAGCGCGGTTTGCTTGGCCAGTCGCGCCTGAACCGGGGTCTTGGCCTGTTCGATCTGTGAGCCGGACGCGGTGTAGCGCTCGGACGCGTCGGCCAGTGCCTGCTTGGACGCGTCGTCGGTGCCGGTCAGGTTGTACACCTGGCCGCCGAGACGTTCGATCGACTGCCGGGCGTCGGCCTTGGCGTCCTCGAGTTGGTTGGCCGAGTGGCCGGCGGTCTTGTTCTTCTGGCTCTTGGAGACCAGGAATACGACCGCGCCGATGACAACGACGATCAGGAGGAGTTCCACGCGAGACCTTCCAGACGAACCGGGCCTTGAATCCGGGGGACCGGCAGCGGCTCGCACACAGGGACAAATCGGACAACCACAGGATACCGGGAATTGCCGGGAGGTCGCCGTTCGCCGTTCGCGAAACGTGTCGGTGGCAGATGCGAACATATGTTCGTGTCCGATTTCGAGTCAGCGCCGTCGTCGACTGCATCGATCCTGCATGCCGACCTGGACTCGTTCTACGCGTCGGTCGAGCAGCGTGACGACCCGTCGTTGCGAGGCAGGCCGGTGATCGTCGGCGGCGGCGTGGTGCTCGCCGCCAGTTACGAAGCGAAGGCGTTCGGTGTCCGGACGCCGAGCAATGCGGGTCAGGCACTGCGCCTGTGCCCGCAGGCCGTCGTGGTGCGCCCACGATTCTCCGCGTACGCCGAGGCGAGCAAGGCGGTGTTCGAGGTGTTTCGGGACACCACCCCGCTGGTCGAGGGCATCTCCATCGACGAGGCCTTCCTCGATGTCGGTGGGCTCGCGCGGGTCTCGGGGACGCCGCTCGACATCGCGACCAAGCTGCGGCGTGACGTCCGTGAGAAGGTCGGGCTGCCGATCACGGTCGGCATCGCCCGCACGAAGTTCCTGGCAAAGGTGGCCAGCGCGGTGGGCAAGCCCGACGGACTTCTGCTCGTGCCGCCGGATCGTGAACTGGAGTTCTTGCACCCGCTCCCGGTGGAGCGGCTGTGGGGAGTCGGCGCCGTCACCTCGGGCAAGCTTCGCGCGTACGGCATCGACACCGTCGGGCAGATGGCCGTACTCCCCGAACGGGAACTGATGGCCGTGGTCGGGCAGGGAGCGGGCCGACATCTCCACGCGTTGTCGTGGGCGCGTGATCCGCGCCGGGTGCAGACGGGTACCCGGCGTCGGTCGATCGGTGCCCAGCACGCGCTCGGGCGTGGGCAGCGGTCTGTCGAGGAGATCGACGCGATTGCGGCGTCGCTGGTGGATCGGGTGACGCGGCGGCTGCGCCGCGCGGGCCGGGTGTGCCGCACCGTGGTGCTGCGGTTGCGGTTCGCGGATTTCACCCGCGCCACCCGATCCTGCACGGTAGGGCAGGCGACGGCGCGGACCGAGACCATCCTGTCCGCGGTGCGCGCCCTGCTCCTCGAGGCCAGGCCGCTGATCCTCGATCAGGGCCTGACGCTCGTCGGAGTCGCGCTGACCAATCTCGACCGGGAGGGCGCCGAGCAGCTCGCGTTACCGCTCGACCTCGGCGCACCCGGATCGGTACCGGTGTCCGGGGGTGTCCGCGCTGCGAGCACACCCGATGTCACGGCCCTCGACTCGGCGCTGGATTCGGTACGCGACCGCTTCGGTGCGGTCGCGGTCACCCGCGCTGCAATGCTGGGTCGCGACCGCGGCGTCAGCGTCCCGATCCTGCCCGACGGGTGATGTGCCCCGTCGGGCAGGCGGGACCGGCCCTCAGACCTCGGCGGCCGCGTTCAACTGCTCGAGCGTGCCGGTCGCCTCCAGGTACTCCTGCACCCAGCGCTCGATCACGGCGGAGGTCTTCTCGACCTTCGTGAACTGACCGACGACCTGGCCAACCGGGTTGAACGCGACGTCGACGGTCTCATCGGGGTACTTGTGCGTGGCGGCGACGGCCATGCCGGAAACCATGTACTGCAGCGGCATTCCGAGGGGCTCGGGGTTGCCCTCGGTCTCCCAGGCCTCGGTCCAGTCGTTGCGGAGCATGCGGCACGGCTTGCCGGTGAACGAGCGGCTGCGGACGGTGTCGCGGCTCGACGCGTCGATGTACGCCTGCTGCTGGACGGTGGTGTTCTCCGCCTCCTCGACCATCAGCCACTGCGAGCCGGACCATGCGCCCTGCGCGCCGAGGGCGAGGGCTGCCGCGATCTGCTGACCGCTGCCGATACCGCCTGCCGCGAGCACGGGAACCGGAGCGACCTCCTTGACGACCTGCGGCCACAGGACGATCGACCCGACCTCGCCGCAGTGGCCGCCGCCCTCGCCGCCCTGCGCGATGATGATGTCGACACCCGCGTCGGCGTGCTTGCGAGCCTGGTACGGCGAACCACACAGCGCCGCGACCTTGCGTCCGGCCTTGTGGATGTGGTCGATCATGTCGGCGGGCGGGGTGCCGAGGGCGTTCGCGATCAGGGTGACCTTCGGGTGCTGCAGCGCGACCTCGACCTGCGGAGTGGCGGTGGCCTCGGTCCAACCGAGAAGCTGCAACGCGTTCTCGCTGCCGTCGTCGGCCAGCGGTACGCCGTGGTCGGTGAGGATCTTGCGGCCGAACTCGAGGGTCTCCTTGGGGACCATGTTCTGCAGCATCGTCGTCAGCTCTTCGCCGGACAGGTTCGAGTCCATGCCCTCGTACTTGTTGGGGATGACGATGTCGACGCCGTACGGGTGATCGCCGATGTGCTCGTCGATCCACTTCAGCTCGATCTCGAGCTCTTCGGGGGTGAACCCGACCGCGCCGAGGACACCGAAGCCGCCGGCCTTGCTGACGGCGACGACAACATCGCGGCAGTGGGTGAACGCGAAGATCGGGAACTCGATGCCGAGGTCGTCGCAAAGCGGGGTGTGCATGGGCGCTCCTTGGATGATTCAGGTGGCAGACTGAAACAGGTTCTACCCTAGGTTGGGTGCCTCTGGATAGGGGTTGCTATGCGTTCGATCGAACAGATGAATCCGACGCCGACCTCACCCGCGCGGCCCGCCACGCCGCGAACGCCTCCCGCGTCGTGTAGCGGGGGGTGTACCCGAACACGCACTTGAGCCGATCGTTCTTGAGGACGGGGCGGTACTGCAGGAACTTCGTCTGCTCCGGACCGTGCACCGTCAGGTTCAGTGCGTTCCCGATTCGCAGGCCCGCTTCGACCAACCCGGCAGGGACGGCAAGCGTGCCCTTGCCCAGTGCGTCCGCGATCTCGTCCACGGTCATGGCACCGTCACCCGCGACGTTGAAGATTCCGGTCCGTGAGCCGACGACCGCCTGGACCATCGCGGCCGTGACGTCCTGGTCCCAGACGAAGACGAACGGGCTCTCACTGCCCCGGATCTTGAGGAGGCGCTTCTTCTCGAAGAGGGCGGTGATCTGGTTGTCGACGTCGGCGCCGAGGATGGTGCCGATCCGGAAGATCGTCTGTTCCAGCGCGGGATGCGCACGGCGGTACTCCGCCAGCATCTCCTCGACGAGGCGTTTGTGCCGTGAGTACGGGAAGCTGTCGTTTCCTCGCAGCGGGGTGTCCTCGTCGATCCACGCCGGATTGTCGGCGTGATAGCCATACGCCGCGCCGCTCGACGAGACGACGATGCGACGGACGCCGTGCGCCACGCACGCGTCGAGCACCGTTCGTGACCCGTCGACGTCGACGCGGAACTCCTGCTCCGGAGTCGTCGACCTACCAGGATTGACGATCGACGCCAGGTGCACGACCGTGTCGACGGCGTTCTCCGAGAGCACCGCGGCGATCGACGCGGGATCGCAGACGTCGCCGATGGCGTACCCGACGCCCTCGAGCGGGTCCTCGGGCGCTCGGAGGTCGACGCTGACGACCTGCTGGTTCGCGTCGCGCAGTCCGCGCACCACGGAGCGGCCGAGGAATCCGCTTCCGCCCGTCACCATCACCGTCATGCCGGTATCCCTTCAGTGGAGGTTGTCGTCGTGGTCTCGGTGCGCCTTCTGGCCCACATCCCCGCCAGCGCCAGCCCGGCGATGATGTCCCAGATTCCCCACCAGCCGGCGACGATCGCCATGCCGCCGAGCCCGTCGAAGAAGGTGAACACCAGGCCGAGACCGAGGCCGGCGTTGCGTATCCCGACCTCGAACGTGACGGCCCGCCTGCTGCGCTCGTCGAGTCCGGTCGCCACCGCGCATCCGTAGCCGAGCGCGAGGGCAACGGCGTCGTGCAGGAACACGGCGAGCAGCACGACCCCGATGTGGCCGAGGAACACCGAGAAGTTGCCGGCGAGCGCCGCGGCGATGAATCCGACCAGGGCGAGCAGCGACAGGTTCTTGACCCACGGTTCCGCCGCGGCCGCCCACCGTGGTCGCGCGCGGGCCAGCAGAAGTCCGAGGGCGAACGGCAATCCGATGATCAGCGCGATGTCGGCGAGCATCTCCGCGGGGTTCAACGACACGGACTGCAACAGCGCGTTCGTCTCGGCTTGCCTGCTGCCCCAGAACGCGATGTTCACGGGCATCAGGAAGATCGCGAGCACATTCGAGACCGCGGTCATCGACACCGACAGCGCCACATTGCCTTTGGCGCGATGCGTCAGGACGTTGGAGATGTTGCCCGGCGGACAGCACGCGACCAGGATCATGCCGAGCGCGACCGACGGCGCCGGATTCAGGACGAGGGTCAGCAGGTACGTCACCGCGGGCAGCAGCAGGAACTGGGCGGCGATCCCGACCGCCATCGCCTTCGGCATCCGCAGAGCTGCGCGGAAGTCGTCGACCGACGTGTCCAGGGCGATTCCGAACATGATGCAGGCCAGGACGATGTTCAGCAGCGTCAGCGAACTCGAATCGAAGCCGAGTACCACGTCATCGATGGGCATGGACGTCCTTCGGTGTCGGTGCGGTGACGCCCGGACGCACTGCGCGCGGGGCGTCGAGTCGGGTGATGTGCTCGGTGACAGCGCGTCGGTACGCGTCCCTGTTCACGTAGTACGACATCCGGTCGAGGTCCAGGTAGCGGTAGCCGCCGCTCAGGTCCGGTGCGGGTCCGGCCACTCGCGTCGCGAACTCGGCCGCCGCTGTCGACGACTCGTCCTGCGCTCGAATCACTTTGGCGACGAGTTCGGCCTGCTCGTGTCGTCCCTGCCAGCCGATGCCGGAGGCCTCGACCATGCCGAGGACGAACAGGTTCGGGTGTCTGCGGGACGCGATGTTCAGGTACAGCGACGGCGCGCGACCCGTCCAGTCGAGGTGCTCGGGATCGATGAACGGGTAGTGCAGGCGATACCCGGTCGCGCACATGACGAGGTCGTAGTCGCCCGCGTAGCCGTCGGCGAAGTGAACGAGGTTCCCGTTGAACCGCTCGATATCGCCGCGGACGGTCACATCGCCGTGGCCCGCATGGTGCAGGATCAGCGAGTTCACGATCGGGTGCGACTCGTACATCCGGTGATCTGGAGCCGGGAACCCGAACCGGACGGGGTCGCCGGTGAACAGTTTGAGCAGGCGGGTGTCGATGCGCTGTTTGAGCCACGGCGGCAGGGGGAGGCGGCCGCCCACGGTGTCCGCCGGACGTCCGAGCACGTACTTCGGTACGAAGTGGTAGCCGCGGCGGACGCTGATGTCGACGGACCGCGCGTGGTGGACGGCGTCGACCGCGATGTCGCAGCCACTGTTGCCCGCGCCGACGATCAGGACCCGTTTGCCGTCGAAGATTCGCGGGTCGCGGTAGCTGCTGGTGTGCAGGAGTTCGCCCGTGAAAGCGCCGGAGAAGGACGGCATGTTCGGTTCCGACAGGGTGCCGTTGGCGATGATGACGCCGCGATATCGGGCGGTGGTCCGGGTGCCGTCGGTGTCGGTCACGACGACCCACTCGTCGCCGTCCGGTTCGACCCGCACGACGGAAGTGCCGAATCGGAAGTGCCGGTGCAGGTCGAAGCGCCGGGCGTACGCCTCGAAGTACTCCCGGAGCTCGCGGTGGCCGGGGTAGTCCGGTGTTCCGGCGGGCATCGGGAACTCGGCGAACTGGGTGGTGGTCTTCGACGAGATCAGGTGCGCCGACCGGTAGACGGTGCTGCGGGGGTTGTCGATGTTCCACAGCCCGCCGACCTGGGTGTGTGCCTCGAATCCGTCGAACGGGATGCCGAGCCGCGACAGGTTGCGGGCGCCGGCGAGACCGGACGGGCCCGCTCCTATCAACGCGTAGCGGTCGGCGGTGCGCGCCGACGGGGGTGCGGACATGGTCACCCGGCCTTCCTGCAGAGGCCGGGCCCGTGGTCCCGGCGGTCTCCGAATCGTCTCCTCGGCCACCCGAGGCGCCACAGATCGCAGGAAAAGGTGAGAATAATCGGTCATGACGCAGGAAATCGACAAAGGCATCGACGAGGTGGACCTCCGTCTCGTCAACGCGCTGCAGCTCGCGCCCCGCGCCTCGTGGACGCGGCTGGCCGACGCACTGGAACTCGACCCCGTCACCCTGGCTCGCCGATGGGCCCGGCTGAGCGACTCGGGCAGCGCCTGGATCACCGTGTCGCCGTCGACGAGCGTCTTCCGTCAGGTCTGTACGGCATTCCTCGAGATCCGGTGCAGGCCGGAGCGCGGTGAAGCGGTGGCCGCTTCGCTGGTCGAGCACACCTTCGCCGTCACCGTCGAGCGTGCGAGCGGCGACGCCGACCTGCTCGTGACCGCGGGCGCGCCCGACCTGGCCTCGATGTCGCGGTTCGCCCTCGACGTCGTCGCGACCGTCGACGGCGTCGAGTCGGTGCGTACCCGGCTGATCACGCAATGGTTCACGGAAGGCAGTCGCTGGCGCCTGAACGCACTCGCGCCGGGGGAGCGGTCCACGCTGCCCGCGCCGCGCGCACCGGGCACGTTCGGGGGTGCGCCGGCGTTGTCCACCGAGGACCGTGCGCTGCTGCGGGTCCTGTCGACGGACGGACGGATGTCGCTGACGGACCTCGGGGCCGAGCTCGGCATGAGTGCGCCGAGCGCTCGGCGCCGCCTGGACCGATTGCTGCAGCTGGAACTGGTCACCATGCGATGCGAGTTCGCCAGGCCGCTCGCCGGGTACGCGGTGCTCGCCACCTTCTGGGGGCGGGTGCCTCCCGCGCTGGTGGAGGACACCGGACGCAGGCTCAGTCGCGAGCCGGAGACCCGGAACTGCTTCGCCGTCCACGGTCCGAACAACCTCGTCGTCCAGACCTGGCTGCGGTCCGTCGGAGACCTCGGCGCGTTCGAGCAGCGGCTCGCCGACGGCTACCCCGACCTCGAGATCCGGGACCGGTCGGTGGTCCTGCGCCTGCACAAGTTGCTCGGACACGTGCTGGACGCGGGCGGACGCCGGGTTCGGTCGATCGTGCCCGACGTGTGGGATGCCACTCGATGAGAACGGTCACGGAACGACGAAAGCCCGCCACCTCGGTGGTGGCGGGCTTTCGTTCCTGCGCATCGGGCATCTCTGCCCTTCGAGGGGATGACGGGAATCGAACCCGCGTAGCTAGTTTGGAAGACTAGGGCTCTACCATTGAGCTACATCCCCGGTGCACACGACTCATGGGATCGCCATGACTGCCGTCTGCGTTGGAGACTGTACATAACCTCGCTTTGAATTCGCTAATCGGGTGGTCGTAGGATTCTCACTCGGTGCCGATACTGTGGGGACCTCACGGTGCTTCGGTGCAGTGGAACGGACGGGGTGTGGCGCAGCTTGGTAGCGCATCCGCTTTGGGAGCGGAGGGTCGCAGGTTCAAATCCTGTCACCCCGACCAGGGACAACACGAAGAACGGCGGGCACCTGAGAGTCAGGTGCCCGCGACCAGAAAGACCACCACGAAGGAGCAATGTCCGTGAAGAGCACCGTCGAGCAGCTGAGCCCGACGCGGGTCCGTATCAACGTCGAGGTGCCCTTCGAGGAGCTCAAGCCCGACTTCGACAAGGCATACAAGGCCCTCGCGCAGCAGATCCGTCTCCCCGGCTTCCGTCCGGGCAAGGCACCGGCCAAGCTGCTCGAGGCCCGTGTCGGCCGCGGCGCAGTCCTGGAGCAGGTCGTCAACGACGCACTGCCCGGCCGCTACGAGGAGGCCGTCGTCTCCGGTGAGATCAAGGTCATCGGCCAGCCCGAGATCGAGATCACCAAGATCGAGGACGGCGAAGAGCTCGCCTTCACCGCCGAGGTCGACGTCCGCCCCGAGATCACCCTGCCCGACTTCTCCACCCTCGCCGTCGAGGTCGATCCGATCGAGATCTCCGACGAGGACGTCGACGCACAGCTGCTGTCGCTGCGTCAGCGCTTCGGCACCCTCGTCGGTGTCGACCGCGCCGTCGAGGAAGGCGACTTCGTCTCCATCGACCTGTCCGCCACCGTCGACGGTGAGGACGTGCCCGAGGCTTCCACCACGGGCCTGTCCCACGAGGTCGGCTCCGGCCAGCTGATCGAGGGCCTCGACGAGGCGATCGTCGGCCTGAAGGCAGGCGAGTCGAAGGAGTTCACGACCAACCTGGTCGCAGGCGAGCACGCGAACAAGGAAGCGGTCGTGACCGTCAAGGTCGACACCGTCAAGAAGCGTGAGCTGCCCGAGGCCGACGACGAGTTCGCTCAGATGGCCAGCGAGTTCGACACCCTCGAGGAGCTGAACGCAGACCTGCGCGAGCGGGTCGAGCGTGTGAAGAAGGTCGAGCAGGCCGGCCAGATCCGCGACAAGGTCCTCGAGAAGCTGCTCGAGACCGTCGAGGTTCCGCTGCCCGAGGCCGTCGTCAAGGCCGAGGTCGATGCCGCCGTGCACGACGCGATCCACGGACTCGACCACGACGAGGCCAAGCTCGCCGAGCTGCTCGAGGCTCAGGGCTCGTCGCGTGAGGAGTTCGACAAGGACGCCAAGGACGCCGCCGAGAAGTCGGTGAAGACCCAGCTGCTGCTCGACGCGATCGCGGAGGCCGCAGGCACGAGCGTCGGCCAGCAGGAGCTGACCGAGCGGATCCTCTTCCAGGCGCAGCAGTACGGCATGTCCCCGGATCAGTTCATCCAGCAGATCCAGCAGGCCAACCAGCTCGGCGCCGTGTTCGCGGATGTCCGTCGCGGCAAGGCCCTGGCCGGCGTCGTCGAGCAGTTCACCGTCACCGACACCGCCGGTGCGACCGTCGACACCAAGGAGCTGTTCGGCAGCCCCGACGAGGACGCGGCCGACGCGGAAGCCTCCGACGAGAGCTAGATTTCACGCCATAAGCGAACAGGGGCGGCACCGGGACTCCGGGGCCGCCCCTGTTCGTTAGTGTCTGTGTCGAGAACCAACGATTCGGTGATCGAGAAACTTCAGCGATCGAGAAGGCAGGTACCGTGATTTCACACAACCCGGCGGCTTCGCAGGGCCCCGCCATGACTTCGGCCACGTCCGGTCTGAACCTGAGCGACTCGGTGTACGAGCGGCTGCTCCGTGAGCGCATCATCTTCCTCGGTACCCAGGTCGACGACGACATCGCCAACAAGCTCTGCGCACAGATCCTGTTGCTGGCGGCGGAGGACCCGACGCGCGACATCTCGCTGTACATCAACTCGCCCGGCGGCTCGGTGACCGCTGGTATGGCGATCTTCGACACCATGCAGTTCGCGGAGTGCGACGTCGCGACCTTCGGTATGGGCCTCGCGGCCTCGATGGGCCAGTTCCTGCTCTCCGCGGGCACCCCGGGCAAGCGGTATGCCCTGCCGCACGCGCGGATCATGATGCACCAGCCGTCCGCCGGCATCGGCGGCACCGCGTCCGACATCGCGATCATGGCCGAGCAGTTCGCGCACACGAAGCGTGAGATGGCCGAACTGATCGCCGAGCACACCGGACAGACGGTCGAGCAGATCACGGCGGACTCCGACCGCGACCGCTGGTTCACCGCGACCGAGGCCAAGGACTACGGCTTCGTCGACCACGTCATCTCCCGCGCGCGGCAGGCAGGCGGCACCGCCAACTGAGCCGGTAGCGCCCCACCGCCCACAACTCACCCTGGAGAAACAGATGGCAAACCTCTTCGATCCCCGCGGACTGGCAGGCGCCGCCCCCGCTGCCCCCAGTGCGCGCTACATCCTGCCTCAGTTCACCGAGCAGACCAGCTACGGCGTCAAGACGTCCGACCCGTACAACAAGCTGTTCGAGGAGCGCATCATCTTCCTGGGCAACCAGGTCGACGACGTGTCCGCGAACGACCTGATGGCTCAGCTGCTCGTGCTGGAGTCGCAGGATCCGGATCGCGACATCACGATGTACATCAACTCGCCCGGTGGCTCGTTCACCGCGCTGATGGCGATCTACGACACCATGCAGTACGTCCGGGCCGACATCACCACCGTGTGCCTCGGCCAGGCGGCGTCGGCGGCGGCAGTCCTGCTCGCGGCCGGCACCCCGGGCAAGCGTCTGGCGCTCCCGAACGCGCGTGTGCTGATTCACCAGCCCGCGACCGGCGGCATCCAGGGTCAGGTCTCGGACCTCGAGATCCAGGCCAGGGAGATCGAGCGCATGCGCAGGCTGATGGAGGAGACCCTGGGTCGCCACACCGGCAAGGAGCCGGAGGTGATCCGCAAGGACACCGATCGCGACAAGATCCTCACGGCCGAGGAGGCCAAGGACTACGGGATCATCGACAGCGTCCTGGAGTACCGGAAGCTCTCCGCCCAGAAGTAGTCGTTCGCGCTGTCGCCCGGCGGCAGCACTGGTGTCGCCCCGCCCGGGTCGTAACGGTCCGGGCGGGGCACGCGAAACACGGTCAACCAGTCGACCTCGTTCCGAAAGTGCGGGTACGGTCACTCTCAGGGGTTTCGTCCGCAATGGCGGCGACGTCCACGATCGGGACCACGGCGTCTGGGACGCCACGACCACACGGCGTCTGGGACGCCACGACCACACGGCGTCTGGGACGCCACGACCACACGGTGTCAGCGACACCACGGCGTCCTTGACGCCAGGACCACGCGGAACGATCAGCACGAGTAGCGAGTGCAGCTGAGAAGGAAGTAGGACCTGACGAGATGGCACGCATCGGTGACGGCGGAGACCTGCTGAAGTGCTCGTTCTGCGGCAAGAGTCAGAAGCAGGTGAAGAAGCTCATCGCGGGGCCGGGTGTGTACATCTGCGACGAGTGCATCGACCTCTGCAACGAGATCATCGAGGAAGAGCTCGCGGAGTCCAGCGAGGTCAAGCTCGACGAGTTGCCGAAGCCCGTCGAGATCCGCGACTTCCTCGAGAACTATGTGATCGGTCAGGACGACGCCAAGCGGACGCTCGCCGTCGCGGTCTACAACCACTACAAGCGCATCCAGGCCGGTGACAAGGGTCGCGACGTTCGCGGCGAAACAGTCGAGCTCGCGAAGTCCAACATCTTGATGCTCGGCCCGACGGGCTGCGGCAAGACGTACCTGGCGCAGACGCTGGCGAAGATGCTGAACGTGCCGTTCGCCATCGCCGACGCGACCGCGCTCACCGAGGCCGGCTACGTCGGTGAGGACGTCGAGAACATTCTGCTCAAGCTGATTCAGGCGGCGGACTACGACGTCAAGCGCGCCGAGACCGGCATCATCTACATCGACGAGGTCGACAAGATCGCCCGTAAGTCGGAGAACCCGTCGATCACCCGCGACGTCTCCGGCGAGGGCGTGCAGCAGGCGCTTCTGAAGATCCTCGAGGGGACGCAGGCGAGCGTGCCGCCGCAGGGTGGACGCAAGCACCCCCATCAGGAGTTCATCCAGATCGACACCACCAACGTGTTGTTCATCGTCGCGGGTGCGTTCGCGGGGCTCGAGAAGATCGTCTCGGATCGGGTCGGCAAGCGTGGCATCGGCTTCGGTGCCGAGGTGCGCTCCAAGGCGGAAATCGATACGCAGGACCACTTCGCCGAGGTCATGCCGGAGGATCTGATCAAGTTCGGTCTGATCCCCGAGTTCATCGGCCGCCTGCCCGTCGTCGCGTCGGTGACGAACCTGGACAAGGAATCGCTGGTGCAGATTCTGTCCGAGCCGAAGAACGCGTTGGTCAAGCAGTACACCCGTCTCTTCGACATGGACAGTGTCGAGCTGGAGTTCAGTTCGGATGCGCTCGAAGCGATCGCGGACCAGGCGATCCTGCGTGGTACCGGTGCCCGTGGACTGCGCGCCATCATGGAAGAGGTGCTGCTTCCGGTGATGTACGACATCCCGAGCCGGGACGACGTCGCCAAGGTCGTCGTGACGGCGGAGACCGTCAACGACAACGTGCTGCCGACCATCGTCCCGCGCAAGCCGGAGCGGGAGCGCCGCGACAAGTCCGCGTGATCGGTGCCTACCGGGATGACGTGGGCTCCTCGCTATCCTGGGTGCGAACCACCACACTGATTCGTGCTCGCCGCGGTGTCCGATGCGGAACTCGCGGTTCCTAGGAGGCTTGGCGTGACGACACCGGGACCGATCTACGTCCTGAATGGGCCGAATCTGAACCTGCTCGGCCTGCGTCAGCCCGAGATCTACGGCCACGACACCCTCGACGACGTTGTCGCACTGTGCGAGGAGGTCGCGGGGCGTCACGGCCGGACCGTCGAGGTGCGGCAGTCCAATCACGAAGGCGTCCTCATCGATTGGGTGCAGGAGGCGCGGACTGCGGCGTCCGGTGTCGTGATCAACCCCGCCGGCTACACGCACACCTCTGTCGCGTTGCGCGACGCACTGGTCACCTTGGAGGTTCCGCTCGTCGAGGTGCACATCAGCAACGTGCATGCGCGCGAGGAGTTCCGCAAGCACTCCTATGTGTCGCCTGTCGCGACCGGAACGATCGCCGGTCTCGGTATCACGGGCTACGGCCTGGCGGTCGAGTTCGTGTGCACGCGATGACGCGGAGCGCATGACTCTGCTGGACGGGCTCCGTGAGGTTCTCGTGGGCCCGCTCCCGGACATCGGGCGGCGGTTCTCTGCGCAGATAGCGGCCCAGGTTCCGCACACCGCGTTGGTGATCTTCACCCGCGAGTGCACCGGTCGTCCCCGCAAGGTCGCGGGCGACGTGCGGATCGTGGAGAAGGTGACGGTCGCGGAACTCGACCGGCTGCGGACCGATCTCGGTCCCGCACGGGCGGATTCGTCGATCAGGTTCCGCGGCACCGCGGTCCTCGGCGGTCGTGAGCACCCTGTCCACGCGATCCTCGACCGCACCGACACCCTCCTCGTCGTCGTGCCCCGCTTCAAGATCGATTTCGACGCCGAGTTGTTGGCGGACCAGTTCGCGATCGTCGCGCTCGGGATCCAACTGCAGGTACGACACGCGAGCCCCGCGTACCTCGCCGAATCGCGTGCCGCGTCGGCAGAACGCGCACGCACCGTTTCCGAGCTCACCGAGGCGCACGCCGCGACACTCGAGACGATCCTCGCGACACTCAGGTCGCCCGACCTCGACGACACCCGGGCCCGGATCACCGCGCGGGAGTCGGCGACATCCGCGCTGATCGGACTCCGGACCGCTGTGGACCTGCACCGCGAGATGGCGGAGGAGGCCGTGACCACCGCCTTCGCCCGACTGCGTGGCGAGCTGCGCGGGTTGGTGCCGTCGGGTGTCGTCGTCGAGTTCGTCGATCCACCGGTCGGTGGACGAGGTCTGCCCGGCGAGGTCGCGCACGCGGCGCGGGCCGTGGTCCGGGGTGCGGTCCTCGGGCTCGTGGTGCAGCCCGACCTGCGTCGGGTGCGGGTCGCGTGGGACTGCGACGGCGCGAATCTCCTGATCGACGTCCGGGACGACGGACGCGGCGCGGTCGACCTCGCCGAGCTCGCCAGGCAGCTGCGTCCGCGGGTCGAAACTCTTGGCGGCACATACGAATCCGAGTCCACGCCCGGTTGGGGATCGAGACTGTCGGCGACGCTGCCGCTCGATCACACCGAGACGGGTGAAGGACGGCACGCGCTGTCGGTGCTCGGTCCCCGCGAGGTCGAGGTTCTCGAACATCTCGTCGCGGGCAGACGCAACCGGGTGATCGCCGAGCGACTCCAGGTCAGTGAGAGCACCGTGAAGTTCCACGTGGCCGCGGTGCTGCGGAAACTCGAGGTCGGCACCCGAGGAGAGGCTGCGGCCCTCGCGTCCGAGGCTGGGGTCAAGGCCGCGCTCTGACCTCTTCCGCTGCTCCTCGCGCTGTCCGGGTGTGCAGCAGAGGTGGCGTTCGAGATCGATGCGGTGCTTTGGACGCAGCAGTGGGCTGGCTGTTCGGCTAGGTCGAACCGTCCTTTCGGGCAGGACGTGCGGAGTCGGCGGGGGACTACCGTCACACATGCGGGTATTGCAACGCGCGTATCCGCATCGTCGACCAGGAGGAGACCAGGCCATGCCGCAGCAGGTACGAGGTGTGATCGCGCGCTCGAAGGGCGCCCCGGTGGAGATCGTCCCGATCATCATCCCCGACCCCGGGCCGGGTGAGGTCGTCGTCGCGATCGCCGCGTGCGGCGTCTGCCACACCGACCTGACCTACCGCGAGGGCGGGATCAACGACGAGTACCCCTTCCTGCTCGGGCACGAGGCCGCGGGTGTCGTCGAAAGTGTCGGTGAGGGCGTCGAATCCGTCGAGGTCGGCGACTTCGTCGTGCTGAACTGGCGCGCCGTGTGTGGCCAGTGTCGTGCCTGCAAGCGGGGGCGCCCGCAGTACTGCTTCGACACCTTCAACGCCACCCAGAAGATGACTCTCGAGGACGGCACCGAACTCTCGCCCGCTCTGGGTATCGGGGCGTTCGCCGACAAGACCCTCGTCCACGCCGGACAGTGCACCAAGGTCGACCCGTCCGCCGACCCGGCAGTCGTCGGCCTGCTCGGATGCGGCGTCATGGCCGGCATGGGCGCGGCGATGAACACCGGCAACGTCGGCCGGGGTGATTCGGTCGCGGTCATCGGCTGCGGCGGTGTCGGCGACGCCGCCATCGTGGGTGCCCGCCTCGCAGGCGCGAACAGGATCATCGCGGTCGACCGCGACAACAAGAAGCTCGACTGGGCGCGCGACCTCGGCGCGACCCACACCATCAACGCCACCGAGTTCGACGTCGTGGAGGCCGTGCAGGATCTCACCGGAGGCTTCGGTGCGGACGTGGTCATCGACGCCGTCGGGCGCCCCGAGACGTGGAAGCAGGCGTTCTACGCTCGCGACCTCGCGGGCACCGTCGTCCTCGTCGGCGTCCCGACGCCGGACATGACGCTCGAGATGCCGCTCGTCGACTTCTTCTCCCGCGGTGGCTCTCTCAAGTCGTCCTGGTACGGCGACTGCCTGCCCGAGCGCGACTTCCCGATGCTCGTCGACCTGTACCAGCAGGGCCGACTGCCGCTGGAGAAGTTCGTCACCGAGCGCATCGCCCTCGACCAGGTCGAGGAGGCATTCGAGTCGATGCACCGCGGCGAGGTCCTGCGTTCGGTCGTGGTCCTGTGAGCCTGCGCATCGACCGGGTCGTCACCAGCGGCACCTTCGCGCTCGACGGCGGCGAGTGGGACGTCGACAACAACATCTGGCTGATCGGTGACGACTCCGAGGTCGTGATCGTGGACGCGGCGCACACCGCGCAGCCGATCATCGACGCCGTCGGTGGTCGCAAGGTCGTCGCGATCGTGTGCACGCACGGCCACAACGACCACATCACCGTCGCCCCCGAACTGGCCGAGCGCCTGGACGCGCCGATTCTGCTGAATGCCGCGGACAACGTGCTGTGGGAGATGACGCACCCCGGCGTCGCGCACGGGTCGCTGGAGGACGGCCAGCGGATCGCCGTGGGCGGCACCGACATCCAGGCCATAGCAACCCCTGGTCACTCGCCGGGCTCGACGTGCCTGTACCTGCCGGAGGCGGGGGAGTTGTTCACCGGCGACACCCTGTTCTCCGGTGGCCCCGGCGCGACGGGACGGTCGTACTCGGACTTCCCGACGATCATCGGGTCCATCCGCGACAAGCTGTTCGCGCTGCCCGCGGAGACGAAGGTGCACACCGGCCACGGTGACGGCACCACGATCGGCACCGAGTCGCCGCACCTCGAGGAGTGGATCAGGCGCGGCAACTGATCCTGAAAAGGGGTGTGCGCATACCTTCTGGAGTGTGCACACCCCTGTTCAGCGTCCAGAACCCCTGCGGAGGGGTGAGAACCTGTGTGGACGTCACGACACCTCGATCCGCTCGGCGCCGGTGTACACGTTCATGGTCTCGCCGCGCAGGAAGCCGACCAGCGTCAGCCCGGACTCCGCCGCGAGGTCGACGGCGAGCGACGACGGGGCGGAGACCGCCGTCAGCATCGGCACGCCCGCGACGACGGCCTTCTGCACCAGCTCGAACGACGTGCGACCGCTGACGGCGAGGATCGAGTCCGAGAGTGGGACGCGGCGCTCCGTGACGGCCCACCCGAGGACCTTGTCGACGGCATTGTGTCTGCCGACGTCCTCACGCAGGGCCAACAGTGTGCCGTCCGCGGTGAACAGGCCCGCCGCGTGCAACCCGCCGGTCGAGTCGAAGACACGCTGCCGGGACCGCATCGCCTCCGGAAGCGTCGCCAGTACCGCGGCCGGAACCGTCGGGTGCGAGGCGTCGAGGTCGTACGGGGCCCGCACCCGAACCGAGTCGAGTGACGCCTTCCCGCACACCCCGCACGCCGACGTGCTCAGGAAGTTTCTCTCTGCGACAACGGGTTCGGGTACCCCCTGCGCGAGTGCGACGTCGAGGACGTTGTAGGTGTTCGCACCGTCCTCGTCGACACCGTCGCAGTAGCGCACGACGGCGATGTCCTCCGCGGTACGGATGATGCCCTCGCCCAGCAGGAACCCGTGCACGAGGTCGATGTCGTGGCCGGGTGTGCGCATCGTGACGGTCAGTGACCGTCCGCCCATTCTGATCTCGAGCGGCTCCTCGACCGCGAGGCTGTCGGGGCGACGCACCGTCCCGTTCGGGCCGATGCGCAGCACAGATCTTCGGGCCGTGACGCGTCCCATCTCAGTGGCCTCCGACCGGCTCCAGCCGCACGACGACCGCCTTCGACACCGGTGTGTTCGACTTCGCCGCAACGTGGTCCAGCGGAACCAGCGGGTTGGTCTCGGGGTAGTACGCCGCCGCGTTCCCCTTCGGTGTCGAGTACTCGACGACGCGGAAGTCGTGGACGCGACGTTCCTCGACGCTGCCGTCGGCGGCGGTCCACTCGGACACCACATCGACCCGGGCGCCGTCGCTCAGGCCCTGCTCGACGAGATCGGCGGCCGACACGAAGATCACCCGGCGGCCGCCCTTGACACCGCGGTAGCGGTCGTCGAGGCCGTAGATCGTGGTGTTGTACTGGTCGTGGCTGCGCATGGTCTGCAGGACCAGCCGGCCGGGGGGAGTGCGAACCCACTGCAGTTCGCCGGTGACGAAGTTCGCCTTGCCGGTGCGCGTCGGGAACTCGCGGCGATCACGCGGCGGGTGGGGGAGCTGGAAGCCGTCGGGTTGCCGGACCCGCTCGTTGTAGTTATCGCATCCGGGAACGACACGGGAGATCGCGTCCCGGATTCGGTCGTAATCTGCGGCCAGTGTCGCCCACGGCACGGTGTGCCCGGCGCCGAACAACTCGTGCGCGAGATCGCAGACGATCGCGACCTCACTGCGCAGGTGCTCGCTCGCGGGGGTGAGGCTGCCGCGGGACAGGTGCACCATCGACATCGAATCCTCGACGGAGACGAGCTGTTTCCCGGACGCCTGCACATCCTTGTCGGTGCGTCCGAGTGTCGGCAGGATCAGTGCGGTCCGTCCGGCCACCACGTGCGAGCGATTCAGCTTCGTCGAGACCTGCACCGTCAGGCTGCACCGCCGCAAGGCGTCCTCTGTCGCTGCGGTGTCCGGGGTGGCCCGAATGAAGTTGCCGCCCATCGCCATGAACACCGATGCGTCACCGGCGCGCATCGCGCGGATGGCGCCGACGGTGTCGAACCCGTGCCTGCGCGGGCTGGTGATCCCGAATTCGCGATCGAGGGCGGCGAGGAACGTTTCGGGCATCTTCTCCCAGATGCCCATCGTCCGGTCGCCCTGCACGTTCGAGTGGCCACGCACCGGGCACACGCCCGCTCCGGGCTTGCCCATCATGCCGCGCATCAGCAGCAGGTTCGTCAGTTCCTGGATCGTGGCGACGCCGTGGGTCTGTTGCGTCAGCCCCATCGCCCAGCAGGCGATGGTGCGTTCGGACGCGATCATCGCGTCTGCGGTTTCCCGCACCTGGGTCATGGTCAGGCCGGTGGCCTCGAGGACGGTGGCGAAATCGACCGCACGAGCGACCTTCTCGAACTCGTCGAAACCGGCGCAATGCTCCGCGACGAACGTGCGGTCGACGACGGTGCCCGGCGCCGCGTCGTCCGCCTCGAACAGCAGTCGCGCGACTCCGCGGAACAGGGCCATGTCGCCGCCGAGTCGGATCTGCAGGAACTCGTCGGCGATCTCGACGCCGTCCCCGAGCACGCCGTCCACGGTCTGCGGGTCCTTGAATCGCAGCAGACCCGCCTCGGGCAGCGGGTTGACGGCGATGATCTTCGCGCCGTTCCGCTTCGCGGCCCGCAGCGTCGACAGCATGCGTGGATGATTGGTGCCGGGGTTCTGTCCGGCGATCAGGATCAGGTCCGCGAACTCGAGGTCCGGCACCGTCACCGACCCCTTGCCGATGCCGATCGACTCGGACAGCGCACTGCCCGACGACTCGTGGCACATGTTGGAGCAGTCGGGCATGTTGTTGGTGCCGAAGCTCCGAATCATCAACTGGTACAGGAACGCGGCCTCGTTGCTCGTGCGGCCCGACGTGTAGAAGACGGCGCGATCCGGATCGGGGAGTGCGCGAAGCTCGTCGGCGATCAGCCGGAACGCCTCGTCCCATTCGATCGGCGTGTAGTGGCTCGCACCGTCACGCAGCACCATGGGGTGGGTGAGCCTGCCCTGCTGGCCGAGCCAGTAGTCCGTCTTCCCGGACAGTTCCGCGACCGAGTGTGCGGCGAAGAACTCGGGCGTCACCGTCCGGCGGGTGGCTTCCTCGGCGACGGCCTTGGCGCCGTTCTCGCAGAATTCGGCGGGCCTGCGGTGTCCGGGCGTCTCCGGCCATGCGCAGCCGGGACAGTCGAAGCCGTGGCGCTGGTTCAGCCGGGTCAGCGTCTGCGCCGTGCGGACCGCACCCATCTGTTCGACGGATCGCTGGAGCGACACCGCGACGGCCTTCACGCCGGCGGCGTGGTCCCCCGGCGAGCCGACCACGACCTGCGACTCGTCGATGTCGGGCGCCGGTCCTCTGCGTGTCATGCCTACATACTGGACTGTGCCGGCATCGGTCGTACACAGATGGTCCGGACGCGTCGGGTGCTTCGGTAGCCTTACCTGGCGTTTGCTGTGCGAGGAGGTTCGATGCCGGGTCGATTGTCACGACGGGGATTCCTGATCGGGACGTCGGGCGTGGCGTTCACCCTCGCCGCGGCGGCCTGTGGTGGCGACGACGGCGCGTCCGGGTCCACATCGGGACCCACCGTGCGCGACGAGTTCGGCGCCACCATCGTGCCCGCAGATCCTCGCCGAGTCGTGAGCGTCGGCCACAACGACCACGACACACTTCTCGCGCTCGGTGTCGTTCCCGTCGGCGTGTTCGACTGGTACGGAGACCAGCCCGACGCAACCTGGCCGTGGGCCCACGACCTGCTGGACGGGTCGACACCGGCGATCGTCGGCACCGCTGGGTCGGGTATCGACACCGAAGCGGTCGCCTCGGTCGACCCCGATCTGATCATCGGCACGTACTCGGGCATGACGCAGGGCGAGCACGACAAACTTTCCGCGATAGCGCCGACCGTCGCCCAGCCCGCGGAGTACGCGGACTTCGGCGTGCCCTGGCAGATTCAGACCCGCACCATCGGCAAGGCTGTTGGACGGTCCCCGCAGGCCGACGGCTTGGTATCGACGGTGCAGCGTCGGTTCACCGCCGTCGCCGACGCGAACCCGGCGTTCCGGGGCAGGACGGTGATCGTCGGGGCGCTCAAGGGTGCAGGCCAGTTCGGTGTGTTCGGACCCGAGGACCCGAAAGTGCGGTTCTTCACCGAACTCGGCTTCGTGAACCCACCCGTCACCCAGCAGATCACCGGCACCAACTTCGCGCCGATCAGCACCGAACAGCTCGGCCTCGCCGACGCGGACCTGCTCGTCTGGTACGCGGGCGGCGGGTTCGGTGACAAGCTGCGGGCCGAACTCGCGGGCACGCCCGTCTACGGCCAACTTTCGGCCGTCAAGGAGGGTCGCGTCGTCATCCTCGACGACGATGCAGCCGACGCGATGGCCTGGAGCACTGTGCTCTCACTGCCCTACGCGCTGGAGCAGATTCCGCCGCGCATCGCGCCGTTGCTGAACGGATAGCGGCGCACGCGGAAGCCCTCCCGCAGCACGTCGGGTCCGGGTCGGGTTGGATGGATCCGACGACCCCGACGAAGGAGACCCATGCGCAGCGAACTGTTCGCCAACACCGAACGATCGGGACAGCCCGGACGATTCATGCTGCAGAACTCCCGCATGCTCAAGGTGGACCTGCGGGGAACCGGTGGAGAGTTCCTGGCCCGTCAGGGGTCCATGGTCGCCTACCAGGGCGACGTCGATTTCAACTACCAGGGCAGCGGCGGCATCGGGAAGTTCTTCAAGAAGGCGCTGACCGGTGAGGGAATGTCGCTGATGAAGGTGTCGGGCAGCGGCGACGTCTTCCTCGCGGCCGACGCCGACGAGATCTTCCTGTTCGAACTCGAGGGTGAGTCGGTGACCGTCAGCGGGGCGAACGTGCTCGCGTTCGAGAGTTCCGTGCAGTGGGACATCAAGCGGGTCGAGGGTGCGTCGATGGTGAGTGGCGGACTGTTCAACACGACGTTCACCGGGCACGGCGTCCTCGCGATCACGGCCTACGGCACGCCCGTCGTCCTCGATGTGGATGCCCCGACCTACGTCGACATGCAGAGCGCCGTCATGTGGTCGACCGGACTGCAGTCCACCATCCGCAAGACCGCGAAGCTCGGTGCGGTCATCGGTCGCGGTTCGGGGGAGGCGTACCAGTTGTGCCTGACCGGAAACGGTTTCGTCGTCGTCCAGGCCTCGGAGGGGCACCCTCCCATTCCTGGGCAGTAGGGGCACCCTCCCATTCCTGGGCAGTAGGGGCACCCTCCCATTCCTGGGCAGTAGGGGCACCCTCCCATTCCTGGGCAGTAGGGGCTCCCTCCCGTTCCTGGGCGGTTCGGGGCGTCGCCCTGATTCCGAAGCGGTGACCGCAGGGTCGGTGCGGCGGTACGGTGCGCAGAACAGTGGGAACGGAAGGACAGAACGTGGTTGCTACGCGAACGGCACTGGTGACGGGTGCATCGTCGGGGATCGGCGAGGCGGTGGCGCGGGCGCTCGCGGGTCGTGGTTGGAAGGTGTATGGCACCAGCCGGAATCCCTCGCGGATCGCGCATCCGGTCCCGGGAGTCGAGTACCTTGCGTTGGATCTGACGGACGACGCGAGCATCGTCCGGTGCGCCGAGGCGGTCGGCGCGGTGGACGTGCTGGTGAACAACGCGGGCGAGAGCCAGAGTGGGCCGCTCGAGGAGCTTCCGATGGAGGCGATCGACAGGCTGTTCCGGACCAACGTGTTCGGCGCGGTGCGGCTGACCCAGCTGGTTCTGCCGGGAATGCGGTCACGCCGCTACGGCAGGGTGGTGATGGTCGGGTCGATGCTGGCGAGTTTCCCACTGGCACACCGGTCCTCGTATGTGGCGACGAAGGCCGCGATCAAGGGCTTCGCGACCGCGGCACGCCGCGAGGTCTCGCCCTTCGGCATCGCGGTCACGACGGTCGAGCCGGGCTCCATCAGCACCGGTATCGGTGAACGGCGCACGCACTACCTCGCCGATGGGTCGCCCTACACGGACGACTACCGCACGATGATCGAGCACCTCGACGCCAACGAACGCTCCGGCATCACCGCGGACACCGTCGCGGCGACCGTCCTCAAGGCCATCGACGCGGATCGGCCGAAGCAGCTGTACGCCGTCGGCAGCAACGCGCCGCTGGTGTTCGCGCTCCGCCGGATCGCGCCGCGCGGGATCGTCGAGAAGATCGTCGCCCGCAAGCACGGTCTGTAGGCGCCACTCCGTGTCCGAGTGCGAGCCACCGACGAACGAGATCCCTGTGCGCGTTCCACTCGACCTCGTGCTCAACCGCACCGAAGACCTGATCCTGTGGATGTCCGATGTGCACGTGTACTCGACCGGATTCGTGTTCACGGTCTGCGCCCGCGAACGGGTGGGTGCGGTGGTCCTGGACATGTACGGATTCGGATATCCCTCGTGGGAGGGTTCCAGCGCGCCGCTGCTCGTGGGGATCGAGTACGCGGACGGAACCGTAACCTCCAACCTGCCCTGCGAACGCTTCTCCACCGGGTTGGAGCACAACGGCAGCGCGAGCCAGGTGGGATCAGGGTGGGTTTCGTACTTCCAGCATCCGCTACCGGTGCGTGGACCGGTCCGGATGGTCACCGCGTGGCCGTGGTTCTCGGTGCCGGAGCGGGTCGTCGAGGTCGACGGCCGGCTACTGGCCGAGGCGGCAACGGCGGTCGAGACGCTGTGGCAGGCAATCCCGGAGTCCGAGCCTCCGACCGGTGGTTCGGACAGTCGCGTCCTTCCACTCGACCTGGAGCCGGGCGGCTGGTTCGACACCGTCGCTCGGCCCGCGGCCGAGAGGGATTAGGGGTCGGCGCGTTCCCTGTCGTCGAGTGCCGGGACCGGTTGAGCAGTTTCGGAAGTGTCGCCATCGTGCTGCAAATTGAGGATCACCACGCCGGCGACGATCAGCACCAGTCCCACGATCTTCGCGAGCGACAGTGTCTCCCCGAGCACCAGGACGCCGATCACCGCGACCGTGGCGGTCCCGATGCCGGACCACAGCGCGTACGCCAGGCTCACCGGCAGCGCCCGCAACGCTTGTGCCAGGCACGCGAACGAGGTGACGTATCCGGCGATCACGACGATCGACGGCAGGGGCTTGGTGAACTGGTCGGTGCTGTCGAGGAGGACGGTCGCGGTGATCTCGGACGCGATGGCGACCGCGAGGAACGCCCACGCGCGCCGAAGTTGCGGGCTCATGCGGCACCGCCGAGGTTGAGAGCGACGACGCCGGCGACGACCAGCGCAATACCGAGAATCTTGGACGCGGACCGCGGTTCGTGCAGCACCAGCATTCCGATCGCGGCGATCACCGCCGTGCCGACGCCCGCCCACACCGCGTACGCGACGCCGACGTCGAGGGAGCGCAATGCCTGGGAAAGGCAGTACAGCGCAGCCGAGTACAGCGCGAGAACCGCGACCGTGGGCGCGAGCCGCCGGAACCCGTCGGTGCGCGGAAGCAAGCTGGTGCCCAGCACTTCCGCGCAGATCGCCACCGCCAGGAAGATCCACGCCGTCGTCATCAGGCCAACTTATCCGCCTCGATGTCGGGGCACCGTGGGATGCTCACGCCGAACGTGACAACCGCCGTCTCGGGACCGTGAGGTGCAATCGTGGTGAAGGTCGATTTCCGGAAAGAGATCGAGACATACAGCGCCCGGAAGGGCAGGTTCTCGCTCGTGACGGTCCCCGCGATGCAGTTCCTGATGATCGACGGCCACGGCGACCCGAACACGGCGCAGGAGTACCGCGACGCACTGGAGACGATCTATCCCGTCGCGTACGCGCTCAAGTTCGCCAGCAAGCGGGAGTTGGACCGGGACTACGCCGTGATGCCGCTCGAAGCGCTCTGGTCCGCGACGGACATGGATTCCTTCACCACCGCCCGCGACAAGTCGCAGTGGGACTGGACGCTGATGATCATGACTCCGGACTGGATCACCGGCGAGCACGTCGAGTCGGCGCGCGAGTCGGTGGCCCTCAAAGGCACGGCACCGGCGCTGGGCGCATTGCGGCTCGAAACGTTGGACGAGGGCCTGTGCGTGCAGACACTCCACGTCGGCCCCTACGACGACGAGGCGCCCGTCCTCGACGAGTTGCACCACCGCTTCATTCCGGACAGCGGCCTCCGGATGACCGGCAGGCACCACGAGATCTACCTCGGTGACCCGCGTCGTGCGGCGCCCGAGAAGCTGCGGACGATCCTTCGCCAACCAGTTGCGCAGGCGTGACGGGCCTGCTCACGCGGCATCGGTACGCCGACCGGCACCCGGTTGGGAGCGCCGTTCGGCGCCGCGGGTCGTGTGGCGGGGACCACAGTGATTTTCGTTCTCTAGAATTACCCAGGTGACCAGTGCCGCGCCGCAAGAATCCAGTAACCCCGCCGACGCCCTCCCGAAGAGCTGGGACCCCAGTTCCGTCGAGGAGCAGCTGTACGAGGGCTGGGTAGCGGCCGGGTACTTCGAGGCGGACGCAACCAGCGACAAGCCCGGATACTCGATCGTGCTTCCGCCGCCGAACGTCACCGGCAGCCTCCACATGGGGCACGCACTCGACCACACCCTCATGGACGCGCTGACCCGCCGCAAGCGGATGCAGGGCTTCGAGGTGCTGTGGCTGCCCGGCATGGACCATGCGGGTATCGCGACCCAGACGATCGTCGAGAAGAAGCTCGCGGCCGACGGCGTCGCGAAGGCCGACCTCGGACGGGATGCGTTCATCGAGCGCGTCTGGGACTGGAAGCGTGAGTCGGGCGGCACCATCCAGGGGCAGATGCGACGCATCGGCGACGGCGTCGACTGGTCCCGCGACCGGTTCACCATGGACGAGGGCCTCTCGCGGGCCGTCCAGACCATCTTCAAGCGGATGTACGACGACGGCCTGATCTACCGCGCCGAGCGCCTCGTCAACTGGTCGCCCGTCCTGCAGACCGCGATCTCCGACATCGAGGTCAAGTTCGAGGAGGTCGAGGGCGAGCTCGTCTCGCTGCGCTACGGCTCGCTCAACGACGACGAGCCGCACGTCATCGTCGCCACCACCCGAGTCGAGACGATGCTGGGCGACACCGCCGTCGCCGTCCACCCCGAGGACGAGCGCTACAAGCACCTCGTCGGAACCACTCTCGAGCACCCGTTCACCGGCCGTGCGATCCCGATCATCGCGGATGACTACGTCGACCCCGAGTTCGGTACCGGCGCCGTGAAGATCACGCCCGCGCACGACCCCAACGACTTCGAGATGGGTCTGCGGCACAGCCTGCCCATGCCGACCATCATGGACAAGACCGGCAAGATTGCCGACACCGGAACGCAATTCGACGGCATGGACCGTTTCGAAGCCCGCGTGAAGGTGCGCGAGGCGCTCGCCGAACAGGGGCGCGTCGTCGCCGAGAAGCGCCCGTATCTGCACAGCGTCGGTCACTCCGAGCGCTCCGGCGAGACCATCGAGCCGCGGCTGTCGATGCAGTGGTGGGTCAAGGTCGACGGCCTCGCGAAGGCCGCGGGTGACGCGATCCGCAACGGGGAGACCACCATTCACCCCGCCAGCCAGGAACCGCGCTGGTTCGCGTGGGTGGACCACATGCACGACTGGTGCATCTCCCGGCAGCTGTGGTGGGGTCACCGCATCCCGATCTGGTACGGCCCGAACGGCGAGGTCCAGTGCTTCGGTCCCGACGAGACCGCGCCGGAGGGCTGGGAGCAGGACCCCGACGTCCTCGACACCTGGTTCTCGTCCGGCCTGTGGCCGTTCTCGACGATGGGCTGGCCCGAGAAGACGCCCGAACTCGAGAAGTTCTACCCCACAAGCGTTCTCGTCACCGGCTACGACATCCTGTTCTTCTGGGTCGCGCGGATGATGATGTTCGGCACCTACGTGTCCCAGGACGCCGGCCTCGGGCCCGTCCCGTTCACGGACCTGTTCCTGCACGGCCTGGTCCGCGACCAGTTCGGCAAGAAGATGTCGAAGTCCCGCGGAAACGGCATCGACCCCCTCGACTGGGTGGATCGCTTCGGCGCCGACGCGCTTCGCTTCACCCTCGCGCGCGGCGCCAACCCGGGCAGCGACCTCGCCGTCGGTGAGGACCATGCGCAGTCGTCCCGCAATTTCGCGAACAAGCTGTTCAACGCGACCAAGTTCGCGCTGATGAACGGCGCCGTCGTTGCGGACCTGCCCGATCGCGCGCAGCTCACCGACGCCGACCGCTGGATCCTGGACCGCCTCGAGCAGGTCCGCGCCGAGGTCGACGACGCCTTCGACCGCTACGAGTTCTCCAAGGCGTGCGAGGCGCTGTACCACTTCGCGTGGGACGAGGTGTGTGACTGGTACCTCGAGCTCGCGAAGCCGCAGCTCGCCGAAGGCAGCGTGCACGCCGATGGGACCAAGGCCGTCCTCGGCACCGTCCTCGACGCACTCCTGCGCCTGCTGCACCCGGTGATCCCGTTCGTCACCGAGACGCTGTGGAAGGTGCTCACCGGCGGTGAGTCCGTCGTGATCGCATCCTGGCCCACCGCGACCGGCGTTCCCACCGACACCGACTCCGCCCGCCGCATCGCGGACCTGCAGAAACTGGTCACCGAGATCCGCCGCTTCCGCAGCGACCAGGGCCTCAAGCCGTCTCAGAAGGTGGCTGCACGGCTCGCTGGAATCGACGCCGCCGACGTGCAGGCCCAGGTCGCGGCAGCGACGTCGCTGGCGAAGCTCACCGAGCCCGACGCCGACTTCGCCGCCACCGCTTCGATCGAGGTGCGACTGAGCCGCGCCACCGTGACCGTCGAACTCGACACGTCCGGCACCGTCGACGTCGCTGCAGAGCGCAAGCGCCTGGAGAAGGATCTCGCGGCCGCGGAGAAGGAACTCGCCGGTACCACCGCGAAGCTCGGCAACGAGGCGTTCCTCGCCAAGGCCCCCGACGCGGTCGTCGACAAGATCAAGGGTCGCCTGCAGGTGGCGCAGGAGGAGATCACCCGCATCACGGCACGACTCGGCGAACTGGGGCAGGCGTGAGCGAGGAGCACGCGGAGCGGCCTGGGGTTCCGTCCCCGGTCGATCTCGCCGAACTCGCGCTCGTCGAGGCAGAACTCGACAAGCGCTGGCCCGAGACGAAGATCGAACCGTCCCTCACCCGGATCGCGGCCCTGATGGATCTGCTCGGCTCGCCGCAGCAGGCCTATCCGGCGATCCACGTGGCGGGCACCAACGGCAAGACGTCCGTGACGCGGATGATCGACGCCCTGCTCTCCCGACTGCACCGTCGGGTGGGCCGCACCACCAGCCCGCACCTGCAGCTCGCGACCGAGCGGATCAGCATCGACGGTGCCCCGATCTCGCCGCGCACCTACGTCGACACCTACAACGAGCTCGCGCCCTACATCCAGATGGTGGACACGCAGTCGCAGGCCGCGGGCGGTCCGGCGATGAGCAAGTTCGAGGTGCTCACCGCGATGGCGTTCGCTGCGTTCGCGGAGGCGCCCGTCGACGTCGGCGTCATCGAGGTCGGGCTCGGAGGCCGTTGGGACGCAACGAACGTCGTCGACGGTCAGGTCGCGGTCATCACCCCGATCAGCCTCGACCACGCCGAGTACCTCGGCACGGACCTCGCTGCGATCGCCGCGGAGAAGGCCGGAATCATCAAGAAGGCACCCGATTCCCTGGTCCCGCGGGACACCGTCGCGATCATCGCGCAGCAGGAGCCCGAGGTGATGGACGTCCTGCTGCGGCGCGCCGTCGACGCGGACGCCGCGGTCGCGCGCGAGGGTTCCGAGTTCACGGTTCTCGCACGGCAGATCGCCGTCGGTGGCCAGCAGCTCGAACTGCAGGGTCTCGGTGGTGTGTACACCGACATCTTCCTGCCGCTGCACGGCGAACACCAGGCGCGCAACGCCTCTCTCGCGCTCGCAGCGGTCGAGGCGTTCTTCGGGGCAGGCCCGGACAAGCAGCTCGACGTCGACGCCGTCCGAGGCGCGTTCGCGTCGCTCGCCAACCCGGGTCGGCTCGAACGCGTCCGCAGCGCGCCGACGGTGTTCCTCGACGCCGCCCACAACCCCGACGGCGCCCGCGCACTCGCCGCCGCACTCGCCGCGGAGTTCGACTTCCGCAAGCTCGTCGGTGTCGTTGCGGTGCTGAGTGACAAGGATGCCGACGGCATTCTCACGGCACTCGAACCCGTCTTCGACGAGATCGTCGTGACCACCAACGGATCGCCGCGTGCGATGGACGTCGAGCAGCTCGCCGACGCCGCAGTCGCCAGGTTCGGCGACGAGCGGGTCGTGGTCGCGCAGACGCTGCCCGACGCGATCGAGACCGCGATCGCGCTGGCCGAGGAGGTCGGTGAGCCGGGGGAGGCCATCTCCGGCGCAGGCGTCGTGGTCACCGGATCCGTCGTCACCGCGGGCGAGGCCCGCACCCTGTTCGGAAAGGACCCCGCGTGACCACGCCCGACCAGCCAGCCCAGTTCAAGCCGCCGACCGTCGACCCGTGGAAGGGTTTCCGCGGAGTCTGCTCCGGCACCCTGATCCTCGAGGCGATCGTCGTCTTCCTCGGCATCCCCGCCGTTGCGAAGCTCGGCACGGGAATCAGCACCGTCGAGATCCTGTACCTGACCGCACTCGGCGTGGTGATGATTCTCGCGTGCGGAGTCCAGTCGAAGCCGTGGGGAATGGGCCTGAATCTCGCACTGCAGGTCGGGATGATCGCCGCCTGGGTCATCCACCCCGCGATCGGTGCACTCGGACTGCTGTTCGCCGCCGTCTGGGCGTACCTGCTGTATCTCCGCAAGGACATCGAGGCACGGATCGAGCGGGGACTGCTGCGCGGTCAGCGTGACTGACCCGTTTGCAGGGCACGCGAGACCGACCCGTTAGGCTGTCCGCCCGTGACTGAGCGCACCCTGGTACTGATCAAGCCCGACGGCGTTGCCCGCAACCTCATCGGAGACATTCTCGCGCGAGTCGAGCGCAAGGGTCTGACCGTCGCCGCACTGGAAATGCGGATCGCCGACGCAGACGTTGCAGGCAAGCACTACGCCGAACACGCCGAACGCCCCTTCTACCCGGGACTGCTCGAGTTCATCACCTCGGGACCGCTGGTCGCCGCGGTGGTCGAGGGTCACCGCGCGATCGCGGCCTTCCGTCAGATCGCAGGTGGAACGGATCCCGTGGAGAAGGCCGTCCCCGGCACGATCCGCGGCGACTTCGCCCTCGACGGTCAGCAGAATCTGGTACACGGATCCGACTCCACGGAATCGGCCGAGCGCGAGATCGCGCTCTGGTTCCCGAACCTCGCACACTCCTGATTCACCCCCTTCCTTCCCGCACCGCACCGCACCCTCACCGAACTCGGTGAGGGTGCGGTGCGGCGTTGGCGCAGTGTGCCCGGCGCGTATGGGATACTGACACTGGTCAACCCGCGCACGGTTCGTCCCTGCCCGCCGGAACAGTTCGGGCGGCACCGACGATCGGGTGCGGTCAGACCGGATGACACCACGGCTCGATGTCCGCATCGCTGCTGCCAGGTGGAGGAAATCCCTCCCGGGCCGCACGCTGGATGATCAGGCGCACGGGACGCGGAGTTCAGCCTGCCAGGCCCCACACGAGTTCGACGTGACCGATGCGATCACCGAGAACGGCGCGGGGCGAGACCAGACGGACTCACACCCCGGTGTGAGCACACACAGACAGTGCCCTCGAGTGGCCGCGCACTCCGACAGGTGGACGCGCCCGGGGGCCCGAGGAGACTTACGTGGCCGATCAAGCGCCGCACGAAACTTCACAGTCCACCACTCCGGCGTTCCCGGAGAAGATGCGAGTCCACGCGCTCGCGAAGATCTTGGGGCTGACCAGCAAGCAGGTTCTTGCGAAGGTCGCCGACTTCGGCATCGAACTGCGTAGCGCGCAATCCAGCATCGATCGCGCCCTCGCGGAGCGCGTCCACTCGGCGCTGCACGGGCCCGCCGCGTCGGACGAGCCCGCTTCGGCTCCTGGTGACGAGGCACCCGTGGCCGCACCCGCCGCCGAGTCGGCCCCGGAGTCCCTCCACGCGCCGGCGGATCTGATCGCGGAAGCGCAGATCCCGGAGCAGGGTGGGCTGTTCACCCACGCCGAATCGCAGGAGGTTGCCGCAGCACCGGCCGAGGTGCCGGTGTTCCAGGCACCCCTGTTCCTGCAGCCCGAGACGACGGAGGCGCCGCAGCGTCGCAGGCGTGCCCGCCGTGAGGCCGCCGCACCCGACGAGGACGCCCCGATCGAGGTGACCACCGGTCCCGCGGCGCCCACCAGCGAGGAGACCGCCGACCGCGACCAGGCCGCGGAGAAGGCCACCGAGGACACGACCACCGGCGGCGAGGCTGCCGACCACGCCGACGACGAGTCGGAAGGCCAGGGCCGGCGTCGTCGTCGCGGGCGCCGCGGGCGCGGACGTGGACGCGGGGAATCCGAGTCCACGGGCGAGGCCACCGAGACCTCCGACGAACAGGCATCCGAGAAGCAGGCGCCGGAAACCGAGAGCGGTGCGGAACCGGCCGAGAAGACGTCGACCGACGCCGGCTCCGCCGCGGGTACGACCGCCGAGGAAGGCGACACCGAGGCCGGTGGCGCCGAAGGCAAGGACACAGACGACACCGAGGACTCGGAGGGCGGAACCAGCCGTCGCCGTCGTCGCCGTCGCCGCCGCAAGGGCAGCGACGCCGCCGACAGCACCGAGGACGACGGCGTCACCACCGTCGTGCACGAACGCGAACCCCGCACCAAGGCTCGCGCAGTCAAGGACGAGGTGCAGGGCATCTCCGGGTCGACACGGCTCGAGGCCAAGAGGCAGCGGCGCCGCGACGGCCGTGACGCGGGGCGTCGTCGTCCGCCGATCCTCACCGAGTCCGAGTTCCTCGCGCGCCGCGAGGCCGTCGACCGCGTCATGGTGGTCCGCGAGAAGAGCGGTCAGGCCCATCCCGACGGACTGACCCAGGTCGCGGTCCTCGAGGACGACATCCTGGTCGAGCACTTCGTCACCACGTCGGCGTCCGCGTCGATGGTCGGCAACGTCTACCTCGGCCGCGTGCAGAACGTGCTCCCGTCGATGGAGGCTGCGTTCATCGACATCGGCCGTGGCCGTAACGGCGTCCTCTACGCCGGTGAGGTCAACTGGGAGGCAGCGGGCCTCGGCGGCAACAGCCGCAAGATCGAACAGGCGCTCAAGCCCGGCGACCAGGTGCTCGTGCAGGTGTCGAAGGACCCGGTCGGCCACAAGGGTGCCCGCCTGACCACGCAGATCTCGCTGGCCGGCCGCTTCCTGGTGTACGTGCCGGGCGGTACGTCCACCGGCATCAGCCGCAAGCTGCCCGACACCGAGCGCAAGCGGCTCAAGGAGATCCTGCGCGATGTCGTGCCGCCGGAGGCCGGCGTCATCATCCGCACGGCAGCCGAGGGCGTCAGCGAGGAGGAACTCGCTCGCGACGTGCAGCGTCTGCAGTCGCAGTGGGCGGAGATCGAAGAGCACGCGGCAGCCGCGGACAAGGGCAAGTCGGGTAACCCGAAGGCCCTGTACGAGGAGCCGGACCTGCTCGTGAAGGTCGTCCGTGACCTGTTCAACGAGGACTTCTCCAAGATCGTCATCGAGGGCGAGAAGTCCTGGTCGACGGTGGAGAACTACATTCGGACCGTTGCTCCGGACCTGCTGCCGCGTGTCGAGCGCTACGAACCGCAGGCAGGCGGACCCGACGTGTTCGCCGTCCGGCGGATCGACGAGCAACTGTCCAAGGCGCTGGACCGCAAGGTGTGGCTGCCGTCCGGCGGCACCCTCGTCATCGACCGGACCGAGGCCATGACGGTCGTCGACGTCAACACCGGCAAGTTCACCGGTGCGGGCGGCAACCTCGAGGAGACGGTCACCCGTAACAACCTCGAGGCCGCCGAGGAGATCGTCCGCCAGATGCGTCTGCGCGACATCGGCGGAATGATCGTCGTCGACTTCATCGACATGGTCCTCGAATCGAACCGGGATCTCGTGCTGCGCCGGCTCACGGAGTCGCTCGGCCGGGACCGTACGCGGCACCAGGTCTCCGAGGTCACCTCCCTCGGCCTGGTCCAGATGACCCGTAAGAAGCTCGGAACCGGACTGGTCGAGGCGTTCTCCACCACGTGTGAGCATTGCCACGGCCGCGGCATCATCGTCCACGCCGACCCGGTCGAGGTTCGCGGCGGCGACGACGGCGCTGCACGGACACAGAGCAAGGGTGAATCCGGCAGCAGGCGCAAGCGTGGCCGCGACAAGTCGACCCAGCCCGAGCAGGCGCAGCCGCAGCCGCAGCAGCAGCCCGCCGCGGAGAAGAACGGTCACGCGGAGGTCGACGCGAGCACCAAGCGCGCTCATCCTGTCGCGCTCGCCATGGCCGCTCATCACCACGAGGACGAAGCGCACGAGCAGGCCGACGCGGTCGCGTCCGTGACTGCCGATGTCGTAGCCGAGCCTGCCGCCGAAGCGGCCGCAGTGGTCGCGACAGAGGCCGCGGTCGACGCGGACGAGGCGACACCTGGCGAAGCGGAAGCACAGGTCGCCGACGCGGCACCCGCCGAGCCGGTCCAGGCCGCAGACAGCGTCGAGGTCGTCGCGGCCGAACCCGAGCCGGAGCCTGCCGCTGCGCCGGCACGGGGACGCAGGCGTTCCCGTCGGGCGTCGCGAGCAACGGCCGCACCCGAGCACGTGGAGGGCGCGGACGAGGGCACCGTCGTCGTGGTTGCGAAGTCGGACGACGTGGCCGTGCCCGAGCCTGCAGCCGCCTCGGCACCGGAACCGGTCGTCGTGGCCGGCGACGGTGCCGGTGATGCGGAAGCGCAGTCGGTCGCACCGAAACGGCGTCCGCGTAGGCGTGCCGCGGGCAGGCCCGCGGGACCTCCGATCGAAGGCTGATCGGTCGACCGGTCGAGGTGCCGGGATGTGACGTGGCCGGGGCGGTTTGACCCTGCCAATCGCTATCCCGTAATCTTGACCGGTCGCTACTCGGCGACAAAGCTCTGCTGCGCCCGCAAGGGCGCCGGAGGGGCCGAGGAAGCAAAGTACACAAGACCAGTCGCGCGACCTCCGCGCGAGCACGTTCGAAGTAGCAAGGGGTAGCCGTCCGATGGCAACGTACGCGATCGTCAAGACCGGCGGAAAGCAGTACAAGGTCGCTGTTGGTGACCTTGTCAAGGTCGAGAAGATCGAGGGTGAGCCCGGCGCTGCTGTCTCGCTGACCCCGGTCCTCGTCGTCGACGGATCCGAGCTGACCACCGACGCCGACAAGCTGGCCAAGGTTGAGGTCACCGGTGAGGTCGTCGAGCACACCAAGGGCCCGAAGATCCGCATCCACAAGTTCAAGAACAAGACCGGCTACCACAAGCGGCAGGGCCACCGTCAGAAGCTGACGGTCCTCAAGGTCACCGGCATCAAGTAACTCGATCTCTTCGAGAACACTTCGTAGAACCGAGCTTTAGAAACCCTGAGGAGGGTCCGTCATGGCACATAAGAAGGGTGCATCCAGCTCGCGCAACGGTCGCGATTCGAATGCCCAGCGACTCGGCGTGAAGCGCTTCGGCGGTCAGGCCGTCAGCGCGGGCGAGATCCTGGTCCGTCAGCGCGGCACGCACTTCCACCCCGGCGTCAACGTCGGCCGTGGCGGCGACGACACGCTGTTCGCCCTCGCTGCCGGTGCCGTCGAATTCGGCACCAAGCGTGGACGCAAGACCGTGAACATCGTTCCGGCTGCCGCAGAGGCCTGAGTCTGCTGCGCAACGCGCTTCCAGAGGGGGCGGGCCAGGGTCACACACCCGGCTCGCCCCTTTTGCTTTTCACCGACTGACAGGAAGGAATCCGGCAGTCATGTCTCGGTTCATCGATCGTGTGGTGCTGCACGTCAGCGCAGGCAAGGGCGGCAACGGCTGCGCCTCCGTGCATCGCGAGAAGTTCAAGCCACTCGGTGGACCGGACGGAGGCAACGGAGGTCGTGGCGGTGACGTCGTCCTCGTCGTCGACTCGAACGTGCACACCCTGCTGGATTTCCACTTCCATCCCCGTGCCAAGGCCACCAGTGGCAGGCAGGGTGAGGGCGGCAACCGGGAGGGCGCCAACGGGTCCGACCTGATCCTGCGCGTCCCCGACGGCACCGTCGTGCTCGACAAGGACGGCCAGATCCTCGCCGACATGATCGGCGCCGGAACCAAGTACATCGCCGCCCAGGGTGGCCGCGGCGGCCTCGGCAACGCCGCACTGTCGTCGAAGGCGCGCAAGGCACCGGGCTTCGCGCTCCTCGGCGAGGAGGGCGTCGAGCGAGACCTGGTTCTCGAACTCAAGTCGGTCGCCGATGTCGGCCTCGTCGGGTTTCCGTCCGCGGGCAAGTCGTCGCTCGTGTCCGTGCTCTCGGCGGCCAAGCCGAAGATCGCCGACTACCCCTTCACGACGCTGCAGCCGAACCTCGGCGTCGTCTCCAGCGGTGACACCACCTTCACCGTCGCCGACGTGCCCGGCCTGATTCCCGGAGCCAGCGCCGGCCGCGGACTCGGCTTGGACTTCCTGCGTCACCTCGAACGGTGCGCGGTGCTCGCGCACGTCGTCGACTGCGCGACTCTCGAATCCGATCGCGACCCCGTTTCCGACGTCGACGCGCTCGAAGCGGAGTTGGCCGCCTACAAGCCCGCACTGTCGGGTGACGTGAGCCTCGGCGACCTGGCCGACCGGCCGCGCATCGTCATCCTGAACAAGGCCGATGTCCCCGACGCCGCCGAACTCGCCGAGATGGTGACGCCGGAGTTCGAGTCCCGCGGCTGGCCCGTGTTCACCATCTCGGCGGTGAGCCGGGAAGGCTTGCGTCCCTTGACCTTCGCGCTGGCGAAGATGGTCGAGGAGTACCGGACCGCGCATCCGCCCGCCGCGCCGAAGCGTCAGGTCATCCGGCCCATCGCCGTCGACGAGACCGGGTTCAGCATCATCGCCGACCCGGAGACCCCCGGCGGGTTCATCGTCCGCGGCACCCGGCCCGAACGCTGGATCCGCCAGACCGCGTTCGACAACGACGAGGCCGTCGGCTATCTCGCGGACCGCCTCGCTCGGCTCGGTGTCGAGGACAAGCTGGTCAAGATGGGTGCCGAACCGGGTTGCTCCGTGACGATCGGCGACGTCAGCTTCGAATGGGAGCCGCAGACCCCGGCCGGCGTCGACCTCACACGCACCGGACGCGGCACCGACGCCCGACTCGATCAGGTCGAGCGGATCGGTGCGCACGAGCGCAAGCATGCCCACCGGGTACGCCGCGGACTCGAGGCAGAAGACCCCGAGAACCAGTGACGGAGTCCGTGACACGCACCGAGATCGCGACCGCTCGCAGCATCGTCGTCAAGATCGGTTCCTCGGCACTCACGAGCCTCCATGCAGGACTGGACCGCGGGAAGCTCGACGCGCTCGCCGATGCCATCGAGGCGCGGATGCGTGCGGGGACCGACGTCGTCGTGGTGTCGTCCGGTGCGGTCGGCGCGGGCATCGCCCCCCTCGGGCTGTCCAAGCGGCCGCGCGACCTGGCGACCAAGCAGGCAGCCGCCAGCGTCGGGCAACTGGCGCTGGCCCACGCTTGGGGCACGTCGTTCCACCGGTACGGCAGGACCGTCGGTCAGGTGTTGCTCACCGCCGACGACATCGCCCGCCGCACCCAGTACCGCAACGCACAGCGCACCCTCGACCGGTTACGCGCGCTTCACGCCGTCGCCGTCGTCAACGAGAACGACACCGTCGCGACCGCGGAACTGCGGTTCGGCGACAACGATCGGCTCGCTGCGATGGTCGCGCATCTCGTCAGCGCCGACGCGCTGATCCTGCTGTCCGATGTCGACGGGCTGTACGACGGTGATCCGCGCAAGGGTGCGGCGACGCTGATCCCCGAGGTCACGAGCCCCGAGGACCTCGACGGCGTCGTCGCCGGGTCCGGTGGCGCGCTCGGCACCGGCGGTATGGCGTCGAAGCTGTCCGCGGCGCGTCTGGCCGCCGACTCGGGGGTGCCGGTGCTGCTGGCCGCGGCGAGCGACGCGGCCCGGGCGCTCTCCCGTGCCGATGTCGGCACCGCGTTCGCCGCCCGGCCGGCACGCCTCTCGGCACGCAAGTTCTGGGTCCGGCACGCCGCCGACACCCAAGGCGAACTGCACCTCGACAGCGGCGCGGTGCGCGCCGTCGTCGACGGGCGACGGTCATTGCTGCCCGCGGGTATCACCGCGACCAGCGGCCGGTTCCACGGCGGGGACGTAGTGTCCCTGTCCGGGCCGGACGGCGTCCCCGTGGCGCGGGGAGTCGTGGCGTACGACGCCGCGGAACTCGACGAGATGCTCGGCCGGTCCACGACGGAACTGCCGTCCGACATGCAGCGTCCCGTCGTCCACGCCGACGACCTCGTCCGCCTCTGACCCGGAGAATCGGGTTCAGTCGCGTTTCGGCTCGTCCTGCGGACGCTCCACGACGGTGGGGGGGCCGCCGGGGTGGGGTGCGCCTCCTTCGTTCAACCAGTCCGCGATTTCCGCCGCGTCTTCCCGGGTGACAGGCCTGCGTTTGCGAAACAGTGACTTGGCCCTGTCGATGAACTTCGGCATCCGCCAAGTCTAGTCAGGGCCCGGTAGCGGTGCACGCCTCCATGACTCGCCGGAGATCGGTCAGCGTTTCGGAGCAGCCGGCGTCGAGGGTGAGGGCCGCGTATGTGTCTCCCCGGGTGGCGCCGCGGTTGACGATCGCGACGGGGATGCCCAGCTTCGCCGCGCGGCGGACGAAACGCAGCCCCGACATCACGGTCAGCGACGAGCCGAGCACCAGCAGTACATCGGCGGACTCAACCATCGCGAACGCGGCGTCGACACGGTCACGGGGAACCGATTCCCCGAAATACACGATGTCGGGCTTGAGGATGCCTCCGCAGTACTCGCAGTCGACCACACGGAAATGCGCGGTGTCCTCGATGACGGCATCGGCGTCCGGGGCGATCTCGACGCCCGTTGCGGCGACGACTGATTCGGCGAATCCCGGATTGGCTGCTTCCAGACGTTCGGCCAGCGCGATACGAGAAGTCCGACGCTCGCAGCCCATGCACCGAACCTGGAGGTAGCTGCCGTGCAGGTCGATGACCGCCCGGCTACCCGCCTTGGTGTGCAGCAGGTCGACGTTCTGGGTGAGGACGCCGCGCACCGTCCCGGATCGCTCGAGTGCGGCCAGCGCCCGATGTCCGGCATTGGGCCGGGTGGCATCCATGTGCCGCCAGCCGAGGTGGTTACGGGCCCAGTAGTGCCGCCGGAAATCGGAATCGCCCATGAACTGCTGATACGTCATCGGGTTGCGCGGCGGTGAGTCGGGACCGCGGTAGTCGGGGATTCCGGAATCGGTCGACATGCCCGCACCGGTGAGCGCGACCACGGAGCGCCTGGATACGAGCGCCGCAAGGTCCGACTCCGCGGTCAGGGTGGTCGCGATGGTCACCGATCCAGAGTAGCCCGGGTGCGTGCGGCGGCGCCGATCTCACTCCAGGGTCTGTGGCGGACGGTACGGATTGCGTTGTTGCACGTCGAGAACACCGAGCACCGCGACCACGGTGGTGGTGATTGCCGCTACGGCAGCCAGTGCTGCTGCTGTTGCCACGATCCGTGCGGACGTCGCACCGACTCCCTGACGCATGTGTTCCTCTTCTGCCCGATGCGGGCGTTTCTTCGTGACCACCCGGTGCGGGCGGACGGTGTGATCAGTAGCCAGCGAGTGGATCGATTCGCGCGAGGAGCGGTTCACCCGCGACGAACCGGGAGACGTTGGCGGCGACGTGGTCAGCGTAGGCCTGAGGCCGGACCGCCGGCGGATTCGAACAGTGCGGTGTGACAATCGCATTCGGCAAGGTCCAGAGCGGGTGGCCGTCCGGCAGCGGCTCCGGTTCGGTGACGTCGAGTCCGGCGCCGCCGATGGTTCCGTCGCGAAGGGCGGCGACGAGCGCATCGGTGTCGACGAGTGAACCGCGGGCCACGTTGACCACCCAGGACCGCGGGCCCAACCGTCGCAGTTCGTCGGCGCCGACGAGATGCCTGGTGTCGGCTGTCGCGGGGGCCGCGATCACGACGTGGTCCACGAGGCTCCACATCTCCTCCGTGCGATGAGCGGGCAGGGTCACATCCGCACCGGGAACCTCCGTGCCCGAACGATTCACCGCGACAACCGTGGCGCCGACGGCGGTGAGCATCGGGATGAGGGCCCGCCCGATGCCGCCCGCTCCGAGGATGCCGACCCGTGCCCCGCGCAGGGTGCCGACCCGGCCGAAGAACTCCTCCTGGCGCCACGTCGTCGCGGTGATCTGGTCGGGCAGCGACCGCACGCCCGCGAGCAGCAGGGTGAGTGCGTGTTCGGCGACCGTCGCGGCGAAAGCTCCTGCCGCGGAGGTCCATTCCACGTCGGAATGACGCGCGATGATGCCCGAGTCGAACCACTCCTCGACGCCTGCCGAGAACAGTTGGACCCAGCGCACCCCATCGGGAAGCGAGTCGGGGAACTGGTCCGGCCCCGCGTTCCACACCAGTGCCCGCGCGCCCTCGAGCGGCGACACGACCGCGCCGCCGCGGACGACGGCCTCCTCCAGCAGGGGAGTCGTGTGCGGTCCGAGGGCGACGGGCACAGGCGTCATCTGTGAACTCCTGATGTGGTCAGTTGGCGACTTCGACGAGCGGGTACACCCCATTCTCGTCGTGTACCTCCCGGCCGGTGACGGGCGGGTTGAAGACGCACAGCATCCGCATCTCGGTGACGGGTTCGACGCGGTGCCGTTCGTGGCCGTCGAGCAGGTACATGGTGCCGGGCCGCAACTGGTGCACCTCCCCGTTGTCGAGGTCGGTGAGGATGCCGTCGCCTTCGATCAGCCACACCGCTTCGACGTGATTGGCATAGTGGAACTCGTTGACCGAGCCCGCGGCGATGGTGGTCTCGTGGAACGAGAATCCGACGCCGTCGCCCGCGAGGACGATGCGTTTGGATCGCCAGTTGCCGTCGGTGCTGGTGATGTCGCGGTCAGTGTCGGTGATCTCGTCGGTGGTCCGCACGATCATTGTCGAAACTCCTTCTCAGGCACACACTTTGGCGGTTGCCTCGGCGAGAACGCTCAGGCCGTGGTCCAGCTCGTCGTTCGTGATGGTGAGCGGGGGAAGCAGTTTCACGACCTCGTCCGAGGGCCCGGACGTCTCGGCTAGCAGACCCTCGTCGTAGGCGAGTCCGCACACCTTCACCGCATTGCCCGGATCGTCGAACACGAGGCCCTGGACCATGCCGCGGCCCCGGGTGCTGACACCGTCGAACGAGTCGGACAGGTTCGCGAAGATCTCCGCGATGCGCTTGCCCTTCGACAAGGTGGACAGTTGCAGCAGGTCGTCGGTCCAGTACTGCTCGAGTGCGGCGGTGGCGGTGACGAAGGCGGGGTTGTTGCCGCGGAAGGTGCCGTTGTGTTCGCCGGGGGTCCAGACGTCGAGTTCGGGTTTGAAGAGGGTCAGGGCCATGGGGAGGCC
>NZ_SCOY01000024.1:0-73970 GCF_005503035.1 Rhodococcus sp. Q
GGGCTGGTCGGGTAGGTGCCGGTGTCGAGGGCGGCGGTGTCGACCGCGGCGGGGGCGGCGTCGCCGCCGGACTTCGCGCTGGGCTCGCCGTTGGTGTCGTTGCTGCAGCCGGCGAGGAGCACGCCCGCGCAGAGCACGGCCGCGGCTCGCGGCATCCAGGTTGTTGTCCGCACGGTGGCGTTCCTTTCGTCGTGTCCCCGCGGCGATGCCCGGGGTTCGGCCCGGGTGGCAGGGGTGGTGTCACTGGGTTGGATGCGGCGAAATCGGTGAAGGTTCCCAGGTTCACGACGAATGTGCCCTGGATCACATCTGGTGGTGGGTGGGGTGTACCTGCACGCCGCGATGGCTGGTGCGCCGCGTTACTGTCTGACCGCACCGGTGCGGGACCGGATCGCCGCCTATGGGGGAGGAAGGGGAATCGTGAACGCCACACCGCAGGCAGGACAGCCCGCCGCGGCTGCCGCCGCGCCGCCGCGGCAGCGCGCCGACGCGCTCCTCACCTCGATCACCGGGAAGATCCTGCGCCCGTTCGGGCAGGACGCCCTCTCCGACCTCGCCGTGCAACGCGCCGCCGGCACCGAGCAGACCCGTTCGGTGGTGGTCGTCGGCGAGGTCAAACGAGGGAAGAGTTCCCTGGTCAATGCGCTCGTCGGGCTGCGGGATGCGTCCCCGGTCGGGGTGGATGTGACGACGTCGACGACGATCGCGCTCGGGGAAGCCACGGACGAGCAGCCCGGGGGCACCGCGCAGTTGCTGTTCCCGGATCGCACCGAGCAGATCCGGCACGACGACCTCGCGTCCTGGGTGTCCTGCGAAGGCGCCCACGTCCTCAACCCCGCCATCGACGAGTTGCCCACGCGGGCGATCGTTCCCGTCGCCGGCAGCCGCCTCGGGGACGTCGCGGTCATCGACACCCCCGGGGTGGGTGGGCTGAACCCGGCCTACGCATCGCTGGCGACCGCATCCGCGGCGCAGGCGTGCGTGCTGGTGATCGTGTGCGACGCCTCCACCCCGCTCACCGCCCCGGAGATGGCGTTCATCCGCGACACCGGCGGCGCCGTCGAGGCGTTGATCGTGGTGGTCACCAAGACCGACAAGAACGTGCGCCGGTGGCGGCCGATCGTCGAGGAGAACCGGGCGCTGTTGCTCACCCACCTCGGCCGCGACGTCCCGGTGATCGGGGTCTCGAGCCTGCGGGCCGTCGCCGCGGCGGAGATGGCGCCGGGGCGGGCCCGCGACCGCACCGAGCAGCGATCCGGCATCACCGAACTGCGGGCCCTGATCCACGCGAAACTTGCTGTCGCGGAGAACCTTCCCGCCGCGAGCGGTCTGCGGACCGCCCTCGAAGGGCTGCGGGCCCTCGAGAAGGACATGAGCACGCAGATCGACGCGATCACCACCAGCGCCCAGGTGATCCCGGACCTGACCTCTCAGCTCACCGAGCTGCAGGAACTCAAGGACCACTCGCAGCAGTGGGAGCAGTACCTCCAACGCGACCTGACCCTGATCCGGCAGAACGCCACCGACACCCTCGACAGCGAACTCGATGCGCTGCGCGAGAAGTGGACCACGACGATCAACAAGAACGGGATGGCGGTGCTGCGCAAGAACCCGCAGCACTTCACCGCGGAGATGGAGAAGGACTTCCACGCCGCGATGGCCGCCTCGCTGACGGTGTTCCTCGACCAGCTCTACAACCAGATCGTCAAGCCCCGCTTCAACTCCGAAGTCGTCTGGAACGAGATCTACCAGCAGGTCGTGGAGACGCTGGCGAACCGGAAGATCGAAACGCACCAGGTCGCCGGGAAACGCCAAGGGCTGCTCGATCCGTCGATGCTCACCATGGGTGTGATGGGGTCGTCGATGCTCGGTGGCCTGATTGGGGTGACCACCCTCGTCGGGGTCGGCGCCGTCGTCGGTGTCACCTGGGTCGGGGTCAACCTGGGATTCAAGGCGATGCGCGCCGGGAAGACGAACCTGCTCGCGTGGATGCGGGAAACGATCGGCACCACCAAGACCACGACGGCGCGGATGCTCGAATCGGCTCTCGCGCTGACCCGGCCGGAGATCGTCATCCGCTACCGCGATCACCTCAAGACCTCGATCGAGCATCTGCAGAAGCAGATCAAGGACGCCGAAGAGATCGCCCGCACCGACAAGGCCACCCGGGAGAAGAAGCTGACGCGGCTGGAAGGGAACCGGAAGGTGGTCGTCGACAACATCGCTCGCGCCGAAGCTCTGATCGGTGAACTCACCACCGCCCCCGTTGGCGGCGCGACCGCGTCCGCTGGCGGCGTGGCCGCGGCGGGGGGTGCGGTGTCGTGACCACACCGATGATGCCGCCGATGGACCCGGCGCGCGCGAGCCTCGACCGCGCCCTGCATGCCCTCGCCGCAATCGGCCCCGACCTCGCTGCGCACGCCAACCGGATCGGCGCACGGTTGTGGTCGCCGCCGCGGATCGTGATCGTCGGCCGCCTCAAGGCCGGAAAGTCCACCCTGGTGAACGCGTTGATCGGGGCGCCGGTCGCCGAAACCGCCGCGCTTGAAGCGACCCACGTCGTATCCGTCTACCAGGACGGTGCCCCGGCCCGCGCCGAGGCGGTCCTCCTCGACGGCACCCGCCGCCCCATTGAAACGGTGCGCGGGCACGTCACCGCGCTGCCCGTCTCCGCCGACCAGGTCGCGTACCTGCAGCGGTGGCTGCCGTCCGCGGCGATCCGCGACCACACCCTCATCGACACCCCGGGCCTGGCGACGTTGACCGCGGAGAACGAAGCCCGCACCCACCGGGTGCTGATCGACGGGTTCGAGCAGACCCGCACCGCATCCGTCGACGCCGACGCCGCGGTGTTCCTGTTCGACTCCACCCCCCGCGCCGACGAAATCGCGTTCCTCAAGAAGCTCGGCTTCACGCCGTTGACGACTCTCGGGGTGCTGTCGCGGGCAGACGGATTCGGTGAAGGCGCGCTCGGGGTGCGGGATCCGCTCGAGCATGCCGCCGCGCACGCCGCCGTCCTCGCCGCCCGTATGCAGGACACCGTGATGACGGTGCTGCCGGTCGCCGGTCTGCTCGCCGAAACGTCCCACACCGGTGCCCTGACCGAGGCCGATGCCCGCGCCCTCGCCGCCCTGTCCGGGGTCGAACCGTTCGACCTGCTCGACCTGCTCGACTCCGAAGCCCCCGACGCCTCCGTCCCGGTGCCGCCGGAGGTGCGGGGCCGGCTTGTGGACCTGCTCGGCGAGTACGGCATGATCCACGGCCGCGCCATCGCCGCCCGCGGCGCCGCTGCCCTCAACGATTGGCTCGTCGCCTGCTCCGGAGTACCTCAGCTGCGCAGCGTTCTCGCGCACCACCTCGGGGTGTTCGCCGGGGTGCAGCGCGCCGGCCAGATCATCCGCGAACTCGACCTGCTCGCCTATTCGCATCCGGCGCGGGACCGGATCCGCGGCATCGTCGACCAACTGAGGATGGATCCGGCGCTGCACACCGTGGTCCTATTCGAGCACCTGCAGGCGATGCTCGAAGCCGACCCCGTCTCCCCGGTCACCGGTGAGCTGCGGCGCCTCGTCGAACAACCCACCCCGGCAGGCAAACTCGGCCTCCCACCGCATGCCACCGTCGACCAGGTCCGCGCCGAGGCCATCGAGAAGCGCTCATGGGCGCACGCTCAGGCCCTGTCGACGATGACCGCCGCGGAGGACGCCGCCCTCGTCGTTCTCATCCGCACGTACGGACTGCTCGCCGCCTGAACGCACGCCGCCCCGTAGGCATCACGGAGTGACGCGAAGCGCCCTTTACTCGACAGTATCGAAGTCAGATCAGCGGGCGCCATGAGGGAGGCTGGGGTAACTCCGGGCGTATGGATCTGGGTTGTCGGTCTGTTGCTCTAGGGTTCCGGCTCGTGCACCAGAGATCGTTTCGTTTCTCCTTCGAACTTCGGGCTCCTCTCCCTATGAGCAGGCCAATTTGATAGTGCCCGCAGTCCGTGCGCTGATGAAGCGAGAGGGGCTGGAGCCGAACTACGGACAGCTCGAACCCAAGGGCGAGGATCAGTGGATGCTGTCCAGTTGGACTGCCGATCTCGACTACGACGTATTCCTGGATCGCTATCCGGGGGGGGGTCATTCCCTTGGCATGCCGGTCTTGACTACCAGGTATACCTGGAGCGCAATAGGGAAATGTCGTTCGAGGATTGGCAAGAGTCGGTGGAGCAAGCCATGAAGCAGATAGTGGCGGAAGCGAATCCGGCGGCGTGGGCGTCCTGTGAGTGGCGCTACTCGGATGACGAGGACTTTGAAGTCCTCGTCTATGAGGACGCTGATGACGAGTGATGCACTCGGTCTTTGGGTTGTAGTCGTCGTGGGTCCGGACCACAGCCAGTCGACCTGGGCAGGAGGTGGCCGATGCGCCTCCGACTGCGGGAGGTCGGTCGGGTACGGTGCCAGGCGTGCCCAGCACTGCTCGTTTGATGCAAGATGGATCCGGCGCTGCACACCGTGGTCCTGTTCGAGCACCTCCAAGCGATGCTCGACGCCGACCCGACGTCCCCTGTCACTAGCGAGCTGCGGCGCCTCGTCGAACAACCCTCTGCGGCAGGCAAACTCGGCCTCCCGCCGCATACCACCGGCGATCAGGCCCGTCGTCGGGCAGCGAGCAAGCCAACTGGGACGGTGAGCCCTCGGTCGACCCATACACTTCGTCAGGTGTGTGGGCGGTCCCCGACCAGATCGAACCCGGACGGTATGCAGTCACCGCCGGAACGGGTCCCGTTACCTCAGTTCGGTGGTATCAACTCTGCCGAGACGCCTTCTGCAAGGACACCATCGCTGGGAGCACTCAGTACGCGCCCGAAGGTGGCGGCCAGGTGTACGTCACGGTCCCCGCGGACGGTTCTGTTCAAGGGTTCCTGAACAACGGTGTTGCCCTCGACCGAGTTCCCTGACCGATCCGACGTGTACGTCCTGCTGCGTAGCGCTCAATCTCACTGGTGCAGCAGGCGCCGAATGAGGCGGACCCATAGTGAGGTCTGGCGCGGATCACCCCTGCCGGGTCGAAATGTTCCCTGCCGCGGTCAGAGACGAGACCCCTAGCTGGTTGGATGCTCCTGGCAGGTAGGCACTTGGGAGATGAATGCCAGCGCGTTCGACTCCGCGTTCTCGGCTTCCCGCGTGATCGCCTCCTGATCGTCGGCGTCCGTAGCCTCATCGGTGGCGCCCGTAACCTCGTAGGTGGCGACCGCCAGCGCGAGTTGCTCGGCGACCTGATCCTGTGTCATGCGCTCGTCCATGAGCTTGCAGAACTGGGATACGAACTCGGTCGAGGTCATTGCTACTCCGGGGGCGGTGACCGTATCAGCGAGCGACTGCAACGAGTCACTGATGGCAGCAGCATCACTTGTGGTCGACGATGCCTCCCCACCGCACGCGGCGATTCCGACCAACGCTGTCGTCGTTGCTACGCACAGCAGCATCTTCCGGACAATTCTCATGACGAGGGTTCTCCTACCGTGTTCAATCCGAATCGGTTTCCGCAGGCAAAACGCCTATATCTGCACGATTTTCGGCGAATGCTACCGGAGCGAAGAGATGGGTCATTGGCGGGCTTGTTCGCACGAGAAGGCCTCAATTGTCCTGGGCGAGCATCTACGACTTGTCGGGCGGAGCAGAAGGGCGTGAATCGTGGCGGACAGGTGCTCGAGTACGAGATATCTACTGACGCGTTAGTCGTCCGGATGCCGTGCAGTTCGCCGGCGGAGGTCTGCGACCATGTGAGCCGAAAGAGACTGTGTGACTGTAAGTCATCCCTGTTATGGCCACCGGCGGCCCGCGCTGCCTCGTTGCACGTCGACGGATGTCGGCTCAGCGGTCGTCCTGATATGAAAGCTCAGTCGGCCGGGGCATGGCCTCCATTTCCGGGGGATGTGACCGTCCCGTCCGCGCCCGACGGTCAGCCACCTGCGCCCAGGCCCCCGCCGGCCCGTCGTGGCCGCGAACTTCGGGTCGCGTAGCCACACGGGCCGGGGGTGGGCATCAGAAACTGAGCTTGGGAAACTCCAGATCAGGAAAGTTGGCGTTCTCGACGGCCTTCAGCTGTTCCGAATAGCTGTGGTCGGTCTTGGCCTGTTCCACCAGGCGTTCGCGTTCGGCGCCGGCAGGTTCACCGAGCAAGCGTGCGGCGGCTTCGGATGGGGTGAGGCCGCTCGCCACCAGGGTTCGCCACTCGGAGTTCCCGGTCGCCTGCTGTAGCAGGCGACCGATCGCCGAACCGGTGTTGTATGAACGCCCCGCGGCAATCGATACGAAGAGCGGTTTGGGCTCAGCGGATCGCTGCTGATCGTCTTCGTAGACGACTTTGTAGCCGGCATATCGCGCGAAGAGGTCGTCGACGTACCGGCCGAGTCCTTCCATCTGCTCCCCGGAAGCCTCCTTGTCGCGCACACCCGGCTGTGTCTGCCAGCGGGTGGCGCGGATGGCCAGGAAAGTGCGCAGCAGATCGCGTGCCTCTTCGTGGGTATCGGCCTGCTCGGCCAGGACGCAGTCTTCCACCAGCGCGAGTCCATGCACGTCTGCTGGTTCCCGCGGGTATGTGGACAGATCCGTGGTGCCGCCGGATTCGCTGGGGATCTGGCTGAACTGGTCGCCGCCCTGGAATACATGGAACCACTCGTGGACGTAGCCGAGCATGAGAAGTCTGTTGTCGGCGCCGTACGCACGGGAGCCGGGTTGCTGGTGTGGGGAGTAGACGCCGGCGTAGGCGCCCTCGTATTCGTAGATCAGGGATTCATCTCGGATCTTCTCCAGGACGGGGCCGTCGTCGATGCGGTAGACCGGGGGCAGTCCCAGCTCCCTTGGCAGGTCCACCGATGTGGGGTTTGTGCCCAGTGTTTCGGGGTGGGGATGACCGATCGTATAGAGGTACTGCGGGTTGATCGTGCCGTCGTCGCTTCCGGCATCAGCTGCCATGATCACGCCCTGGTCGAGTCGGTAGTTCTCCGACCAGATCTCCGCCGAATGCCGCGAGAACGTCCGGTAGACCTCGCTCATCTGGGTGAACATCTGCTGATCGGCCAGAGGGAGGTTCTGCCATATCGGGGATGCGGGGAAGGAAGCCGGCTCGACCGTCGCCCTGACGTCGGTCCTGCCATCTGGCGCGTCATCGGATCTCGCCACTCGGGAGGGCGAAGGAACCTCATTACATATTCCGGCAGCCGTTTCTGTCGCTGATGTCGCCTGGACTGTCGACTGCCCTGTGAGGGCCTGCTCGCCGCATCCGGTGGCCAGAGCCAATGTGAGCAAGACGGCCGCACTCCGAACCGCGGACGTTCTCATCGAGGTCCGTTTGGGGCGGATGTATGGGGACGGGGGCGTGTGTGGCGGCCGGAAGGTGCGCATCGGGGGGTTGCTGCTTTCGTCTGGGTGTCATGTGAACTACCCCTGGATCGTTACCGAAACCGATGTTTCGTTTCTCTAACCGGCTTTGCTCCCCGTTCTGGTCACAAGGGTTCCCGAAGGCACCAGATCGTCCGATCAGCGAAAAACAGGCATGGACGCAGACCACTACGACCTGCTGCCTCGAGTGCGTCTGGGGAGGGACCACGTCAGCGGGTTCGCCACTTGCGGCTCAGGAGTAGCAACCGACGCCGGGCTTGATCTCGCAATCTGCGCGTCCGGCCTGGGGCTCGGCAAGGCGAGAATTGCAGGCAGGGGTGGGCACGCTACTGGTCGGCTTGGCCGCGATCGGGTAGAGAGCGCCTGGCATCTGAAAGAACCGCATCAGTATCTTTCGGTGCTGAGAGCGATGTCGCGCTACTGATCGTGTGGGTGTCAGATCTTCCGTTTCGTCAGGAACCGGCTGATGCAGGGTCGGCACCTGACATGGCGACAGCTGGCGCGGTGGGTCCGCCGAAGGTCACCCAGACACTCAGGCCAACAGTCGGGTTGGTATGCGCGCTGACCCGCCCACCATGTGCGCGGGCGATGGAGTCGACGATCGAGAGCCCCAGGCCGGCCCCCTCTCCAGGAGCGTGTCTGCGCGGGTGCAGACGGCGGAAGGGTTCGAACAGGTGCGGGACGATGTCGGCGGGTACCTCGGGACCGGTGTTGCTGACCTCCAGGCCGTCGAGGCCGAGTCGCACGTCGACGCGCCCCCCGCGAACGTTGTAGCGCAGGGCGTTTTCCAGAAGGTTGCGGACCAGATGCCCGAGCAGCGTCGAGTCGCCATCCACCAGGATCGGCTCGAGGTGGGACACCACGGTGACCTCGATCCGTTCGGCGGCGGCCAGGTGATCAGCGATAGCGTCGTCGACCACCTTGTCGGCCCGCACACGCTCGCTTCTGTCCAGGCCCTGGTCACTGGCCGACAGGAGCAGCAGGCCCTCGATGAGTTGTTCGCTCCGGTCGGCGACGCCGAGCAACTTGGTGCGCACCCGCGCAACCTTCTCCGGGGTGGGGTCGGCCAGTCCAATCTCCACGGCAGCGCGCTGCACCGCGAGCGGTGTTCGCAGTTCGTGGGCCGCGTTCGCGACGAAGCGCTGCTGCGCCTCGACCAATCCCTGCAGCCGGTCGAGCATGCCGTCGAAGGTGTCGGCCAGATCCTTGAGCTCACCGGGCGGGGCCTCCAACGCGATGCGCTCATCGAGATTCTCGCCGGACAGCCGCCGCGCAGTCGAGGTCATCGCATGGACCGGGCGCAGCACCCGCCCGGACATCCACCAGGCCAGAAAGGCCGAAACGACCGCGAAGACGGCCAGCGCGACCAGGGACCGGATCAGCAACTGCTCGAAGGTGGCCTTTTCGGCGACCGCGGTGGCGTGGCTCGCGATCGAGATCGACTGCTGCGCCGGGGCGGCGCCTGCCGCATCGGTCACTCCGCGGAGAGCGGCCTCCCACTCCTGGGCATCAGTCGTCTGGTCTGAAACCGGCGACTGCATACCCGGGGCAGCCTCGATGAACGCCGAGTTCAAACGGTCACCGAGGACCTGATGCATGAGGAGATAAACCGTCGCAACCAGCGCGCTGCCCGCGATGAGCAGCAGGCCCGCGTATAGGGCGGTGAGCCGAGCCCGGGCGGTGATGCGCAGTCGGCCGACGTTCATGATCGTCATCGGGTTCTTTCGTTCGTTTTCCTCATGCGGTAGCCGGAGCCTGACACCGTCTCGATGACGCTCGGCACCCCCAATTTGGCCCGCAGCTTGCTCACCGTGACGCGCACCACGTTGGAGTGGTAGCTGGTGTGTTCTTCCCACACCCGTTCGATGAGGTCGTCAGTGCCGACCACCACGCCGTCGGCCTGCATCAGTGTCTCCAGCACCGCGAACTCCTTGGGGGAGAGCTCCAGGGGGCGGCCGTCCCGGTAGGCCTGACGGCGGGGGCCATCGAGGACAACGCCATCGCAGCGAATGGCCGGCGAGACCGCCGGGTGGGCGCGCCGGCCGAGTGCCAGCACACGGGCCACGAGTTCGTCGAAGGAGAACGGCTTGGGCAGATAGTCATCAGCCCCCAACCCGAGCCCCTCCACCCGATCGCGGACAGTGCCTGATGCGGTCAGCATCAAGATCCGCGTCAGCCAGCCGCTGTCGACCACGTGCCTACAGATGTCGTCGCCGTGCATCCCGGGCAGATCCCGATCCAGAACCAGAACGTCGTAGTCCATCTCCGCCAGGCGGCGCAGCGCCCCGGTGCCATCGTGAGCGACATCCGCGGCAATAGCCCGGCCACGGAGCCCCTCGGCGATCAACTCCGCCAGGTACTCCTCGTCCTCAACCACCAGTACACGCACCCAACCAAACGTACCTGGCCAGGCGTTTCGAAAAGGTAAGTGCCCTGCGCGAGGCTTCCGCCCGAATCACGGTGACTCTGCGCATCCGCACCGCAGATCGACTTGCATGCGTGCCGATGGGGCGCCGCTCCAATCATCCCCGCTACGGAGACTCCTCGCCGTCCGAACGCCCGCCATGGGCACCACCAGGTGGTGCGCCGACCTGTACGTTCTGTGCTCGGCGCACCTCGGTCCGAGATTTCTCCGCGACGGCGGGAACCTTTCGGGCGTTGCGTGCATCCAACTAGGTGACCGTGAAGTTCTCGCCAGACCAGGCGAGATCGTGGAAGGACCGAACATGAGCCCGTGCAGCATGCGCCCCCGCATCGCCTCCACCCCCGCCCAGCGGCGTGCGAATGTGTGCTTCTGATGGCGCGTGAATGGGTCCTCGGCATCGACTTCGGCACCTCCAACACCGCGGCCGCGCACACCGGCCCGGTGTCCGGGTCGGTGGAAGCGCTGCAGCTCAGCCACAACCGCACCACCATGTCCTCGGCGGTGTTCGTCGAATCCCCGGACAACATCGCCGTCGGTGACGTCGCCGCCGACCGCGCCGAAGCCAACCCCGCCGGCTACGTCCCCGCACCGAAGCGGGCCGTCGGGCAGGGTGTGGTCAACGTCAACGGCTACGACATCCCCGCCTCCGTGCCTGTCGCGGCGGTCCTCGAATCGGTGCTCGCGCGGGCGACCGGCGCGCACGGCGGGACGTCGCCGACGGAGCTGGTGCTCACCCACCCCGAGGGCTGGTCGCAGCGCGAAGTCCAGGTGCTCCTGGATGCGGCCGTGAAGATCGGTCTCGACACCTCGCGGATCAAGACAGTTTCCGAGCCGCGGGCGGCGGCGCACTACTACTCGCGCGCGAACACGCTCGCGCCGGGCACGAAGATCGCGGTGTTCGATTTCGGTGGCGGCACCCTCGACATCGCGGTCCTCGAAGCGAACGAGCGCGGCACCTTCGACGTGGTCGCGGCCCGCGGCGACAACGGTCTCGGCGGCAAGAACCTCGACGCGGCGGTGCGGCGGTGGGTCGATCAGCAGCTCGAGGCCCGCAACCCGGACCTGCTGACGTTCCTGCGCACGCAGGCACCGATGGATGTCCGGTACGCACTGGACGATTCGATCCGCCGCGCGAAGGAACTTCTGTCGGAGGCGCCGTCGGCGACGATCACCGTCACCGGCGTCGGGGGAGTCAGTGAGCGGTTCCAGATCACCCGCGAGGAGTTCGAGGAGCTGATCGCACCAGCTCTCGACAAGGCGGTCACCCTCACCCGGCTGACGTTGGCTGATGCGCAGGTCACCGATCCGAGTCAGCTCGAGGCGTTGTATCTGACGGGCGGTTCGTCGCGGATCCCGATCGTGCACGATCGGCTCAAGGATCTCGGTCCGATCGCGACCCTCGATGATCCGAAGACGGTGGTCGCGCAGGGCGCGCTCGCGGCGGCGGCGCCGATCGTGCGTGGTCTCGGCGGTGCCCCGGTTCCCACGGCGCGTGCGACCCAGGCCCCGACTCACGCGTCTCACCCGGCGCAGGTGGGGTATGCACCTCCCGGTGGCGGTGCGCCGCAACCCGGTTGGCAGACCAGCGCCTCGGCCGGTTCCCCGGCAGCCGGGTGGCCGCCGGCCAACACCACCCCGGTCCCGGATCGCGCCAGCGGCAAGGGGAAGTGGGGACTGGTCGCCGCCGCGGTGGCCGCGGTCCTCGCGATCGGTGTCGGGGTGGGGGTGTTCGCGCTGCGCGGCGGCGACGATCCCGCCGACGCAGCGACGGTCGCCGCCGACGCCGGAGTGGACAACGGCTCCGGTGGCGGCGCAGCAGGGTCGGGGAGCGGTTCCTCGGCGACGCCCCCGACAACCAAGGAGGCAGTGATCGCGGCGATGCCGCCGGCGCTGCGCAGCGAGGTCGAGAACTGCAAGACCAGCGGGGAAACCGAGAACGGCGGACTGCAGATCCAGTGCGAGATCAAGGAAGGTAGCTCACTGACCTCGGGGATCACCTCGGGCAGCTACCAGTCGATCATCGTCTCGGTGGACACCAAGGAAGCGAAGAAGCGGGTCATCTCGATCAGGCAGGCAATGATGAACGACACCACGTCCAAGGTGAACGAGATCGTCGAGGACTCCAGCCGCACCGCCGCCGCCCATGTCGACGGTCCGGGCTACGACGACGGCTTCTCGATCTGGTACGCCAATTCCTCCACTGGAGTGATGGCGTCGTTCAGTGGCGCGAAGGGCCTCGACGGCGCCAAGACGTTCCTGAACCGGTCGGGCCTGATCAACTAGACCACAGCACCGCACGGGCCGCGATAAGCGGCCCGTGCGGTGTTTGCATGGGGGACTGTCGGACGAAGGGGGGTTCCGGCAGTCCCCCCCTTTCGTGTGCGGAGCAGCTGTTTTCCGTGCTTCCGGGAAATCTTTCGGGTGGGCGGGAACCTTTCGGCCGATCGCTGCATCCAACTATCAACAAGCGAAACCGAGACGGTTCACGACGAGCAAAGGACGAGCAGATGAGCGGCACCGCCGAGAACACCGACGCCGAGTACAGCGACGCCGACTTCGCCGAGTACGTCGACGAACTCGACGCCATCGCCAACGATCCGACACTGACCGACGCCGAGAAGCAGGACGCGATCGACACCGCCGTCGAGGAGGAGCTCGCCGAACTCTCCGCCGCCGACACGGTCACTGCCACCGAGGCCGGTGTCGACGCCGCGACCGCCAACCTCACCGACCCCACCGCGACCGCCATCCCCGAGGAGACCACCGTGAGCGATCCGACCACCACCGACCTGAACGAGCGGCTCGACAACCTCGATGCGGCGATCGAGGACCTGGAGCTCCCCAACGCCGATGTGGTCGGCGATCCGTCCACCGCGTCGTACGGCACCACGACCGCGACCACCGCTGCGCCTGCGGCTGAGCCAGCACCGGTCGCCGAGCCTGCGCCCGTCGCGGAGGCGGCACCCGTCGTAGAGCCCGCACCGGCCGCTGCTGCCGCCACCACCGCGGAGAACGCCTCCATCGGCGTCGACGGAAACGTCGACTACTACTCGCCGCGCGACGTCGACCGCGACGGCAACGTCGACGTCATCCACTCCCGCGTCGACGGCGTCGACACCATCACCCACGTCGACGACAACGGCGAGATCACCCTCGTCGAGCAGGATCTCGACTTCAACGGCACCTATGAGACCGCGGCCGCGGCACGCCCCGGCGGTACGCTCCGGGTCGCCGAAGACTCCGACGACGACGGTGACGTCGACCTGGCGACGTTCTACAACGAGACGGGCGAGCGGTTCCGCGAGGACATCGTCGACGGTGCCCGCATCACCGAGACCAAGTTCGACACCGACGGTGACGGTGATCAGGACGTGCAGCTGATCGACACCGACGGTGACGGACGTTTCGACACGGCGTCCCTCGACACCGACAGCGACGGCTACACCAACGAAGAGCTCATCGACGTCGACGGTGACGGCCGCTTCGATGTCCGGGTCGCCGACGACAACGGTGACGGCAACCTCGAATCGACTCTCGTCGACACCGTCGGCGACGGCTGCCTCGGCGACATCAGCACCTACGAGTCGCTGATCTCCGCCGACGACAGCTACCACACCCAGGCCGGGACCGACGTGTACGAGGCGCCGGCCACCGACAGTGTGGTCACCGGCGACCTCGCCTGATCCACCTCGAGTTTCCGCGCTGCACGCACCCTGCCCTCGCTGTGGTGCGTGCAGCGCGGTTCCGCTATTTGTAGCCACACGTCCACATCACCACCGCCACAGGAGGTTCCACCGTCATGGACGATCTCGGCGACGGCTTCACCGCCATGAACTGGACCGACAGCGACGCGTCCGGGCTCATCGACGACCTGGTCGTGGAGCTGGAGCCGATTCCCGCTGACGTTGACCTCCTGCCGGAGCTTCCCGGCCTGGCGGACACGGAGGAGGGGAATGCTCCGGCTCTTGCCGATCCGTCGCTGTCGGTGCCGCCCGCGCTCGACGAAATCGACCTCACCGAAGGCGAATCCAACGTCACCGAGAGTGGATCCGACTCGAGTGAGACCGAGCCTGGCGAGGTCGTCGACGACGGCGTCCACGGCAACCCGGAAGCGTGGACGCTGAACTGGTTCTTCCAGCAGGTCGACGGCTACTGCGGACCGGCGGCGGTCTCGCAGATCGTCTCCCAGTACACCGGCGTCGACATCACCGGCCCACAGCAGTTGGTGGACCGCGCCCTCGAACTCGGACTGATGACCGACCCCAGCGAGGGCATGACCCTGCCGAACATAGAGAAGCTACTCGAGGACCAGGGTGTGCCGGCCACCCTCACCAACAGCTCCCTCGACGACCTGCGGGGCAAACTCGACGATGGGTACGGGGTGCTCGCGATGGTCGACTCCGGCGAGATCTGGAACCCCGACCAGGAACCCGACGAGGACGACACCGCCGATCACGTCCTCGTCGTCGCCGGCATCGACGACACCCGCGGAGTCGTCATCCTCTCTGACCCCGGCACCCCAGGCGGAAACCAACTCGAGATCCCCATCGCCCAGTTCGAAGCGGCGTGGGCCGACTCCGGCAACCAGATGCTGGTCACCGACACCCCCGACGACGCACTGGCCACCGCACCGACACCCGCCCATCCCGCCAGCGGGCGTGGCGGCAGGTCGGCCGTCATCGCACTGTGATCGCCGCAGGAGCGGGAACAGGCACAATAGACCCAGACGGCCCGGCAACGGCTGTCACCAAGACTGACAACGAGGTGTACTGATGGACAACGACGACCCCCTCTTCGCGGCACTGGGTGAACTGCCGCCCATGCCCGACGGGCTGTGGGAGCGGGCACTGTCGGTCGCGCTCGACCCGAACACCCCACCCATCGACCCGGACCTCGTCCCCGAGATGGATGATGAGCCCGTCTTCCCCGACGACAAGGACGGTGTCGTCCTGTTCGACGAGGACGCGGTCGGTGATGCACCGGATTCTGATGCCGCGCTCGACACCGATCTCACGCTCGACGACTCCGACGCGGACGAGCTGTTCCCCGACCTCACTGTCGGCGACGACCACTCCGCGACGACCGCGTTCGACCCGGTCATCGACGACGGCGGATTCGATCCGGGACTGGACCCCGGCGTGGACCTCGGCGGCGATCTGCACTGACGACGGCCGCAGACCGGTCACCCTCCCGCGGAAGATCAGTCGGGAGGGCCGTCGCGGCGGCAGGTAGCATTCCCGCCTGGCGCGGGGGATACGCGTGGCGGAAACAGCGAAGGTGCGGGGGAGAAGCACGATGGACGATGCAGAACTGGTGGCGGCCTGCCGCCGCGGTGACCAGTACGCGTTCGCTGAACTCGTCGGCCGCTACCGCACCCCCACCTGGCATGTGTGCCTGCAGATCACCGGCAACACCCACGACGCGGAGGACGCACTCCAGGACGCCGTGATCGGCGCCTGGCAGAACCTGGCGAAGTTCCGCGGCGACGCCCGCTTCGGGACGTGGCTGCACCGCATAGCCACCAACGCCGCCCTCACGCTGGTGCGCCGCCGCAAGGACACCAACAGCCTCGACGTCACCGACGAGGACGGCTTCGGGATCGACCTCACCGACGACCGGACCCCGTTCGACGAACAGGTCACCGTCGTCGACGCCGTCCGGCACGCACTCAACCAGCTGCCCGAGGACTTCCGGGTCGCGATCGTCCTCGCCGAGTACGCGGGATTGCCGTACGCGGACATCGCCGAGCACCAGCAGGTCACGGTCGCGACGGTGAAGACCCGAATCCACCGGGCCCGAAAGCAACTCGCCGAACTGCTGACGCCGTCCCACATCTGATCCGTGAGTCAGTCGCATCGGAGTTGCCCTCCGCCGACGCACTGAACTGCGGTGTGACAATCAAGGTGGCAGGATGCGCAGGCGATCGTGGTCACGATCATGGCAGTTGTTCATCGTGGTTCGTGGGCGAAGCCCTTCACGTCAACAATGCTCCCAGTGCACCAGCGTCAATACTCAGTCGACGGGCTCGTCTCGGCTGCCCACGTGGTCGACTTCTCCGTTGATGCCGCGTGCGCAATCAAGTACCGCCGTCCAGAATTCGTCCAAGTCGAGTTCTGCGATGGCGAAGCCCTGCGACCTACCTGTGTGGTCTTGGCCGACCAGCCGTGCCAACGCGGAGAATCCGGGATGGGATCGGATCGCCACGTACTGGTTCCAGTTACCGTAGGCCATGAGAGTGCCGGACTTGTTGATCCACAGTTGAATCGGGGAGTACCGCAGCCCATATGGATAGAAGAAGATCCCCCCGCTCGGCCGGCTCCCGAACCACAGGTCGTCGCGCGTTCCCCGGCGATCGGGAACGGCGTCGAGAAGGTCGAACAGACGCACCGCCCGGCCGCGGTCGTCATCGGTGGTTAGCGCGTCGAGGAACGACTCCTTCGTCCACGCCGGAGTCCGGTCCGACGCCTTTGCCTTGGCGGCGACGATCTCCCCGCCGTACGTCGATGGCATCAGGATTTCCACAGTGCCGTGTCGGGCGTACGACAACTGCAGCGCAGTGACGCCGACATCGTCGCGGGTGATCCGGTTGAGGTACTCCACCAACCGCCGCAGTTCCGTGTCGATGCGGTCCACCGCGAGGCACAAGTGAATCCGGCCGTCGGTGATATTGCGGTCGAGTTGATCGGCCGCCGGCTGGCCGAGGACAACGGCCAGATCGGCACCGCCGCGCCGGGTCCATTGCTCACGGAACGCGGACGCACCTGCCTCACAGATCGCGGACGCATAGTCAAGAACCTGCCCGATCACCATCCGCCGCCGCTCGGAGTTCGACGCCAACTTGCACTCGACCACAGTCAACGCACCGTCCGGCCCGACAATGCACACGTCCGCCGGGCCCGCCGAGGTCGACAGCTCCCGCACCGCCCACGCGCCCTCGGGGACGCCCGGCACCTGCTGCGGGTCTGCCGCGATCACCTGCTGCAGGTGGTCCTCGTCGGTGTAGGTGCGCATCTCAGGCGACTTCCACGCTCCTCCGGACCCGATGTCGCGTACCAACAGACCCTGATCAATCTCGAACGACATGGTGGTCTCCGATCGTGTACCGAGATTGCCGTCCCACTACAACCAGGTTCTCATCGCAACTGGCTTGCCGCCCACCGCGAATCTCGGTCAGCCCAGATACGAGCCGTCTCCGCCGTCCTGCTGGATCTCGGCCACCTCGTACCCACTCTGGACGTCGTAGCCGCCGTAGCTGTCATAGCCGACGCCACCGGACACACCGATCTCCGGGATCCCGCCGTCGACCGGGACCAGATCGAGCTCCATGCCCGCCTCGAGCGCCACACCGCCGTACCCGGACACCTCGGCTTCCCCGGACTGCACCGACACCTCGCTCGTGCCGGCGGCTGCGTCGGTGGTCAGGTCGATCGAGTCGTAGCTTCCCCGATGCTGGACTCACCTCCCGCCGAGATACCGCCCCGACACTGGCGCTGACCTGGGGGATACCGCCGGGTGCACCGACCCACAGCTCCACACCGGCGGATGCGGACACCCCACCGGCCGCAGACATACCGCCGCTGACCGAATCGATGGATACGGTGGTCGCGCCCGGCCCGGACGCCAGCTCACCCAGGTCGATATCGAGGGGACCGACGGAAAGGTTCTGTCCTGCAGGGGTACTCATCGCGGTGCCGTGCCTTTCGGAGAAGGTTGGCCCGCATGGCGCGGGCATCTACTCCTTAGATGCACGCCGGAGGCGAAAGGTTCGCTGGGTGGCGACTCCGCGGATCGACCTGGTGCACCCGCGTGAACAGTCTGAATGGGATCAGGCCTTGGTGTTTGCCATTTCGTGGGAACTTTCGTTGATTCCGGGGCATCCAATCTTGTGACAGACCCGTCCGAGAAGGGAAAGCCCATGACGACCAGCCCTCCCGGCCCGCCACCGCCGAGGAGTCCTCGGCCGACGCGGACCCGAACGTATGTCGACGCAGCCGCCACCGCGGTGCTGTCGATCGCGCTGCTGGTCTTGGTGTGGTGGGCGTTCATTCTCGGCGGGATGCTGCAGATGATGACCGGCCACTGCCATGACGAGTGCAACCTGGACCTCGCCCTGTTCGGGACCGTGTTCGCCTGGGGTGGGATCGTGGTCGCTCTGGTGATGGCCGGGATCGGGGTTTTTCGCGCGCACCGGCGCGGCAACTGGATGTTCCCCTGGCCGATCGGGGCGGCGCTGCTGATCGTCGTGACCTGGTTCGTCGGGCTATTCATCGTGGATACGGCAGTGTCCTGACGCCATGACCGAGACTCGAGACCTGCCGCTGGCCGAACCATGCTGGCGGTCGTTGTAGCGTGTCGGCGCCAGTGTCGTAACTGAGGAGAGGTTCGCGTTGCCGCGGCGTATTGACCCCGAGCAGGCTGTCGCACGGATGCGTGCCGCTGGCGCCGAGCCATTGGAGCCGTATCTGAATGCGGATGCGCCGTGGCGGTGCCGGTGCCTGAGGTGTGGGGAGGTCATCACGCCGCGGTTGTCGTCGATGAGCCGGCAGAAGCCGTGCAGGTCGTGCGGAAGGGCGACGACTCGCCACGACCCCGCCCGCGCCGAATCGGCGATGCGCGAGATGGGCCTGGAACCGTTGGAGCCGTACCCGGGTGCGGAAGAGCAGTGGCTGCACCGTTGCGTCGAGTGCGGCGACGAGGTCACGCTGTCGTACCGCCGCCGGACGATGCCCGGAGCTGGTTGCCGCCGGTGCCCATCGGATCAACGAGGTGGGGCGACGCGAACACCGGTAGAGCGCACTCCCGTTGATCCTGAGGTGGCGGCGGCGACGATGCGCGCAGCGGGCTTCGAGCCGCTCGTGCCGTATCCGGGGCGGGTCGAAGCCCCGTGGTCGTGCCGCTGCATGGCCTGTGGGCGCGAGAGCACACCCAGGCTCAGTGTTGCCCGCCACGGGGCCGGGTGCCGGGCCTGCGCCGATCGAGCGATCGGTGCACGGCATATCGCAGCGAACGCCGCCGCTGCCGTTGCGCTGATGCGCGCAGCGGGTTTCGAGCCGTTGGAGGAGTATCGCGGCTCGCATCAGCCGTGGCGGTGCCGATGTACCCACTGCGGTGAGGTATCGACGCCGAGGCGTGCCAGTGTCCGAAACGGGCACGGCTGCAAGCACTGCTGGCGCGGAGCCCGCGGCTAGCGCTTCGGGTGCCGACGACCACACGCGCTGATGGTCCGCTGGATGATCGTCGCTACGCGGAAACGCGCCCCGGAGATCGGAGTTCGGCGTAGCCACGTCCCAACGATCCCTGTGCTACACGAAGAGGAAGGTCCCCGATGCCCCGGCGTGTTGACCCCGAGCAGGCTGCCCAGCGGATGCGCGCGGCGGGCGCCGAACCTCTCGAGCCGTTTCGGGCTGTGGATACGCCGTGGCGGTGCCGGTGCCTCACGTGCGGTGCGGTCATCACTCCGCGACTGTCGGCGATCAGTCGCCACGGTCCGTGTTCTGCCTGTGCCAGGCGGCGGACAGGCGCGAGCAGGCGTCTCGACCCCGCCCAGGCCGAACGCGTGATGCGGGCAGCCGGGTTCGAGCCGCTGACCGACTATCCCGGCTCCGGTCGGCCATGGCTGTGCCGGTGCCGTGCATGCGAGCGGGAGGTCTCTCCCAAGTACGACAACGTCAAGGCCGGATACGGTTGCCGCCATTGCGCCGCGACAGCCCGCGGCATCGCGCAGCGCGGAATCCCGACCGCACTCCGACGGGCGCACGGCGGCGGCCAGGAGTCTGCGCGGAACGGGCTCGACCCCGACGTGGCAGCAGCCGAGCTGCGCGCCGCCGGCTTCGAGCCCCTCACGGACTATCCGGGCCAGATCAGTGCGCCGTGGCCGGCCCGCTGCCTGGTGTGCGACACGGAGGGGCGGCCACGCGTCAACAACATCCGCACCAAAGGTTCCGGCTGCCGAATCTGCCGCAACAGGGCGGCTGCGGCGAAGATGTTGGCGGCGAAGGCCTCCGCCGCGGTCGACGTGATGCGCGCGGCCGGTTTCGAGCCACTGGAGGACTATCTGGGTTCGGCGAAGCCCTGGCGGTGCCGGTGCACCCACTGCGGTGAGGTCTCGACCCCGAGGCACTCCAACGTCCGCTCCATCGGCAGCGGATGCCGGCACTGCTGGCCGACGCGTCGACGCTGAGAAACGCCACCTGCTCTGTTTGACGAATCGCGAACTCCCGCACGTGCCGAATGGAATGGGACGAATCCTGGATCACCTGTCCGAGGACTGCATTCGGCGGGACGATCCATCCCTGGCAGCCCTCGTCGTTACCAAGACGACTAGGTGCGTCGTCCCATCCCCGGAAGCCCGCCTCCGACGACAGACCGGACCTGAAGCTTCTTCGCACTGGTGCGGGCACGGATCTGGCGGCGGAACTCCTGCGCAATAGCGGCTTCGAGTGAGCTACTCGCCTTCTGTTGGGCGCTAGTCTCCCGACGCAGTCGTTCGAGTGTCGCATTTCCGGATAGTCGGACTATCGTGTCGACGACGGCGGTGGCTGGAGATCCAGAGGCGAGAATGTCTCGGTCAGGGATCCCTACCCGGCTCAGATACCGGTCCACGAGCTGCTGAATCGCTTGCTCGACGGTGAGTTCGTTGAGATTCGGCTGGCGCCCGCGCACCATTCGGTCCACGGCGGTGCGATGTGCGGCCTGTGTCGATTTCCTGGGCCGACCGGAAGCCTTTGCGGGAGTCGACTTGGTAGTGGGCGCAGCTCGACGCTGCGCAGCCTTCGCAGCGCAGCGCACGCATCCGCGGGCATTTGAGGCTGCTGCGTACCGATGGCCACACAGGCAGATGAACGCCATCAGCTTCTCCCTTCCCAACTGCGAGTCACAGTAGAGGCACGAGAGGCGCCTGGGGCTGGGAATCGCGTCGAGTCAGAAGGATTCCGACAAGCAGAAGGTCATCCAGAGCCCGCGCAGCGCCTCCATGGTGGCGCGCAGGCTCTGTTTCTTCCATCTGTGCAGCCGGGCCGATTGGGGGTTGGCGGAGCCAACCACGGGCCAGCCTCGAACAGTCAGCCGCCCGGCTGGTTGACACGGTTGACGCCCAACGGGAGAATGTGATTGACGTGGTTGACCTGCTAGGAGGACTTCGCATGGAAACCCCCACCCTGGTCGAGCAGGAGCGCAAGCTCATCGACCTCCTCACCCGCCGCGTCCACGCGACGTTCCGTGACGCACGCGCGGCCGGCGTCCCGGCCGAGGTCTTCGACGACGTCGAGTCGATCGCCGCCTCGATGGCCGCCGCGCTGCCCACCACCCACGTCTACGACCTGCTGGTGGGCCCGTTCTACGACACCAGCGGCCTGACCCGGTGGTGGGGCATCAGCCGCCAGGCCGTGAACAAGGCCGTGGCTGCAGGGACGGTGATTGCCTGCCGACTCGCCGACGACGGCCCGTGGGTCTACCCCACCTGGCAGTTCACCGACGAGAGGACGGTGCACCCGCACCTGATCACCCTGTGGCAGACGCTGCGCGAGGCCGCCGACCCGTGGACCTGCGCGGTCTGGCTGCGCAGCCGGCAGCCCGGTCTCGGCGACCGCAGCGCGGTCGAGTGGATCACCGACGGCCACCCGGTCGATGCCGCACTGGCGCTGGCCCGCGCCGATGCCGAGCGGTGGCGCGCGTGACACGAGACTCTGTCGCTCTGCGTCCACCGGCCCTGCCGCTGAAGGATTTCCCCGGCTGCGAGGTCACAACCGCACAGAAGCTCATCCGTGGGCACAGCGCCGCCAACGGTCCGTGGTGGTTCTCCTCCTCCGGCGGCGGCCGGTTCGACCTGACGCCGCCGCGAGGCACCTGTTACCTCGCGTTCGACGAGGTCACCGCGATCCGGGAGACCGTCGGCGAGGCCCTGGCCACCACCGGGATCATCACCGACGCCTTCGCCGCTACTCGGCAGCTCTCGACCCTGGCCGTGCCGCACGACCACCGCGTAGCCGACACCTGCGCGGATAAGGCGGCGGACTTCGGCCTCACCCGGGAGCTGGCGTCCATGACGCCGTACGCGGTGCCGCAAGAGTGGGCTTCGGCGTTCGACGCCGTCAGCTTCGGCGGGCTGCGGTACCAGACCCGGTTCACCACCGGGCCGACTCCGAACGCGGTCGCCCTGTTCCACGAGGCCGGTGAGGCTGCGACCTGGCCGACCGACCCGAGCCCGGAGCCGCTCACCGCGGCCGCCCGGCGGTGCGGCTTCACCGTCGCCAGCGCGCCTCGGACGGTGCGGATCGTCTCGCCGCCGACGGCCTGACCGCATCACCTACGACAGAACCCGCACTCTGCCTTCCCGGCAGGTGCGGGTTCTTCGTTTTCCAGTCGCCTCGGCGTCGGTTGGCGCAGCCAACATCGGACAAGGTTGCGACCCGACACCACCAGGAGAGCCCGTGAGCAACCCAACCCACTCGACCGCACAACCCGAGATCGCGAACACCCCCGACGGCCGCGCCGACAACGGCCGCCAGCCGGGGATGATGACCCCGAGGCACCGGGCGGCGATCGACGCATTGCAGGCCCGCCGTGACCGGGAGGCCGCCGCCCCGCCGCCGGCGAGCTGAGCTCATCCGGCCCCCACCCGCCTAGTCGCACACACGAAGGAGACACCTTTGACAGATCTCGACCACGCGCCCTACGCGGAGCCACTTCGGTCCACGTGGATCTCCCACACGGGCGTTGCCTACAAAGCGTTCGAGGCCGACATCAATCGAGCGATCGCCGCACTCGGCTCGTCGGGCAGCGAGGCCCTGCGGTGGGCTGTCGTGCAGATGATCACCCCGACGCTCACCGAGAGCGATCTCGAAGACGGTCGGATCCCATACGTGACCGAATCCGGCAACGGGGTCGACTGGGTGGTCATGTACCCCGATACCGGCACGGTACTGGCGATCTGCGAGCACAAACCGAGGGGTGCACCGCCACATGGAGCGTGGGGCTCGCACAGCCTGCTGTTCGACGAGACGGCGGTGGTCTGCGAGAACGGATACCTCGACGAGGTCACCGCCAATCTCGAGGTCCTCGACCGTGATGTGTTCACAGCAGACCAGGTGTCGGACCTGCGCTACTGGTCCTACCAGCCCGTCAAGGCCGTAGCTGGTGGAATGCGGTCGGCCCTGGACCAAGTCCTCAAGTACCGGGCCGACCACGGCGGTCGCATCCCGTGCCACATCCTCAGCGACCAGGGTTCGAGCGTCAACGAGATCTACTGCAGCGGACGCGAACCCTACCGCTACGTCGAGGTGGCGTTCCCGGTTCACTCGACCGCAGATGCCCTCAACCGGCTCGCTACTGCCCTCGAACGCGTCGAGCTCACGCCCGCCGAGCAGTCGGCCATCACCAAGGTTGTCGACGCAATGTGGATGCGTGGTCCAGTCTCTATCGACCACAACCTCACCGATGCGGCCCAGTCCCTCGTGTCCCCGGCCGCCCGCGATGCCGGCTACAACGCGGAGGTTGAGTGGAGGAAGCGTTGAGCGCTCACCGCGTAGCCGCACTCTCGGCCAACCCGTGGAGCAAGATCGGCCACTGCTGACCCGGGCCCCTCACCCACCAGAACCCGCACTCTGCCTCGCCGGCAGGGTGCGGGTTCTTCCTTTTCGCCGGACATCGGAGCGGGTGGCGGCAATGCTGCCGCACAACTGCCCACTGGCCGCAGTGCAGTTCTCTCGCCACAGTGCTGCTCACTGGCCGTAGTGCTGCTCAACCGCCGCAGTGCTGTTCTATCGCCGTTTAACCGGCTCATGTGCTGCCACCCCGGGCGGCAGCCATAGGGCCACACAACTGTTCTGCCACCGTTGTGGCGGCTCTTATGTGACTGTTGAACCGTCACTACGGCGTCAACGCTGGCAATTCTATGGCGGTACAACTGTCTCTAGACTGGCTGATGATCTGTACTTGAACCACTCAGGGGCCATGACAACCGCCCAACCGCCCCTTATACGGCTGTTGATCTTCTCTACCGTCCCTCATCTGCCTGCTGTGCAGCGGTACAGGTGGCAGCGGCGGGGATTGCGCGCCGCAGTGCAGCCACATGAACGGATGCCTAGTAGCCGGTACATCTGCGCGGCCGTGACAATGCATGCGGCTCTCAAGGAACGCACCATCTGCACAACCGTCCCTTCGGTGGCCTCAGAACAGTCGCATCGTCCCCACTGCGGCCGTGGGCCGCTCCGCGGCGCGGCGCCGGGGTGCCGCACCCCCGCGACCTGGGCTTTCCCTGGGCCCGTTGGCGGCCGGCGACCAGCCCTCAAAACACTCGTGCGTTTCTCTCGGGCCTTAAACAATGGCGGATTCACCGCTGAAGTAATTCCCCGGCCGAATTTCACGACCGCGCATTCACATAAACACGCTGAGAAATGCTCTCCGGGCCACAAAACCGGCCTCTCTCGCGGGCGCTGGGCCGCGAACAACGGCGAAATCGTGAGGCCCGTCGAACAACGCCGGGAACCGGCGTGTATTTCCGCATCAGCGATACTTCCCGCCGCGGCGACCAGCTCCTCCGGCGCACGTGGACACCAGGGGAAGCGATCATCGTTGGTGACCTGGCGGCCCTGGACGCTGCGCGCCCAGAGCCGGTCGCAGAAGAGCACTGCGACCGAAGCCCACGTGCGCCGAAGAAGCCGACCCTGTCTCCCCGGCTGCCGCCGGAGGCTGCAGCCCAGCCTGCAGCGAGACCGTGTCGAACACCGCCGCAGATCCCTGCGGCGGGCAGCTCCCTCGGGTCAGCTCAGAGCCAACTGGCAAACCAGTTCCACACGACGCTGAGCCATCCCCATACCCCGGGGATCGGTTGCAAATCGGTGCTGAACATCGGTGAACCTCCTGGAAAGAAGCAGGGGCCTCACCCAGGTTTGCACGCCGACACCGGCGGCGACACCGACACCGACTGTTCGCCGCCGGTTCGTGACGTCACCCGGTATCCGGGAGGCCGCCGCACGCCGCCTGCGGCGGCCTCCCCGTGAGCTCTCAGGCTGCTGCCGCAGTGGCACCGCAGGCGGCCCTTCTCGGCTCACCCCGGAGCGGCCCGCGACCGTCTGATTCAGGCCGGTGGCGGCAGCCGGCTGCGCCGCTGCCCGATCCGCACCGGCACCACCGGACGCCCCCTGCGACCGCTGACGCGGCCGACCCGTGCCGGATCCCCGACGAGACGAGACCTCGGTACCGGCCGGCCGTGGTGCGCCTTCGGCGCGCCTGGCAACGCCGCCGCCGGACCGCTGCGGTGGAACATCGTCGTGGGGCCCTCACGGGTGCCAACTGCTCTACAAGGCGCGCTCACGCGCGGGCACCCGACCCACGACGCTGCTCCGCCTCCGCTCAGGTTGTGGCCACGGCTGACGCCGCCTCCTCAAGGCAAACCTGGACCCAACGAGGTGGCCTGCGACTGCCACCCGACATCGACGCTGGGGCAGTCGCAGCGATGCTGCGACACGGCTGCGCCTTGCTCGGCACGACCCGCTGACGCGGCCCGTGTGACCCTGACGCCAACACCGATACAGCGTCACCGCTCGCTGCGCTCCCGGCGCCACTGATATGCCCCAAACCCGCCTCCGGCGTCTTTGCGACATCTGCGTCAGTGACGTGGATCATAGGTCGCAAAGCACACCCGCCCTGGACTGGGGAAACAGGAAAACGGTGCCATCTTTGCGACCCCCTGTTTTCGGGGTGTCTCGCGTCTCTGCGACCGGTCGCAAAGATGGAGAATTCGACCTGTTTCCCCAGTACGCCAACTACGCAAGCTCCCCTCGCTGACGCTCGGAGCCGCTTGCTATGGCTCTAACCAAAAAGGGCATAAGGAGTCGTGACGCACTTCGGGTTTCGGTCGCTGCGCTCCCTGCACCCTTCGTTTGCCCGGCAGAGCCGGGACGACCTCCTCGGCTGGCGCCTCGTCGCCCTCGCTGCGCGAGGGTCCTTATCGCCTCCGGGTCCGTTCAGTCCGGTCGCTTCGCGACCTCCCTCACTCCCCCTCCGGCGACCCCTGCGGGGTGCCCTGTCCGCCGCGGCCTTGTGTCCTGCGTGGTGCTCGGCGCTGGCGCGCCTGTGCCCTCTCCGGGCGGTTACTCGCTCGCTCGCAACCGCTGGCGCTGCGGCGTCCTGCCGGCCTGTGTCGCGCCCCGGGCGCGCGAGTCTGCGACGGGTGGGGCCGGCTGAGCGGTGGCCGCCGCCCGCTCCGCTGGCAGGCGGTGGAGTCACCTCCGGTGACCCGTCCGGTGGCTCGGCCAGCTCGCTCGCTCGCTGCCTGATTCGCCGCGACCCGGTCGCCCCGACGGCGACAGGAGTTGTGACATGGCGCGCCGCGGCGCCTGCTGGCCTGGCGGGTCGGTGTGACCGTGAAGCGGTTGCCACGACGGTGGCGCGTTCGCTGCGCTCGAGCGTGGTCCGTGCGCCCGGGGGCGGGATGGTGGCGGACGCGGAGACGGTGTCCGTGGGTCGATCGGTCACCTCTGTTGCGAGGCGATCCGGCACGAGTGATTGGTGACGTCACGGCCCCTGGCGGACGGCCTGATTCGGCCACCTTGGAGGTGCTCGCCGGCCGCGGTTCGTCCGGGGAGGCGAGCGAGTCACGCGTTCCCGGATTGGGAGTCAGTGCCGAGCTGGTGAGCGCCCTCGGCAAAGCGCCCGGAGGGTGCTGCGGGGACGAGCGCGCCAACGTGGATAGGAAGGTCGATCTCGTTACTTCGGAGGAATTTTCTAGTTCGGTGAATATCGTTTGTGTCCTAGTGTTTTCGGTTCGCTGTCGCCGTTGCTTCAATTCTCGACGACACTCTCGTGCGCTGGCGCCGGAATTGCCGCCAGGTATGAGTGCGTTCCTTGTTTTCTGGTGGGTCTGCGAATCTCTCACTGGCTGCTCGTAATCGATGTTCTTGGTTCGTTCTCGGAAACTTCCGCCAACGGGTCGGCCTCTGTGGACAAGGTCAGAGTGGGGTGCGGCTTGGACCGGCGAAAACCCATATATGGAAACAGATTCCGTTCCTCCCTGTTGCGTGCGTCGGCGCTTGGTGTTACACCGGAGGGGAGGACCACGAGATCGGTATGAGGACCGAGGGAACCCGTCATGGTCGACACGAGATGCTCACGCGCGGTGCTGCTTCACCTCGATGCAGCGGCACTCACCGAAGACCAAAGACTGCTACTCGAGCGGTCCGTCGGTACTTCTCGCGCGGTTTACAACTGGGGTCTGGCCACGATCAACGCTTGGAATGGGCAGCGATACGCATGGCTGCGCGAGCGTGCCCACGCGTTTGCCGGCACCGACGAAGAGGCGGAAGTGCTACTCGGCGACGCGGACTGGAAGAGGAACGCGTTGCGTCAGGCACCCGAGGAGTTGCGTCAGTGTCCCAACAGGACCTCGCTGAGTCGTCGGTTCACCGAGCTCAGCCGTGATCCGGAGAGCCGGTTCCACTGGTGGCACGTCGAGAACCACGGCGTCTCCCGATTCGTCGTGGGCGCGGCACTCAGCAATCTCGATGCTGCGATTGCCCGCTACTGGGATCATCGGGGGGCGCCCATCCGCCTATCACGCAAGCCGCGCAAGGATTGCCGCCCTTCCGGATGGCCACGGTTCAAGAAGAAGCACCGTTCGAAGGACTCGTTCGCGATCTTCAACCTCAGCGTCACCAGCCGCGGCGACAATCCGTGGAAGGTGATCGACAAGGGGCACAGGATTCGTATCCCCAACCTCGGATCGCTTCGGGTACAGGAGAACACCCGTAGGCTCCGTCGCTGGATCCAGCGTGGCGCCATACCCAAATCCGCGCGATTCGTCCGCCGCGGCACCGGATGGACGGTCAGCATCATTCTCGATGTTCCCACCGAGGCGATTCCGGCGCCGGTAGCCACCCGGCGGCAGCGGGCCGCCGGGACAGTCGGGGTCGATGTGGGAGTGCATTCGCTGGTTGCACTGTCGACCGATGAACTGGTCGCCGGCCACCCTTCTGCCGCATTCAACCGGCGGCTTCGTCGACTGCAACAGCACGCCGCTCGGCAGCGCGGCCCCAGGAATGTGCAGGGGCCCTCTGCCGGCTGGGTGGATACCACCCGCAGGATCGCGCGGTTGCAACATGCCGACACGCTTCGACGTCGGGGACGTCTGCATGAGGTGACGAAGCGGATCGCAACTGAATTCGAGACGATCGGAATCGAGGATCTGGCAGTGTCAGGGATGACGGCCGCCCCGCGCCCCAAACCCGACCCGGCCCGTCCAGGTAGCTTTCTGCCCAATGGTCGGCGAGCCAAGGCCAGCCTGAACCGGTCGATCCGCCGCGCCGGGTTCGGGGAGCTTCGTCGGCAACTCCAATACAAGACGTCGTGGTACGGCGCACGCCTGATCGCTGTCGACAGGTTCGCGCCGACCTCCAAGACATGCTCGGACTGCGGTGCAGTAAAAGCCACGCTGCGGCTGTCCGAGCGTGTGTATCGCTGCGAGCAGTGCGGCCTGATTCTCGATCGTGACCTCAACGCTGCCCGCAACATCCGATCACTTGCAGTCCACTCCCCGTCGACCGTGGACACGGCCGACGTTAAACACTGCGGCACGCCAACATCGAGCCGACCACAGCCGGGCCGATGTGTGTCAGCCAGACCTGCTGAAGGGCAGGCCAGCGAGGCCAGCAATGGACCTCCCGTCCCTACCCCGTGATGCCAGGAGTACGGGCAGATATCTCTTCCGCTCGTACGGGACGGTCCCAGTTGGTAGCAGTTGTACGTACGTACGACGAAGCAACGCACCTACCTCTCTATCTCCCCCGCGCGTACCGGGACGGCCCCGGGATTGCAGGCATCAGCGCGCGCAGGCTGAGAATCTCTCCCCGAATGCGGGGGACGGTTCAACCGGTATTCGGCAAGGGATCCTGGCGGGCGTCGTCCTGAGTTGGGTCCGATGTAGCCTTCCTTCCATGGCTACGTCACGGCAGGCGGACCTGGGCATTGCCAAAGGATTGATCCTTGACTCGCTCGTCGTGGTCGACTCGACGGAGGTCACCCGGATCCTGGCATCGACCGCTTCCTCGATCCCCAGTACTGCCCAGAAGTGTCGCCTGGCAGTCGATCTGATCGGCCTGCCCGTCGGCGCCCGCCCGAACTACCTGTATCCGGTCTTCCAGTTCGACGCCCGTCGGCACAAGATCCACGACGTCGTCCGTCACGCCAACCGACGCCTCTACGTCGACGCTGACCCCTACGGCGCCGCGAGCTGGTGGCTGACGGCGTCCGACATGCTCGACGGAAACAGCCCGCTTGAGGACCTCGAATCGGGACAGCTCACTGAGATCGCTGTCGACAACCTTATCGACCACGCCCGGCACGGGATGTGAGCTTGCGGACGTACCGTGTTGGACAGACCTTCATAGGGAAACTGTCCCGCAGAAGCTGACCGGGGTGTGGATCGTCGACGGCAACGACATGTGGTCCGCGTCGACCGCGCCGGGGCGGCGAGCAGGGCTGTGCGCCGACAGGATTCGGTCGATATGGGAGCGGGCGACCTCGTCAATCTTGTTTGTTGCCGTGACGTCTGTCGGCCCACTGTTCTCCGGTCGGCCCGAGAGACCGGGCGACGGCGTTGAGGTCTATCACCGACTGCTCGATGTCCGCGTGGTGAAGCCGGTGATCGAGTTCGGCGTAGAACGAGTCCTCGGAATCGAGGGCGCGACGGTCGTATTCACGAAGCCGAAGGAGGTCATCGATGGGGATCAAGGCTGCCACCGGCTGATCGTTCGCGCCGATGACCATCGGTTCTGGCAGACCTTCAGCGAAGCGGGCGATCATCCCCAGAACCAAACCGGGAGCGTACTCCAGGGGAATGAGGTTGAAGGATCTGTTGGCGTTCTCGGCGGACGGGTCGTGATTGTTGGTGTCGGGCATGGTGTTTTCTTTCCGCGTTGTCACAGCTTGGCGTATCGCGACGGGCAGGCCGCCAGATGGAACGGTGCGGATGACCAATGACCCGCCACCCAGCGCTCGCAGCCAATCACCATTATCTGCTCGTGGGTTGGCTTCGCACACAGTGACGGTGCTCGCTGATCCGGTTGGCGGGGGTGATTCACAGCCAGATCATGATGAGGTCATCGAGATGTGGGGCATTCTCCTTCCTGGTCGACGGTCGATAGCCGCACGTCGGGCACGTCAACTGGTCGCCGGCGGGGCGCGGACCTCCGGGCAACCTCCTGTATCGGAGTCGGACTTTGGGCCACAGCCTCGGCTGTCGGCGTGGGCGCAGCGGCGGTGACTGGCTCGAGTGGCCGCGGAGGCAGGTGCCGGTACAGGGTGGAACGGGTCAGGCCGGTCTTGGTGACGATCTCCGCGGCGGTGGCGCCGGCGTTTCGGAGTTGGACGGCGTGAGCGATCTGGGATTCGGTCACAACCGACGGGCGGCCGGTGCGTCGGCCTTTCGCGGTCGCCACGGCGCGGGCGTGAGCGGCGCGTTCGAGGGTGTAGGTGCGTTCCATCTGCGCGAACAACGCGAGCAGCACGACCGCGAGCTGCGCCATCGGGTCGTCCGGGTTGCTTGAGTCGATCCGAATCGGGTCGGCGAGGTTGCGGACCCCGACGCCGCGTTCACGCAGATCGTGGATCAGGTTGAGGGTGTCGCGGACGTTACGTCCGAGGCGGTCGAGAGTGTGCACGACTATGACGTCGCCATCACGCGCGTAGTCGAGCAGTGCGGTCAGGCCGGGGCGGTCGGTGGTGGCTCCGGACTTGCGGTCGACGTAGATGCGGTCTTCGGCGATGCCGGCCGAGGTGAGGGCGTCAATCTGCCGCTCGAGGTCCTGTTTGGTCGTCGAGACCCGCGCGTATCCCAGCTCCATGCCGTCAAGCGTATCGAAAGTTGTTCTCGTAGAAGGTTTTCGACACATGATTTCGGCATTAACTTGTGAGACGTCGTGAGCTGGGGCGATCCGAGTCGACTCACCTCCGGCGCGGATGGTCCTACTACCAAGGAAATGAGACACGCTCCTCCGAGTGTCCAGACCACGGTGTAGGAAATGTTCACAGCGAGGAAGCCAACCGCGGTCGCTGCGCCGGTCGTGCCAGCCGACCTCGTGATGCGCGGGTGTCGTGATGCGCGGGTGTCGTGATGCGCGATGATGCTGTTATGACGTACCGACTGCCCTAAACCATGCGTCGCCCGATCGGACCACACGCACACGCGTAAGCGTCCAACATTCGTTGTCGAGTGAACCTCGTAAAGGAGCCTTGTGAGCACCCTCGGTAGCTTCATCTGGTCGATCGCCGACCAACTTCGGGGTCCTTACCGGCCCAACCAGTACGGCAACGTGATCCTTCCGCTCACAATCCTGCGCCGCCTTGACTGCATCCTCGAGCCCGACCGTGAGAAGGTCCGCGCGCTCGCAGCGAAGTATGACAACCCCAACCGACTCAAGGTCGAGATCAAGAAGGCCACTGGGCGGCCGTTCTACAACACCTCGAACTACTCCTTCGCCAACCTGCTGGCTGACGCCGACGGGCTGGCGGACAACCTGGCCGACTACATCGACCGGTTCTCCCCCGATGTCGACGTGTTCGAGTACTTCGACTTCAAGAAGGAAATCCTCGCACTCGAGAAGGCGGAGCTGCTGCGCGAGGTCATCACGTCCTTCAAGGCCGTCGACCTGCATCCGGACGTCGTCTCCAACGCCGATATGGGCGATGCGTTCGAGTACATCATCCGCAAGTTCAACGAAGCCGCAAACGAGACCTCGGGAGACCACTACACCCCGCGGGACGCGATCCGGCTCCTGGTCGACCTGCTCTTCGCGGAGAAGGACGCCGACCTGACCGAAGCCGGCATCATCCGCACCCTCTACGACCCCACCGCAGGAACCGGCGGCATGCTCGCCCTGGCCGAGGAACACCTTCTCGAACAGAACCCCGACGCGAAGCTGAGCCTGTACGGCCAGGAGTACAACGGACAGTCGTACGCGATCTGCAAGTCCGACCTGCTCGCCAAGGGCCACGACGCGACCAACATCGCCTTCGGCAACACCCTCACCGATGACGCGTTCAAGGACAGAAGGTTCGACTACTGCATGTCCAACCCGCCCTACGGCGTTGACTGGAAGCAGTACGCCAAGGCGGTCACAAAAGAGCGCGACGAAGCCGGCCCCTACGGCCGGTTCGCCCCCGGCCTCCCGGCGACCTCGGACGGGCAGATGCTCTTCCTGCTCCACCTGGCCCACAAGATGCGCGCCCCCGAGGACGGCGGCGGCCGTGTCGGCATCGTCATGAACGGCTCACCGCTCTTCAACGGCGCCGCCGAGTCCGGCCCCTCCAACATCCGCAAGTGGCTGCTGGAGAACGACCTGGTCGAAGCGATCGTCGCGCTGCCGACCAACATGTTCTTCAACACCGGCATCGCCACCTACATCTGGATCCTCGACAACACCAAGCACCCCGACCGCACGGGCCTGGTCCAGCTCATCGACGGCACCTCGTTCTGGACCAAGATGCGCAAGAACCTCGGCTCCAAGGGCCGCGAGATCAGCGACACCGACCGCGCCGAGGTGGTGAAGTTGTATGCCGCCTTCACCGACGCCGACCCGGACTACTCCAAGGTGCTGCGCAACGACGAGTTCGGCTACTGGACCATCACCGTCGACCGTCCGCTGTTGGACGAGGACGGGAACCCGGTCGTGGACCGTAAGGGCAAGCCCAAGCCGGACTCGAAGAAGCGCGACACCGAGAATGTCCCGTTCACCTACGGCGGATCGACTGCCGGTGCGGCCGGCAAGGTCGAGGTCATCCAGGCGTACTTCGACGTCGAAGTGAAGCCTCACGTCCCCGATGCCTGGACCGACTGGACCAAGACCAAGGTCGGCTACGAAATCCCCTTCACCCGCCACTTCTACAAGTACGTCCCACCCCGGCCACTCGCAGAGATCGACGCAGACCTGGAGAAGCAGGTTGCCAAGATCCTGGATCTGTTGCGAGAGGTGGAGGGATGACACTGACCTGGAGTGGCGCACCGGATTTGCCGCAGGTTCCCTTCGGCCGACTCTTCCGCCGTCTCGATCGTCCGGTTCCGGAGGGCGCAGAGATTGTGACCGCCTACACAGACGGGCAGGTCACTCTCCGCTCGAATCGGGCGAAAATTGGCTACCACGAGGCAGCAGACCTCTCCAGCTTCAAAGGTGTTGAGATAGGCGATTTCGTCGTGCATGGCCTCGACATCCTGCGCGGGTCCGTCGGGATCGCCGACTCCGCGGGCGCGATCACAGCGGTGTGCACCGTCTGCGAGCCGATCGCCGACCTCGACCTCCGATACGTCGCCCACGCGATCCACGTCCAGGCGAAATCCGGATTCACGAGGGCACTTGCCCGAGGCATCCGTGAGGGTGGCGCTGACTTTCGTCGGTGGGGAACGTTGGCTGAGCTTCCGATTCCAATGCCCCCTGTCGGGTATCAGCGCGCAGTCTGTGACTACCTCGACCGCGAGACCGCCCGTATTGACACGCTCATCGAGGAGCAGCAGCGCCTGATCGAGACGCTTCGTGAGCGGCGTGAGGCAACGATCCGCTCAGCGCTGCTGGCCGGTCTCGATGATGCAGAGACCGCGCCGTCTGGGGTGGAGTTGCTTGGCGCCGTGCCGAAGCACTGGCGAATGGTTCCTACCCGGTATCTGTGCACAATCACAACAGGGTCCGAAGACTCCGGGAACGCCACTGATGACGGTGAATATCCGTTCTACGTGCGCGGTCGTGAGGTCCTGCGGATCGACCACTACTCGTTTGAGGGAGAAGCGGTCATGACGCCTGGCGACGGTCAGGGTGGCACCGGCAAGGTCTTCCACTACTTCGATGGGAAGTTCGAAGCGCACCAGCGGGTTTACGTGTTCAAGGATTTCACGGAAGTCACGGGTTGGTACTTTTACTACTTCCTGTCGACGTTCCTTCGTCCGGTCGCACTCGCGGGTAGCAACACGGTCACCATGGAGTCCCTACGGCGCCCGCTGCTCGCCGACTTCAAGGTCGCGGTGCCGCAGATCGATGAGCAGCAGCGGATCACGGCGTACCTCGATAATCAGATTGAGAAGATCGACACGTTAATCGCTGAGACGGAGCGGTTTGTCGAAATCGCCCGCGAGCGGCGGGCGGCGTTGATCACGGCGGCGGTGACGGGTCAGATCGACGTACGGGAGATGGTGTGATGGCCGCCCACAACGAGATTGTGTTCGAGTCCGAGATCTGCGCGCATCTGGAGGCTCACGGCTGGTTGTACTCGGTGAACGACACGGGCTACGACCGGGAGCGGGCGCTGTTCCCCGAGGACTTGTTCGCCTGGCTGAACGAGACCCAGAAGGTGGCGTACGAGAAGGCGTTGAAGGCCGCGGGGTCGCCGGCGAAGTTCCTCGACGTGCTGACCGCGGCGCTCGACAAGCCACTCGAACACGGCGGCGGGACGCTGAACATCCTGCGCAACGGCGTGCAGTACATCGGCGGTGGCCGGTTGAAGATGGCGCAGTTCCGCCCCGAGACCAGCCTGAACGCGACCACCAACGAGCAGTACGCGGCGATGCGGGTGCGGGTGATGCGGCAGGTGCATTTCTCCACCGCCGACCAGCGCAGCATCGACCTGGTCTTCTTCGTCAACGGGCTCCCGGTCTCGACCGTGGAGTTGAAGACCGACTTCACCCAGTCCCTCGACGCCGCGATCAACCAGTACCGCAAGGACCGGAATCCGCTGACCAACGGGCGGCCGGAGCCGCTGCTGTCGTTCGGGCACCGAGCTTTGGTGCACTTCGCGGTCTCCAACGACCTGGCCGCGATGACCACCCGGCTCGAGGGCGAGAAGACGCACTTCCTGCCGTTCAACATGGGGCACAAGGGTGGCGCGGGGAACCCTCCAGCTGAGGGCGGGCGGTCGGCGACGGCGTACCTGTGGGAGCGAGTCTGGGACAAGGACGCCTGGCTCACCATCATCGGCCGGCTGATGATCGTGGAAACCAAACAAGAATGGGACGTCGCGACCGGGACATCGGTGCGGCGCACGAGCATGCTCTTCCCCCGGTTCCACCAGTGGGAGGCCGTGACGAACATCGTGGCCGCCGTCCGCGAGGAGGGCGTGGGACAGCGCTACCTGATCGAACACTCGGCCGGGTCGGGGAAGACGAACACCATCGCCTGGACCGCACACCGGCTCGCGCGGCTACACGTCAGCGACAAGAAGGTCTTCGACTCGGTGATCGTGGTCGTGGACCGCACCGTGCTCGACGGCCAACTCCAGGACGCGATCCGGCAAATCGACGGGTCCGGCAAGATCGTGGCCACGATCAGCCCGGAAGACGTCCGCAAAGCGGGAGCGAAGTCGAAATCCGGGCTGCTGGCCACCGCTCTGAAGAACGGGGAGCTGATCATCGCGGTGACGGTGCAGACCTTCCCGTACGCACTCGACGAGATCCGCGCCGACTCCTCGCTCAAGGGGAGGCGGTTCGCGGTGATCGCCGACGAGGCCCACTCCTCGCAGTCCGGCCAGATCTCCTCCAAGCTCAAAGCAGTCCTGACCGCGGAAGAAGTCAAGGAGATCGAGGACGGCGGCGACGTCGACGTCGAGGCGATCCTGGCCGCGGAGATGACCGAGCGGGCCGAGTCGGAGAACATCTCCTACCTCGCCTTCACCGCGACCCCGAAGAACAAGACCCTGGAACTGTTCGGCCGCAAAGGTTCTGACGGGAAGCCGGCCGAGTTCCACCTCTACTCGATGCGCCAGGCGATCGAGGAGGGCTACATCCTCGACGTGCTCAAGGGCTACCAGACCTACGACACCGCGCTGAAGATCGCCGGCCAGGCCGAGAGCGGCGACGGCGGCGACGTGGAGGAGGCCGCGGCACGGAAAGGGCTGATGCGGTGGGTGAAACTGCACCCGACCAACATCAGCCAGAAGGTGCAGATCATCGTCGAGCACTTCCACACCAACGTCGCCCACCTGCTCGAGGGCAAGGCGAAGGCGATGGTCGTGACCGACGGGCGCAAGGCCGCGGTGAAGTACAAGAAGGCGATCGACGCCTACATCACCAAGCGCGCCGCACTGGACGACTCGTACAACTACCGCACCCTGGTCGCCTTCTCCGGCTCGGTGACGATGGACGAGGACGAGCAGTGGACGCCGGAGTGGGGGCCGCAACCGAGCAAGGACGACGAGTTCACCGAGGCCAACCTGAACCCAGGCGCCGGCTCGGACCTGGCCGCCGCATTCAAGGGCACTACGTACACGATCATGCTGGTCGCCAACAAGTTCCAGACCGGGTTCGACCAGCCACTGCTCTCCGCGATGTACGTCGACAAGAAGCTCTCCGGGGTCACAACCGTGCAGACGCTCTCCCGGCTCAACCGCACCCATCGCACCGCGAGCGGCGAGCAGAAACGCAAGACGTTCGTCATCGACTTCGTGAACAAACCCGAGGACATCCGGGCCGCGTTCGAGCCGTACTTCACCGGCGCCACCCTCGAGACCGAGACCGACCCGTACGTCGTCGTCCACCTCGCCACCAAACTCGCCCAGGCCGGGATCTACACCCCCGAGCAGGTGCGCGAGGTCGCCGAACTGTGGGTCACCCGGAAGGGCAACAACGCGCTCTCGGCCGCGATCAGCCCAGCCAAGCACGACTTCGCGCGTCGCTACGCGGCGGCGCTCGAGGCCGACGACAAAGTCACCCTCAACACCCTCGACCTGTTCCGCAAAGACGTCTCCACCTACGTCCGGCTCTACGACTTCATGAGCCAGATCGTCGACTACGGCGACCCGTACATGGAGATGCTGTCGATCTTCCTGCGGCTCCTGGACAAGGTCATCGCGGACTCGTCCTGGGCCGCGGAGATCGACCTCTCCGACGTGGTCCTGGTCGGGGTCAAGCACAACAAGGCGGCCGCGGTCGACATCTCGCTGACCGGTGACGGTCAGCTCAAGGGCATCAGCGCCGCCGGCACCGGCACCCGGAAGGAGCCGAAATATGTCGCCTTGCAGGTCGTCATCGACAAGATGAACGACCTCTTCGGCGCCGAAGCGTTCACCGAGTCCCAGATCCGCGAGTTCGTGCAGGGGTTGGTGCAGCGGCTGCTCGCGTACCCGGACCTGGTCAACCAGACGAAGGTGAACTCGAAGAAGCAGTTCATGGAGTCGCAGGACTTCCAATCGGCGGTCGTCGAGGCGGTCGTCGACAACCAGGAGGCCCACAACACCATGGCCGACTACTTCTTCAGCGACGGCCCCAGCATCGGTGCTGTCGTCGTCGCGCTCGCGGATGCCTTCTACGAGGCGGCGATTGATCAGAAGGCGGCCGTCTGATCGCCCGGATCCGGGCGTCGGTTGCTGCGATCCGCCGATGCTATTTGAGTGACGTTGGCGGACAACTTGCGCCGACCTCAGGCGGGTGCGAGTCCCGTCCAGGTGTGAGAAAAGTGCTGGTATACATGCGGTTTCGACGCTGACACATTGCCAGCGTCAAGGACCGCGGTATGTTGGCGCGACGAAATTGCTCAATCAGGTAACCAAGGGGGAAGACTGCGCGTGATCCCGACGACAGATCCTGCAAGTGGAAATCTCCCTGTCGGGAGATACACATGCACGCTTGAGGAGGTCCAGCAAGCGTTCGTGGATGATCCGCAGTTCGCAGGATCCAGCACGCGCCAGAGGCTGTTCAAGGGCCTAGTTCGCTACATGGCCGAATGGGAGCGACTCGAGGAGATGGTCGGAACGAGCGACGTACTCCGCCGGATCTGGGTCGGCGGCAGCTTCACCACCTCCAAGCTCCATCCCGAGGACGTAGACGTATCACCGATTTTGGATGGACCCAAGCTTGACGCGATCAAAGGCAAGCCGGGCTGCGGGAAGATGAGCAAGCTCTTCGAGAACCGAGACTCGGTTGTAAGGGATTTCGGGGTAGAACCGTTCCCGGTTACTTGGTGGCCCGTCACGACGATGCATGCGCGCGAGATATCGATTTTCGAACATGACTACGTGTTGGCCCGCGGCTTGATGGATGATTTTTGGCAGCGAGTCCGTTCATCCCCAGTGAAGGGACCACTCACCGTCGCAGATTCAGAGCCGCGCCGCGGGTACCTGGAGGTGATCAGAGATGGGATTGGCGGATCGCTTTCCCCAGCTGCTGCATGATTACCAGTCCCCGGACTGGCTCGACGCAGAAGACTGCGACGACGACGTTGACCTCGTCTCCGGTGCTCGTCGCTCACTCGCGGCGTCACTTCAATCGATCGAGCCGCGAATGGGCCTGTCGACCTTGATCAGCCTGCGCATCTTCGGAGAGCACGTTGAGAACGGCAGTCTCACCGGCGACATCGCGTTCGTCCTGCCTCGGTTCCAGAAAGAGATCGAGGCAGCACTATCCCTGGACGCTGTGAGGCGGGGAATCGGACGGATCGAAGCTGTCGGTTTGCGAGAGGGAAGCACGATCATCGACCTGCGCCCGGTCTTTCCGGAACCTGCACCCGAAGGGTCGATAGGTGAGGACGCCGATACGGAATTCGACTTTGCTGTACGCCGCGTCCTCGCGATCCACGACGGTTTCGAAGAGGGATCATCGCCACTGATCTGGAAAAGAGGTGACAAGGAACTCCTCAACGCGGTGCGCATGATGGCCGACGATCTCCGGACCGCCGGCGTCGGCCTGGAGGTGACTGCCTTTCAGCATCGAGGTGACCTACGGAGATCGAAGCTCTCCATGACGGGCGTTATGTATGCCAACGAGGTTTTCAAGGGTCGCCAGAGAACCACCCGGGAGGAATTGGGCGGTTACACACACAGCATCAGCATGGACGGCAAGCTTGTCCTTGCAGCCCGCATAGCGAAGCGGGCAAAGAAGCACGAGGTGGTTAGAGTCCCCGAGGCACTAATCAAGGCGAACCAGATGCCGCTCGGTGAGTACGTGCGGGTTGAAGTTGATCAGACGATCACTTCTGATGGCACGGGGAAGATACTCGACACCACCAATGTATTCCGCCAGATCATCCAGCACGACGAGAAGCTGTTGGACGACTGATCGGGCGCCCAGTTCAGCCGAAACGTCATAAGAGCTGCTATCGGCCCGCCGGCAGAGGACCGACGGCCCCAACCAGCTCTCGGCACCCCGGTCGGCCGGATAACTCTCGGAGGGAGTCGTCACACAGTCGGTGGTTGAATGCCGCTTCCCGCGTAGATACCGGTCAGACCAGCGTTGTAGCGCGGCTGCGCAGAGCCAAACAACTGATGGAACCGGTCGAGTGAACTGGCTGCGGCGACTCCCTCAGCACTGATCAGTGTGTCCGCGGCGTGCTGAAACTCGCGGATCGCCTCCTGAGTCTCATCGGCGTCACTATTGACCACCTTCGGTGCATTCTCAAACTCGTCCCAGAGCACACCAAGGGCCTTGTTGATGTCGCGCAGGCTCGCGAGGTCGGCAACCGTCACGACGCCGCTCGAGGCGATGTCGTCGGCCGCGGCGGCCAGGTCCGCGACGGCGTTCTGCATCAGCCGCAGGCTCGGATCAACCTTGTCGACGAACTCCTTGAGATCCTTGGCTGCTTCGGCGACCTCAGCTTGCCTCCGCTTCTCTGCCTCCGCCGCGAGCTTCGCGTCCGTCGCCGCGTTGCGTGCGTCGATCGCACTCAGTTCCTCCGCGACCGGAGAACCAACCGGGATGCGCGCGCGGACGCCGTCGTCCTCAGGCTTGGCGATCTCGAGGCGGATCGTCGAGTCGACCTCGGCGGATTCTCCAGCACCGGGACTTTGGCCGAGAACCACCCAGTTGGAGTCCACGAACGGGTTCCGGTCCTCGATCGCGTCTACGTCGTCGAACTGCTCGAATCCGACGTCCTTGAGGATATTGTGCGCGTCATCGAGGCGGTATCCGACCACGTTGGGGACGCTCGCGGACTCACTGCCACATCCCGCCAGCAGTACGGCCGCCACCACTGTCGTCGCCACTGCTGTTGCACCAGTTCGCATGCGCGCAGCATATTGGAGCAACTGGGAGGTCCGGCCACGAAGGTCGACTGGCGCCCGCAAGGGGAGATGTCGTAATGGCTGCTATCGACCTGCCGGCGAACTTGGTGGTTCGCCCAAGTGGTTCGGCCAGGGTCGCAGTCCTTCCCGGACTTGCTGGTACTTGATCGGCTGGTCCGGCGTCAGGTTCACCAGGTGTGTCTTCCGTACCCACGATTCCGGAACCCAGCTATCGGTAGCGTTCCGCTGCGCGATCACGGCCGGGGCGGGGGAGTACCAGCCCTTGTTCCGGCCGATCGAGTCGAGTTCGCCGATCGAGTCGGATTCGTAGCAGGGCGGGTTATTCGAAACCATGAAGTGCTTGACCGACTGCCACAGCCCGTACGTCGCCATGCGCGGAATCGTACGTTCCGCGCCGGACAGTTGTGCCGTCACTGCCGCGATGGTGTCAGGACTGACGACACGGTTCCTGCCGCCGCAGTGAAGTCCGTCAGCCAGGCGCAGCGTGGGGTGGTCTGGCTCGGGGCGGGGGTCTGTTGTTGTGGCTGCACCGATTTGAGGATCGGAGGCAGGTCGTCGGGGATGAGTGCGTCGACCTGGACGAGTGCATCGCCTGACGGTGTGACCAGCAGCCATTCACTGCCGATGCTCACCAGAGCGGTGAGTTCTCCGTTCCTGGAGGCGATCCCGACCTCGAGTTTCAGAGCCCCGGCAAGGGCGGCCAGGGTCAGTTCGTACTCGTCTGGTGAAGCATGTCCGGAGGCGAGGACCGTCGCGGCGGGACGAGGTGTGTCGGCGGCGCGTTCGGTGAGCAGACGGGGCAGGTTCTCGCGCAGGGCGATCACCGCGAGGTCCGGTTCGGCTTCGTGCCCGGCGAGTGCCGCCGCGACAGGCTGGAGTTGAGGATCCGGGGCCAGCAGCGCCATCAGCGATGCGGCACGTTTGCGGCGTTCGGTCATCAGCATCCGGCGTACCTTGCCGAAACGCTGGGAGACCACCGCGACCGGCTGCAGGTCGGGGATCAACGAGGCCGCCTCGGCGACCGGGTCGGTGCGGCCGGAGAGGGCATCGGCCGGCAGGTCGGTGACCAGATTCCGGTAGGCGAAGTCACCGGAGCGGGTGTAGAGGAAGACGTCGGCAGCGATCCGATCGGTGATCGCGCCGCGGGGTACGGGGATCTCCACCCGGCCACAGGCGGGGTGGGTGGTCGCCACCGCCCGGTGGTTGCCGGTGGTGCTCATGATCGTCACCCGGGCATCGGTCGTCGACGTCGTGACCGGCACCGTCAGCCGCTCCGGCGGCGCCATGTCCAGGTCGGCGCGGCCCCGGGCCAGGTCGGTGAACTGGTCGGGGGAGATGTCGACGCCGCCCGGGCGGGCGTTGATCCGGTCGGGGCTGGTGCATCCGGCGCCGGTGGCGCGCCGCCAGAGGTCCTGCATGGCGGTGTGGCGGTTCTGCGGTTCGAGGGTGTTCTCGAGGAACCAGAGCAGCCGGCCGCTGCCACGACCGGGATGCGGGGTCAGATGCCACCAGGAAAGGCGCCGCGCCAGATCACCGGCGACGGCGGGCATCCAGGTCGTGGTGTCGAGGTAGCCGAGAGCGGCGATCCAGGCCAGGTAGCGGGGCAGGTCGTCGATCGCCCGCCGGAACTCGGCCAACGACACACCTTTCGGTGGGGTGGCGTGCAGTTTGCGGGGATCACGCAACGCCAGATGCGCCGCCGCCATACAGAACTTGGCGCCGAAGCCGTCCCGGACACGACCGAGGACACGCCGTGACCACGGCGCGAGGACCCACTGCACGTGAGGGTCGTAGACCTTCCGGTTCACCGGCCAGTCCCGCAGCTTCCCGACGCTGCCAGCGGTCACTGCCAGCACGAACTCCTCTGCTTCGGACGCGGACGTAGGCAGCGGTGTCTCGGCCATCGCGGTCAGCATGGCGCCGGCGGAGTCGACGTCGACCATCAGGCGTGAGGTCAGAGCGCCGAGCTCGGTGACGGCCAGTCCGCCGTCGAATTCGGTGACGAAGCCGCGGTGGACGAGGTGATCGACCGCGTCGTCGACGTCGAGTGGTTCACCGGACTGGGCGTAAGCGAAGGTTTCCTCGAACCACGATGCCGCCGAGCGGCGGTCGGTGATCGAGCCGAGCAGGATCTCGGCGAGGATCACGTCGGTGAGCTGAGCGATCACCTGGGATCGGGCGGCGTACCCATCGGCGAGGCGGCGCCGCCACAGCGCCTCCTGGTGGCGGGGCACCAGCATGAACCCGAAACCCTCGGGTTCCTGCCCGGCCCGGCCGGCGCGGCCGAGCATCTGCTGCGCCTGACTGACCTCCAATGGCGACATGCCCAGTTCGAGGTCCCGGATCACCACCGCCCGCGCCGGGGTGTTCACCCCCGTCGACAACCCCGACGTCGCCACGAGCGTCGGGATCGAACGGTCTTTGAACGAGGAAAGGGCCCGCCCAGCACGCGGCGCGTCCCGGAAATGCAGACCCACTCCACGTTCGAAGGTTGCCTCGACGAGTGTGTCGTCGGCGAGGGCACGGAAATCGGTGAGACCGGCGGCCAGCGCCGCGGTCCGGCGGGCCGCGTTCTTGCTGCCGCAGAAAACGAGCACACTCGCCGGCGCCGTCGACCCGTCACTGCCGGTAGCCGACGGTGACGGCGCGTCGCACAGTTCGGCGAGCAGCGACCGCATCACCCGGTCCTTCGCCCCCTCGAACTGCTCGCGCCGCGACCCCTCGGGGGGTTCGTCGTAGGGGACGAGTTGGGTGGTCAGGAGCGTCGGCCGCCAAGCCGACCGGATCAACTGTGCGTTGAACCAGGATGCGAGTTCGTCGGCGTTGGACACCGTCGCCGACAACGCCACGATCCGGGTGCGGCCCTCTACGGCACGCAGCCGGGCGATCAACGACTCCAACGTCGCACCACGCTCGGGATCCCCGACCAGATGGACCTCGTCGATGATGACGCACCCCACCTTGGCGATGAAGTCCCGCAACGACGAACGCCTGTAGAGGGCCTCGAACTTCTCCGTCGTCGCCACCCACAACTGGGCTCGACGCACCGCGTCACTGGAGATGTTCGTTTCGCCGGTCAACTCGATCGCGTTGATCCCGTGCTCACGCCACCGCCGGGCGGTCTCCCCGATCTCGGCGGCGAGCGCCCGCGCCGGCAGCAACCACACCGCGGGCTTGCCGTCACCGATGATCGACCGTAGCGCCGCGGCCTCCCCGATCAACGTCTTGCCTGCGCTGGTCGGTGCCACCACCATCACATGCCCTGGCGTCGAGAGCACCGCTGGCACCGCTTTCGACTGCAACGGATTCAGCCGGTCGTAGCGGGTCAAGAACTTCTGCAGTGTCGGTGGGATGATCTTGTCGCTGGCGGTCCATTCCTCGTCACCGAGGGAGGCTGCGGCACGGTTGTCCACCAGCATGCGGAAACCCGCCTCCAGGGACTCGATCTCCTCGGGCCGGGTGAACCGGTTACCCGAGTTCTCGTTGCGTTCCATCTCGGTGCGGGTGAAGTTCATCGAGTGAGTGATCGCCTCGTCGTCCGCGATCAGTTCCTTCTCGTGGATGTAGCGGACCGCCACCAGCTCCACCCCGGCCGCGCGCAGCTCCCGGTGCACCGCATCGTTCGATGCTTCGGGCCGGCCGAGTACCAGGACATCGACACCACGCCGCTTCGCGTCGATCACCGCATCGAGCAGTGCGCGGGCGGGAATGCTGGTGTCCCACCACGGAATCTTGATCCACACCCGGTGCCGTGCCCCGGAGATCATCTCGAGCAGCTTGCCGTGCAGCGACGGTCCGTTGCCGTAGTTCGAGAACCGAAGCTGCTCGCTCACCCGACCTCCACACGCTTACCCGCACGGCCACCTTGCGGGCACAGCGTACCGAGGAGTCTGCCCCAAGCAGCGTGCGTGCAAGTGAACCCGCACGGGGAGCCCGCTGCTGCGCCTTGGCCGGATTGGAGTCAGCGCCTCTTCTTCAACTTCCCGTACTTGTTCACGTAGACGGACAGCTCGGTACCGAAATCCTCGATTGTCGACCCGTTTTCGTCCTCAACCCACCAACGAACCAGGGTCTCTCCATCTCGAATGATCAGTCCGACCCAGTATTCGAGATGGTCCTTCGCGGTGGTGATGCTTTCCGGCAGAGAGTCCTGGGACGTTATGTGAACCTCCTTCGTGTAGAGGTTGCTCTCCGTCTGACAAACGAAAATCACTTGGCTGGCCATCGGCTACCTCTCCCTCCGGACTCGGGTCGAGTGCCATCTGGCACGCCCGATTCGTCTCGTATGGTCCAGGTTCGGTCGGAGAGTAGCGATCGCCCCCGACAAGGCCCGGACTGTGCACGTGCGAGCCCGTGATGACGCGGTGAACTGGAGGTGTACGACCTTAGCGATCTCGCGTCGGCAGGGGCAGCGATGTGGAGCTGCCGGAACCCGAACCCAGATTCCCACCACCCCAGGGGACTCTCCCCCATCCACGCCGGTCAGTACATCGCACCCGGCTGCACTCGCGCACCGAAACCAAAGTCTGGGCCCGATCCAAGCGGTGAGGGCGGTGGTGCCGGGAGTAATTCGCAGTGACGCCAAGAGGGCACAACATGACACAGATGTGACACACCCCGGGGGAGTGTCGAGCTGTTCGAACAGGTCATTCGAGAGGCAAAGGCACTGACCAGCGGAAATTCTGGCTGGATTTTGTGTTATTACCCGCTCACTTCTTGAAAGCGAGCTTGGGTAACACCAACGGGGGTTCAAATCCCTCCGCTTCCGCCAAGAGGTCAGGGGCGGTTCTCATGGACCGCCCCTGACGTCGCAAGATCCGCCAACCTGTCGATCTGACGCGGACATGACACTCGATCGCCTGTATCGCGAGCGTGGCCGCACTGCGACCACCAGGTCGGCATCCCCCCTACAGATGCCGATCCGGTGGTCGCAGTTCAGGCCGCAACAGGTCTCGTGGGAATGTCCTGAGCGGCCTTCGTCACCCGTACGCATGCCGGGCAGTGGTCCACGCCGTTGATGTGAACCCAGTCCGGCTCGAGTTCACTGTCGATGACGTTGCTGCCGGCGGCGTATCGGGTTGGTCTCTCGACGTGGGTGAGGCAGCGATCGCGGCCCGTCGAGCGAATCATCATCGCCTTCCTCTGCATGTCCCGCAGATGTATCGATCTGCGATGCGCAGGAACAGGGCAGCTACGAGCCCACGATCAGTTTCGTTGCCATACTTGTTGTTTCGACATCAGTCGATCCGATTCGGCGTTGGCGCTGATCGAGGTATCGATGCGCCCGGATTTCACCGGTGGACACCCCAGTGACGTTGGGGTGACCAGTTACTTCGCATTGGGTTCAGTCGATTGGCCGACGACTGCAGACAGTCGCCATCGTGCTGTTCCCCCCTGCGGTGTGACGGGTGTCAGCCAACCACACGGCATGGCGTGGTGTCGCCCCTGAACAGGCCTTTTCCGTGACAAGGATTACTGTCATCTCCGACCCACTGACACAGTCGCAGTGTCACTCCCCCCTGATGTAGCACTGCGCAGTGTTACCAGGCATCCTTGTGGCACTCGGAGTGTCACAAGGGGAAGTGGTCTGGCGTGGTCGGGAATCCATTGGCGCGGTTCATCAAGTCGCACCGTTCGCAGCGGGGCCTTACCCAGAAGCAGTTGGCCGAGGCCGCGCACGTGAGCGCCAGCTACGTCACGAAGATCGAACAGGGGCGGGCACCGCAGCCCGGCGATGCCGTTCTCAATCGGATGGCCGAGGCGTTGGCACTCGACAGCTCGGACACGCACACCCTGTACATGCTGGCCGATCGCACCCCACCACGCGAACTGAACAGCGCACCCATCACTGCGACGGGCACGAATCCCCTGATCAACCTGTTCCGCCGCGACCACGACGACGTCCTGTGGTCGATCGTCGACGCGCATCTGAACGTGATCGACTCGAACAGTCTCTACCAGAGCAGTTTTCCCGGGATCGGGGATCACGCCAGCTTCGCGGAGTGGCTGTTCCGGGACTCACGAGCACGGCTCGTGCACGAGGAATGGGAGGTCCGCGCAAACTCCACGGTGTGGTGGTTGCGGCGCGCGGCCACCAGGAGCGGTGACCGCGGCGCCTTCGACGAACTTCTCGGACGGCTCGAGGAGTCCTTCGACTTCCGGCGGCTCTGGAACGACCCGCTCAGCGCGCGCGGGCCGGAACAGACCATGAAGATCCGCGACTACAGGACCAGGAAGGTGATCACCCTGGACAGCGGGTACTACTCGCGGTTCCCGGACGATCAGACTTACGTGTGGGTCGGTGTTCCCGCGGGCAGCTGAGACAGCCACTGCGTGAGGATCGGGTTCACCAGGTCCGGATGGGTGAGGTTCGCGCCGTGTGACGACTGTTCGATGACCCGAACCTCCGTAGGACCGCCCAGTCGCGCGACCATCTCGTTGACCGACGCGTCGGAGAAGGCCTGATCCGCTGCCCCTCGCACAACCAGTGCGGGGGAACGGATCTCGGCGAGAAGGTCTTCCACGGAGTCGTGCTCGACCAGGCAGTCGATCGCCGGAGCGAAGTCGGACCAGTCGCGTTCGAGCCACCGGTCACGCCACGGAATCTGGTCCCGTTCCCGGTCGCCGCCGATCATCGACGATGCGAGCGCCCACACCATGGGCTCGAAATCGGGGGATCCGATTCCCTCGATCCACCGCGTGAACATGCGGCGGTAGCCCTCACGTTCCCTGTCGGTGTAGGCGCCGGCCGCGGTACCGAACAGCATGAGGCCGCGGCACGCGGAGGGGGAGAGCAGCGCCATGCGTAGCGCGATGAATCCGCCCTGGGAGTGGCCACCGAACACGGCGTCGTCGATTCCGAGATGGTCGAGGATCGCCAGTCCGTCGCGCGCCTGGTCCCAGAAGCTGTATGCGGTGGCATTGCCGTGGCTACGGCCGTGGTTCCTGGTGTCCCATCGGATCAGCCGGTAGTCGCTCAGCGCCTCGACTTGAGCGTCGAACATTCTGTGGTCCATGAGAAATCCGTGCGAGATGATGATGGCGGGGCCCGTGCCGCCCGAATCCTCGTAGAACACCGAGCTGTCCGAGGTCTCGATGAATGGCACTGCGTTTCCTCCCCAATCCTCGCGGTTCACGCGAAGCCCTTTGTCATGCGTTGGATTCGGAAGCGAACGTACCAGCTGGAATGATTCGCCACCGAGATCGTCAGACCTCGGCATCGCCTCTGTCCGTGCCCGTGGTTCGGGCCCCTGACCTGGTGTCTCCAGGCCGGGGGTTCTTTCTTGCGGAGCGGCATGCGAGTCTGTCCGCTATGAGGCTTTTCGCAGCGGTGGTGGTCGCAACGGTGGCGGCAGGCTTGGCGGCCCGGTGGATTCGCGCCGGCTCGGCGATGTCGGCGCAGGACTGGGCGCGTGACCCGATCGGACCGGACGACCTCGCGGGCTAGGGGTGGAGACACACGTGGCTACGGCGTGTTCAGGTACGTCTCGATCGACTGCTGCACCTTGGGGTTTCCGTTGCCCATGCCGATCAGGCCACCGATCGTCGCGCCCGTCGGGGCACCGATGATGCAGCCGGCGAGGCTTCCGGGGAACATCGACACGCAGCCGATGCCGAGTCCGACGACGGCTCCGATGGCGGTTCCGGCGGCGCCGCCCTGCGCCCATGCGACGCCGAGTTCGCCCAGCATGGCGTCGAGGGCCTGCTGTTTCGTCGGCGGTGGGGGCGGAGGTGCCGGGTCGGCGTGCGCGGTCGCCGTTCCTGCGAGCACAGCCCCGGCGATCAGGGCGGACGCTGTCAGCTTCGTGAGCGTGTTCATCGCGATCCTCACCTTGCGAACGAAGGACGAGTCGAACCGACTGTAGGCGCGGCGTCCACTGGAGGCGCGACGAACTGCCTGACCGTTACCGTTTTGCCGCAGGCGCCGCTCACGATGCCTCGCGCATCGTCATCCCGCCGAGTTCGACCACGTACTCGTCGGTGGTGTCGTCGTAGTTCACCGTGTAGGTGGTCGGGTAGTAGCCGGACTCCGCGTATGCCGCGGGCTGTTTCACGGCTTCGTCGACGCTCTGCTTGGTGAGCAGCCACTCCCGGGTCATCATCGGTTCGAGGAACGTGAATGCGCCGTCCCAGGATCCGGCAACGAGGATCTGGTCGAAGACGAAGTCGGGTGTGCCGACGCCCTCTGTCGCATCGGTCCAGTGCAGGCCCATGTTCGGCACGGTCTGGAGAGCGGGAGGCCCGGGCGGGGGGACGTAGTCGGCGGGCATGTACTGGCCCGGCGGGAGGGTCGACGCCTGGATCGCGAACTCGGGGCGGGTCGGGGTGATCGCCGCGATCTCGGCGCGGTCCTGCATGAAGAAGTGCATGTCGAAATGGGGTGCGGTGAAGACGCCCTGGGGTTCGTGCCCGTGCGGATTCCAGTCGACGGTCACGGTGTCGAACACCGTCGGTGGGGCGTCCGGGGGCAGGTCGAGTTGGAACACCTGCATCGGGGCGTTCATGTCGTGGGGAAGGCCGTCGAGCGCGGTCGCGGACAGTCGGATGCCGACTGCGTCGGGCGTACCGTCGTCGGCGAGCGTGACGTACGTGTGTCCGCTTCCGTCGCCGACGGGCACCGACTGCCCGGTGAGCACGTTGTCGGCCGGTGATGCGTCGGAAGTCTCGGAACACGCGCCGGCAAGCAGCGCGCAACTGCTGATGGCGAGCGCGGTCGCTGTGGTTCGGGTACGGCGATGAATGCGCATGATTCACCCCATTCGCGAGTGTGATTGCGATCACACTAGCAGCTTTCGTGGTTCGCGCCCTTTGCTGATCACGGTTGTGAGCTGCGAGAGTGTCCGGAACCAGCGGACCCGGGGGCGGGGGTCGCGCCGCACGACGAAGGCGGACACGATGAAACTCTTGATGGCGACGGCGTTGGCCGCGGCGCTCACAGGTCTTGCCGCCCCTCATGCGAGCGCAGGCGGCACCCACTCCGCTACGGCAACCGTCGATCACGTCACGATGCTGACCGACCGCCGAGCGGCGGTGTTCGTCGACTCACCCGCCATGGGTCGTGTCGTGCAGGTGCAGGTGCTGCTGCCCGCCGACCGCGATGCGGCCAGGCCCACGCTCTACCTGCTCGACGGCGTCGGCGGGGGCGACGAGTCCGACGGCCAGGAAAGTGACTGGACCACCCAGACCGATGTCGTGGACTTCTACGCGGACAAGCCGGTCAACGTGGTGCTGCCCGTCGGTGGTCCCGGCAGCTACTACACCGACTGGCAGAAGCCCGATCCGGTGCTGGGCGTGAACCAGTGGGAGACGTTCCTGGCGGAGGAGCTGCCGCCGCTGATCGACTCCCGGTTCGGCGGCAACGGCGTCAACACCGTTGCGGGACTGTCGATGGGCGGAGCGGGCGCACTCAACCTCGTCACGCGCCACCCGGACCTCTACACCGGCGTCGCCTCGTACAGCGGCTGCGCCGACACCACCAGTCCCGAAGCGACTTTCATGGTCCGTCGGACCGTCGGCTACGTCGACGGCGACGCCGACAACATGTGGGGCCTGGACGGCGATCCCGACTGGGTGGCGCACGATCCGATGGTGAACGCGGAAGCGTTGCGCGGCAAGGTCGTCTACTCGTCCGTCGGCAACGGAGCGATGGGACGGCACGAACGCTTCGACGACCCAGACCTGCCGCTGATCATGGCGCTCGGCGGGACGCTCGAGGCGGCCGCGTACCACTGCACCCTCGGGTTCGAGCGTCGACTCGGCGAGCTGGGAATCCCCGCCACGTTCGACTACACCCCCGGTGGCACGCACACGTGGCCATACTGGCAGGACGCGTTGCGCACGTCCTGGCCGAGTCTGGCGCGCGCGATGGGTGTGTAGCCGGACGCCCAACCGTGAGGAACGGCAACGAGATTCGGCTCGCCCTGCGACGGGTCCGGTGATCCGATACCGTTGCCGCCAGCGGCTCGTCCGCAACCCGGCGGTGTGCCGCACGAGGTGGGCCTGTGAAGCTACTCGTGACGTTGGTTCTGTCCGTGGTCCTCTGCGGCCTGATGACGGCCCCTGCCGGGGCCCGAGGTCCGTCGAGTAGGCAGTCCGCGACCGTCGACCATGTCACCATGCTCACCGACCGCCGGGCCGCGGTGTTCGTGCACTCGCCGTCCATGCGGGAGACCGTGCAGGTCCAGGTGTTGCTCCCGCCGCCGGGCACCGGTCCGCGGCCGACCCTCTACCTTCTCGACGGTGCGGGCGGCGGTGAGGAGTCGAACTACCGGGAGAGCACCTGGACGCAGCGCACCGACGCCGTCCGCTTCTTCTCCGACAAACCCGTCAACGTGGTGCTGCCGGTCGGCGGCACCGGCAGCTACTACACCGACTGGCTGCGACCCGATCCGAAGCTCGGCGTCGACGAATGGGAGACGTTCCTGACGGAGGAACTGCCACCGATCATCGACGCCCGGTTCGACGGCAACGGGATCGACGCGATCGCGGGCCTGTCGATGGGCGCCCACGCCGCACTGAACCTCACCACGCGGCATCCCGACATGTACGCCGGTGTGGCGGCGTTCAGTGGCTGCGCGGACAACAGCCAGTCGAACTCCCGGCTGTCGGTGCGGGCCACCGTCGCGTGGAAGGGCGGCGACGCCGACAACATGTGGGGCCCGGACGGCTCCCCGGCATGGGCGGCGAACGATCCGATGCAGAACGCGGAAGCGTTGCGCGGCAAGCAGATCTACGTGTCCACCGGCAACGGTGTCGCGGATGCGCTCAGCGACCCGACCACCGCGGACGGCCTCAGTGCGATGACGCTGGGCGCCGGGCTCGAGGCGGCCGCGCTCACCTGCACCCGCCTGTTCGACGCACGACTGCGCGAGCTCGGCATCCCCGCGACGTTCCGCTACCGGGACACCGGCACCCACTCCTGGCCGTACTGGGAGCGGGATCTGCACGACGCGTGGCCGACACTGGCCCGTGCGATGCGGGTCTGACCCGGCGTCAGGACTTCGCGATGTCCAGGCCGGCGCCCGACGCGAACACGAGAAACGCGTCGTTCTCGTGCGGATCGCCGATCGTGATCCGCACGCCGTCCGCGCCGTACGCCCGCACCACGACTCCGGCGTCGGCGCTGGCGCTCGCGTACCCCTGCGACTTCTCGCCCAGCGGAAGCCACACGAAGTTGCCGTTCGACTCGGGCACGTCGTAGCCGGCGGTGAGCAGGGCGTCCCGAACCCGGGTCCGCTCCGCCGCCACCTGGTCGGTGCGGGCGAGGAGTTCGTCGGCGGCGGCGAGGGAGGCGACTGCCGCGGCCTGCGCGACGACGTTCACCGCGAACGGCGTGTGTACCTTGCCGAGCGCCGCGACGATCGACGGATCTGCGACCGCATAGCCGACCCGCAACCCCGCCAGTCCGTATGCCTTCGAGAACGTCCGCAGTACAACGACGTTCGGGCGCCCCTCGGCGAGCGCGACGCCGTCCGCGATCGTCTCGCCCGCGTCACCGCCGGGTCGCACGTACTCGAAGTACGCCTCGTCGAGGGCGACCAGGACGTGTGAGGGCACCTTGTCGAGGAAGGACGTGATCTCGGCTGCCGTCAGCGCACGGCCCGTCGGGTTGTTCGGGTTGCAGACGAAGATCAGCCGCGTCCGGTCCGTCACCGCGGCCGCCATCGCGTCGAGGTCGTGCGCGTGATCGGGCGTCAGTGGCACCGGCACCGGTGTCGCCCCCGCGACCTGCGTGACCACCGGGTACGCCTCGAACGACCGCCACGGGAAGACCACCTCGTCCCCGGGGCCCGCGGCGATCTGCACCAGTTCCTGGCACAGGCTCACCGACCCGCAGCCGACGGCGATCCGGTCGGTGCCGACTCCGAGGCTCTCGGACAGTGCGTCCCGCAATGCGAGGTTGGTGTTGTCGGGGTAGCGGTTGACGCCCGCCGCTGCCTCCGCGATCGCCGAGGCCACCGAGGGAAGCGGGCCGGAGGTGGTCTCGTTGCTCGCCAACTTGAACGCGCCGGGGAAGCTCTTACCGGGGACGTAGGTGGGGAAGTTGTCGAGATCGGGGCGGATGCGTGCGGTCACGAGGTCACATTATGCGCGGTGACCCGATCCGGATCGCGGCCACCTGCGCAAACGGGGGATTGACCAGGCGTTTTGCAGATCACGCCGGTCCATGTGTACTGTTTCGTCTCGGCGGTTCGAAAGGACCTGAGCCTAGGAAGCGTGCCAGAGCGGCCGAATGGGACTCACTGCTAATGAGTTGTCCTCCTCAAAGGGGACCGGAGGTTCAAATCCTCTCGCTTCCGCCATGTCAGCTTGCTGACAGTGCCGGATTTCCGGTGCAGCCGGTTCTCCGGCACAATTGAAGAACATGCGCCCGTAGCTCAACGGATAGAGCACTTGACTACGGATCAAGAGGTTAGGGGTTCGAATCCCTTCGGGCGCACCAACGAAATCCCCGTCACCATCAGGTGGCGGGGATTTCGTCTATCCGGGGTCCGGCTGACGAGAGTGCAGTTTCCGTCGCGGCCTCTCGGCCGATGTGACGAAAACTGCACTCTCGGCGAGAGGTCAGGCGCGCAGGCGCGCCCGCAGACCGAGGACGGCGTCCACGACGAGGAAGCCGAGCAGGCTCAGCCCCAGCAGCGGCATGAACCAGCCGACGGCGACGGCCACCACCACCACCGCGACGGCGAAGGCCGGGTTTGTCTGGCGGAGTGCACCGCGCAGAGGCGCCCGTCCGACGGCCCAGTCGGAGCCGCGCGTCGGGCGGCGCCGCCACCACATGACGTACCCGCGCACGATCACCGTCACCAGCGCGACGGCCAGCGCCGCGAGAGCGAGCTGGTTGAGCAGGCCGAACAGCAGACCCATGTGCAGTTGGATGCCCCACGCGGTCAGCTTCGCCGCGATCGGCCAGTCGGCGAACCGCAGCTGGTCGGTGACCTGACCGGTCGTGCCGTCGACGGCGATCGAATCGGCGCTCATCACCCAGGGCTGACGCGTCTCGGCCACCGCGAACGCCGTCGACGCGTCCGCGGGGATGGACGCCTCGACGGCGTTGTCGACGCCGTTCTCGCGTGCAACGGTGAGCACGCTGTCGATCTGCCCGACGTGGGTGTCGACGATGCCGGTGTCGGATACGGCAGGGGCCGCGCCGCCGTGGCCCTCGTGTCCGCCCCCGCCTGTGGCCGGTGCGCCGGTATCGAGCGTCTTGTCGAGCGACGGCGTGGTCCAACTCAGCGCGGTGCGCAGGTCGGAGACGTTCTCGCCCGCGTACTTCGACCACGTGAGGCCGGTCGCGGAGAGGAACACGAGACCGACGGCGATCCAGGCGCCGACCGCGCCGTGCCAGTTCACCGTGCGAGCGCGGCCTTGTGCCGTCCGGTCGACGGTGAGCAGCCGAGCGGAGGTGTTGCGGGCCTTGGCCTTGCGGTAGCGGTCCCACCACAGGTAGAGGCCGCCGAGCGCGATGACCCACAGCCAGGACGTGGCGAGCTCGCTGTAGATGCGTCCCGGCTCGCCGAGATGCAGATGCCGGTGCAGTTGCGAGATCCAGGTGCGCATCGGCAGGGCGCTGCTGGAGCCGTAGACGGCCAGCTCACCGACCGGTTGCGCGGTGGACGGGTCGACGAACACCGCGAGGCGCTCGGATTCGCCGAGCGTCGGGTCGGTGAACAGGACCCGTGTCGTGTCTCCGGCCTCCGGGGCGGGACGCACCGCGGAGACGGTCAGGTCGGGCCGAACCTGCTGCGCGGCGCGGATCTGGTCGGCGACCGGTTTCGGTGCTCCGGAGTAGTCGACGCTCAGGTAGTCGCGGTAGACGATCTGCTCGATCGCGGGGGCGACGGCGTAAAGGCCGCCGGTGATCGCGGCGATCAGGATGAACGGCGCGACGAGGATGCCCGCGTAGAAGTGCAGACGCATCATCAGCGGGCGGACGGTCCGCCTCTGGCCGGGCGGGGCGGACTGGGACGTGCCCGCGGAGGGGCGTTCGATGTCGGGTGCAGACATGGGTGTATCTCGATTCGCGTCAGGCGCTGCGCGCTCGCGCGCGTTGTGGGAGCCGGAGCCCACCACACAGGCGCACGGGCGGCGACGCCGCCAGGGGGTGTCGTGTGAGAGCGCGCGCCACTGACTCGCCGGTCGGAAACGACTCGGCGAGCAGGGTTTTGCGCGGGGGCGCGGGACTCCGGGACCACTCGGGTGCCCCTGGCGATCAGGTGCCGGGGCGGCCGAAACGGGGAACCGGGCGACGTGCCCTAGGCGGTGAGGGGCGGGCCTCGCCTGCCGACACGGGCGCCGACGAGGATGCGGCGTGCGAATCTGGGACGGTACGCGGTGACGCGACGGCCGACCGGCGTCGCGATGGGAAGCGGCACGAACTGTGCCGGGAGGATTCGGTGCAGGGACGCGGCGGCGAGGGCGCAGCCGCGCCGACCACCACGGATCGCGAGCGCACACACGACGACCGCGACCGCGTGCGCGGTGAGCATCGCGGGGGACAGCTGCATGCCGTGATGGGCGGGGGCTCCGGCCGTTAGGGCAGCGTGGCCGACGGCCTGCCCTGCGGTCAGAGCGCCGAGGAGGAACGGCAGTTCGGCAGTGCGGACGCGGGCGGTGGACGCCAGCGCACCGACCGCGGCGCACGCCAGGACGAGCAGGACCGCTGCGCTTTCCGTCGGCGCGGCGCCGCCTCCCATCGCGTGGGCGGCGACCGCAACCGCAGCGGACAGGGAGCCCACGAAGCCACCGCGCATCCGCGCGAAGGCCGGGCCCCGAGATTTCACGCCGCGAAGACTACAAGTCCGCGGTTACCTGCGCGAATGCCGGGTGGGTCGAATGGTGGCAGGGCTTGGTCACGGCACGATGACCGCGCGCCCTCGCAGGGTGCCCGCGGCGAGTCTGCGATACGCCTCGACCCCGTCGTCGAGGGTGAACCGCTCGACGGCGATGTCGAACACGCCCTGGTGCGCGAGGTCGATCAGTTCGATCAGTTCGCTGCGCGACCCCCAGTACGGCGAGGTGACCGCCGCTTCGTAGGGACTCTGGCCGAATCCGACCTTGGCGTGGGCGACGAAGTCGCCGAGTCCGACGATCGTCACGTCGGACGCGACGCCCGCGACTCCCATGGCGATGTCGATGGTCGGCTGGTATCCGACGAAATCGAGGACGAGGGCGGCGCCGGCGGTGCCGGTGATCTTGCGGACGTTGTCGATGGCGTTCTTGTCGGACAGCACGGCCTCGTGCGCGCCGACCGACCGTGCGAACTCCAGCTTCTCCTCGGTGATGTCGAGTGCGACGACGCGGGCGGGGGACAGGTGCCGCAGGAGTTCGATCGCGACGTGGCCGAGGCCGCCGGTGCCGATCACCACCGCCGTCGAGCCGCCTCGCAGCTTGTGCAGCGACCTCTTGATCGCGTGGTACGGCGTCAGGCCTGCGTCGGTGAGCGGAACCGTCGCCACCGGGTCGAGGTCACCGATCGGAACGAGGTGCCGTGGCGAGTCGATGATCATGTACTCGGCGAGCGCACCCGGTGAACCCAGTCCGGGCGGCATGATGCCGAGTTCCGCGGCGCGGGAACAATAGTTCTCCTCGCCGCGGGCGCAGTGCCAGCAGGTCCCGCAGCCCCACGGCCCGTACACCACGACATTGGTGCCGATGTCGATACCGGACACCCCGGCGCCGAGTTCGACGACGGTCCCGGCGCCCTCGTGGCCGAGGGTGAGGGGCAGGCCGTAGACGTACCGCTCCTCGGGCAGACTCATGATGAAGTCGTCCGAGTGGCAGACGCCGGCCGCGGTGACCTTGAGGAGCACCTCACCGGGACCCGGTGACGGCTTCTCGATCTCGGTCACCTCGGGTTCGGCGCCGATGGTGGTGTACTGGATGGCCTTCATGCGACGCACCTTTCCCGCGGTCGCGCCGGGCCGGAGGTCGGCCGGGAGGTGCGAGGCCGCTACGTGGTACGCCTTGGACGCTAACCCCGCTCCGATGTCGGCGACAACGGGAGCGGCGCGCCGGTCACCAACTGCAGCCGCACGTCCCGGTCAGCGACTGCACCTGGAAGCAGTCACCGCACGTGGTGACGAGCTCGCGTCGCCTGCTGCGGTCACGCTTCTGCGCCTTCGCCCGCGCCAGCACGACGCTCGGTGCCAGCGTCGCGATGCCGCCGTCGGCGGGCAGGTCGACCGCGCCGAAATGCCGGTAGCAGCTGAGGCGTTCCTCCGCAGCGTGCTGTTCGAGATCGTTGGGGACGAAGCCGTACGTCGCGCTGACCGACTTCGCGTAGCCCTCGCCGACCGTGCCGTTGACGCTGATGCACAGCGCGGACAGCAGTGGTTCGCCCCGAGCGGCGCATTCGCCGCCGACGCGGCTGAGGGTCTTGCCGATCCAGTTCTGCAACAGGTTGCGGGTGCGGACGCCGGATCGCTCCTGGATCTCGTCGGCGAGTTCCTGATAGGTGACGGTGCGCTGATAGGTCCCTGCCACCTCGATCAGGACTCGGCGGGCTTCGGCTGACCAGATCTCTTGATTGTCGGCCATCGAATTCCTCCTGGGGCTGTCATCCGATCAATGTCATTCTGTGACCAGGGCGTTATTGCGCGGTCGGGTTTCGTCATTCCCGGCCGTCGGGGGAGTGGATGGGGCACAATGCCTCGGCATCGCGCGCGGCGGCACATGCGACCGCGTCGCGGGCGACGCGTCCGGTGAGACACGGCACCTCGGCTGCTGATCGGGGCGGCGTCGCTTACCGTAGACAGGTGACCACTCCAGCACAGCGCGACGACACCGTGTGGCCGGCGGTACTCACCTGGCGGGCGCACAATGCCCCTCGGATGGAGTCGGTGCGAGTGCAGTTGGTGGGCAACCGGATCAAGGCGTCCGGACGCATCATCGGTGGCGAGTGCGCCGATCACCCGGCCTTCAGCGCGTCCTACGACCTCGTCACGGACGAGGCCGGGGTGACGCGTCGACTGTCGGTGCGGACGAGCCTCGCCTCGGGTGAACGGCACGTCTCGATCAGCCGGGACGCCGAGGGCTACTGGATGGTCGAGGACGGCACGAACCACCACCGGTCGGGTTTCGGTGGCGCGCTCGACGTCGACGTCGTGCTCAGCCCCTTCTTCAACACGCTGCCGATCCGGCGGTTCGCGATGCAGCACAACGCCGAGAACCATCAGGTCCCGGTCGTGTACGTGTACCTGCCCGACCTCAGCGTTCGTGCGGCGGATCTGACCTACAGTTCCGGACCCGACGGCATCCAGGTCCTGTCCCCGGTGTCGAGTTCGACGATCACCGTCGACGGCCAGGGTTTCATCGTCGACTACCCGGGTCTCGCCGAGCGGATCTGACGCGCACTCACGGTCGCGCGGCCGGGACCGCGCGGATCACACCGCCGCGACGTCCGGCGTCACGCAGCGCGTTCGCCCAGCCGGGCTCGCCGATCGCCGTGTCCGTGATCTCCCACCGGTCGAGGGTGTCGTAGCGCGTTCGCGCGGCGTGCCCGGCATCGACGAGGACCTCGGTGCTGCCGGTGTCGTGCAGAGCGCGGCGCGCAGCCGTGAGCAGGGCGAGCGCCTCGTCGAGGGCCACGGTCAACGCCTGCGCATTCGCCTCGCACATCGCCCGGACCAGTGCGGGCGCGGTGCCGGCGACGCGGGTGCCGTCCCGGTAGGACCCCGCGGCCAACGCGAGCGAGAGGTCACCGCCCGCCGCCGCTGTCACCGCGAGTGCCTCTGCCAGCAGATGCGGCAGGTGCGAGATCCGCGCGACCGCGGAGTCGTGCTCGTCGGCGCCTGCGGGGACGACGACCGAGCCGCAGTCGAGCGCGAGTCGGGCGACCCGCGTCCACGCGTCGGGGTCGGTGTCGTCCTCGGCGGCCACCACCCACACGGCGCCGCGGAAGAGGTCGGCGTCGCCGGCAGGCCACCCGGACTGCGCGGTGCCCGCCATCGGGTGCCCGCCGACGAACCTGCCTGCCAGACCGTGCCTGCGGACGGCGGCGAGGACCGAGCCCTTGACGCTGACGACGTCGGTGAGCGTGCAGTCGGGGGCGTGCTCGGCGATCTGCGTCAGGACGGAGTCGAGGGCGGGTTCGGGCACCGCGACCACGACGATCGCGTCGCTCTCACGAGCGCGGTCGAGAGCGGCAATCAGGTCGGTTCCCGCGTCGAAGCCGTCCGCGCGCGCCTGCGCGGCGGACTCCGGGGAGCGGTTCCACCCCCACGCGGTGTGGCCCCTCGCGGACGCCGCTCGAAGCAGGGAACCGCCGATCAGGCCGAGTCCGAGGACGCACACGGGAGGAGCACTGGATTCAGCGGACACACCGATAGGTTGGCACATTTGCGCCGTCGAACTTCATGTCGGGGCCGCACGCGGACTACGGTTGCCGCATGGCTGCTCAACGCGCGGGGAACAATGCCTCGTCCGACCAATTCGACGCCCTCGACGGCGTCGGTGTTGCAGTGGTGCTCGACGACGGGAAATGGAAGTGCACGGCGCTGACCGCGGCGGCACTGACCAGCCTGGAGCAGGCCGAGAAGGAACTTCTCGAGATGCGGGCGTCGGGTGCCGTGTTCGGACTCCTCGACATCGACGAGGAGTTCTTCGTCATCCTGCGTCCCGCGCCGACCGGGACGAGGCTGTTGCTGTCGGACGCGACGATGGCGCTGGAGTACGACATCGCCGCCGACGTGCTCGAGGCGCTCAACGTCGAGACCCCCGACATCGACACCGACGACCTCGACGACATCGAGCCGTGGGAGGAAGGCGACCTCTCGGTCCTGTCGGACCTGGGGCTGCCGGAACCGGTGCTCGGTGTGATCCTCGCCGAGACGGATCTGTACCCGGACGAGCAGTTGACGATGATCGCGCAGCGCCTCGGGTTCGGTTCCGAGCTGTCGGCGGTCCTCGACGCCCCGCTGAGGTGACGTCGCTGCTCGCGCGTGACGAGGCGATGGTGCGAGCCGCCATTGCCGCGGCGCAGGGCGCCGACCCGGCCGACGTTCCCGTCGGCGCGGTCGTGTTCGACGCCGATGGACGCGAGCTTGCCCGTGCCGCGAACGCGCGCGAGGCGTCCGGCGATCCGACGGCGCACGCCGAAGTGTTGGCACTGCGTCAGGCGGCGGCGGTGCACGGTGACGGCTGGCGGCTGGAGGGCGCGACGCTGGCGGTGACGTTGGAGCCGTGCACCATGTGCGCGGGCGCGTTGGTGCTGGCCAGGGTGTCGCGGGTGGTGTTCGGGGCGTGGGAGCCGAAGACCGGAGCGGTCGGCTCGCTGTGGGACGTGGTCCGCGACCGCAGGCTCACGCACCGCCCCGAGGTACGCGGGGGCGTCCTCGAAGCCGACTGCGCCGCCCTCCTCGACGACTTCTTCCGCACCCACCGCCTCGGGTGAGGCGCGGCTGACCTGCCGATTTACGCTCGCGCGGGCGCGTCGGGTAAAGTCACCAGCGGTGGCGTGTCCGAGCGGCCTAAGGAGCACGCCTCGAAAGCGTGTGACGGGTAACCCCCGTCCGAGGGTTCAAATCCCTCCGCCACCGCCAAAGCTCCCCGCCTGTGTACGCAGGTGGGGAGCTTTTTTTGTGTGCTGCTCCGATCGGGGCCGCGACGTGGCGCGCCCGTGACTGGCCCCACCTTCTCCAGCCCAATCAGGATTGGTTAGGCTTCCCTAATGTCTTCGCCTGACTACGCGTCATCCCGGGTCCACCCGACATCCATGACCACCCGCCGACGCGGTGCACTCGCCGCCGTGACCCTGGCCACCGCGATCGGTCTCGGCGCCGCAACGGCAGGACCGGCCTACGCGGTCGCCCCGACCACCGTCCGCGACGGATGCGCGTACACCGACGACAACGAACGCGCTCAGAACATCCAGACGTGCTGGGTGTGGTCGGAATCCATGCAGACGTCGGTGACCGTGAAGGTCCGGCCCTCCGACAGGCAGGCCGGAGGATCCGAACAGGCCGCCTACTTCCTGGGTACCCTCAGCGACCCCAGCGCCAATGGCCGGGGCGAGCTCTACGGCACCGAGTACAACCTCGTGGCCATCCCCGACTCTGCGAAAACCTGGTCGTCGAACTGGCAGTCGACCCCGGTCGACAACAACGGCAAACCCCTCACCACCTACGAAGGAAACACCTTCACCCCGCAGTGGGAAACCTTTGTCGGTGAGGAACTTCCGGTGTTCCTGAACGAACGCTTCGACATCGGAACGTCCGGGAATGCCGTGTCCGGGCTCTCGATCGCCGGCGGGCAGGCCGTCAACCTGGCACTGAAATACCCGGAGGTGTTCTCGGTCGCGGTGTCGCGATCCGGCTACTACCAGACCGACAGTCTCCTGGGATACCTCGCGGTCCCGCTCACCCTGTCCTCGCGTCACGGCGTGTCCAACGGGTTCGACGCCATGTGGGGCAACCCCTTCCTGCCCGGCAACACGTGGGGCGACAACGACGTCGCGGCCCGGATCGCCGAGGCGAAGGCCAACGGGCAGACGATCATCGTCTCCACCGGCAACGGCCTGGTCGCCTCCAAGGCCGAGTGGGACGAGATGATCGCCCAGGGCGGCCTCGCGCATGTGGCCATCGGCGGCGTCCTGGAACTCGCCTCCTTCACGTCGGCGGTGTTGCTCAACGCCCAGGCCGCGATCCTCGGTCTGCCGGTCGACTTCATCTACACCGCAGGCGCTCACACCTGGAACCGCTGGATTCGCACCGACGGGGAGGAAGCGGCTCGCCTCGAGGACGCTCTGCGCAAGTACGAGCAAGGACAATCGACAGCTCTGCTCGTCAGCGCGAAGCCCGAGGTGGCCGCGGATCCCGCCGCGACGAAGTCCACCACGGAGTCTTCCGTCCCGACGTCGCCGACAACCTCGGCGGCTCCCACACCGAGCACGGATACGACCGGGACCGACGTTGCTCCGCAGCCAACCACGACCGGGGTGGTTGGCGCCGGAGCTGGCAGGTAGCTCACGGATTTCGTCGGACCGGGTACGGGCGATCGGGCGATCTGGTAACCATGTCCCGATGATGAAGGCTTCGATCGTGATCTCGCTCGCCGGTGCGGCGATGTTGGCGTTGACCGGATGTTCGTCGGACGACTCGTCGGCGGCGCCGACCGAGGACAGTCTGCGCACCGCTCTCGACGCCCAGTACTCCCGGTTGCAGACGGCCGACTGGACCACGGACTACGACCACCTGTCGCAGCGGTGCCAGGACATGTACAGCCGCGAGGACTACGTCGCGGCAGCCGCGAAGGCGTACGAGGGCCGCGACTTCTCCGGTCCGCAGGAACTCGCCATCACCATGGACGGCGACTCGGCGACCGTGGTCGCGACCTCCTTCGACGGGAAGGGCAACAAGGCGCCGATGACGTGGCGGTACGTCGACGGCGAGTGGGTGTACGACAACTGCTGACCCTCGTCCCCGGCGCGTAGGCCTGGGTGCCCTTACGCTGGCCGTCATGGCGAAGCGGTGGTGGATCATCGGAGGCATAGCGGTGCTCGCGGTGCTGGCGGTCGCCGCCGGCCCGTGGATCTACGGGACCTGGATCGCCGAGGACGACGCGCCCGCCGCGGCGGTGTCCACGTCGGGGGCGCAGGCCGCGGAGGGCGACGTCAACGGCCAGTGGACCGTCGTGCCGGGGACGGACCCCAACACGACGGCGGCCGGCTACACGGTGCACGAGATCCTCAACGGTGCCAGCGTGACCGTCGTCGGCAGCACCGGTGAGGTCTCGGGCAGCGCGACGGTGGACGCCGACAAGTTGACGGCTGCCGACGTCACGGTTCAGGTCGCGTCGATCGCGACCGACAACTCGCGCCGCGACGGGCAGTTCCAAGGCATGGTCATGAACACCGACGAGTTCCCGACCGCGACGTTCACCCTGGACGGCCCCGTCGACCTGGCGGGCGTCCCCACCGACGGCAGCACCGCGATCGTCACCGCGAACGGCACGCTGACGCTGAAGGGCGTCACGCGTCCCGTCACCGTCGACGTCGAGGTCCTGCGATCGGGAACGGACCTGATCGCGTCCGGTTCGATCCCCGTCACGTGGACCGACTTCGGTGTCACGCCGCCGTCGCTCGGGTTCGTCACCGTCGACGGGACAGGCACCGTCGACTTCCTCGTCAGCCTGCAGAAGTAGGTTTCCACCCGGGCGGTCCGAACACGTAGCCGAACTTGTGCCGCCAGGTGTCGGCGGCGGCGACGTCGCGCCCTATCGCGGCGTACTCGTGGCCCTGCAGCGTGAGGATGTTGTAGGTGCCGACCGGTTTCGTCAGCCCGTACGTGGGCCGGTGCGTCTCCTCCTGGAAGGTGCCGAACATCCGGTCCCAGAGGATGAGGATTCCGCCGTAGTTCCGGTCCAGGTATTCGGGGTCACAGCCGTGATGCACCCGGTGGTGTGACGGGGTGTTGAAGACGTACTCGATCGGCCGGGGCAGACGGTCGACGTGCTCGGTGTGCACGAAGAATTGGAACACCAGGTTGACGCTGAATCCGACGAACACCATCCACGGTGGAATGCCGATGAGCGGCAAGGGGATCCACATGACGATCTCGCCGCTGTTGTTCCACTTCTGACGCAGCGCGGTCGCGAAGTTGTAGTACTCGCTGGAGTGATGCGCCTGATGGGTCGCCCACACGACCCGGACCCGGTGCGCGATCCGGTGATACCAGTAGAAGAGGAAGTCGACGCCGACGATCAGGATCACCCACGTGTACCAGGCGTCCACCGGCAGGTGCCACGGCGCGAGGTACGCGTAGATCGCCGCGTAGGCGACCAGGCCGAGCGCCTTCCACGCGGCACTGGTCGCCACCGACACCAGGCCCATGGAGACGCTCGCTCGCGCATCCCGCTGCTCGTACCCGCCCTCCGGGGGATGCGTGCGCCCGGCGTCGTCGATCCGCGGTTCGGTGAGGTGCCGCGCCGCGATCCACTCGATTGCGAGGAAGAGCACGAAGAACGGAATCGCGAGGGCAACGGGGTCGCGCAGCGGCACCGGCAGGGAGTTCCACACGTCGGGCAGATCAAACATGTAAGCAGTGTGGACCCGCCGGCCGCCCCGGATCCGGCAATCGCCCGAACCCGTGGGACGCAGCGCTGCCGCATCCGGTTCCCCTGTTGACAGCAGCCTGTGGACGGCCCGGCCGGTGGTCGCGGTGCGGTTAGCGTCCCGGGTGGATCAGAGGTCACCGAGATCAGGGGGAGCGACATGACAGTGGAGATGACCGTCGACATCGCCGGGGTGTGCGCATTGACAGGCGACCTGGTGACCGCGGCGGAACGCGTCGCGGAAACCGACCCGATGACTCCCATCGACGCGTCGGCGTCGGCGCTGCCGGGATCGGATACGGCGGCCGTGTTGGCGGAGCTGTCGCCGGCGGCGGGTCGCGTGGTGTCGGAGACGGCGCTGCGGCTGCGGGCGATGTCCGTCGCGGCTGCCGACTCGGCGACCCGATACGCCGGCACGGACGAGGCAACCGCCGCGCTGCTGGCAGGTATCTGATGCGTCCCACCCTGACCGCGCTGCGCGCGTGGGAGCCGGCCGAACTCGAGCGTCGGGCACGCGACCTCGATGCGGAGGCGAAGGCGCTGTTCGCGGCGGTGGACGTCGCCGACACGCGGGTCCGCGACACCGTCTGGTCCGGGGTCGCGGCGGCCGCGGCGGTGGACCGCTCGGACCGCGAACGCCGTGTCGCGGCAACACTGTTCGGGGACTGGGCGGCAGCCGCGGCTGTACTGCGATCGGGGTCCGCCGAGATCGGTGCGGCGCGCGAGGTCGCGCTGGACGTGGCGGACGAGGCGGCGGCGAGGTTCGGATTCGTGGTCTCCGACAGTGGCCGCGTCACAGCCCCGGTCCTGCCCTGGGTTGGTGTCTCGTTGTCCGCGAACGTCATTCGGATCCTGGTGGGGGAGTGCGCCAGGTGGTACGACGCGCGGATCGCCGCCGCGCTGGACGCGGTCGACGCGGCGGACAGGGCGTTGGCGCTCGCGCTCCGGGAGATCGTCGGCGACCCCGCCGCGCCGCCGGAGGGGTCGGCAGCCGACGAGAACGCGCGGTACTGGACCGCACTCGCCGAGGACCAGCGCCGCACCGTCCTGGCGCAGCATCCCGCCTGGATCGGCAACCTCGACGGACTTCCCGGGAGCGTTCGGGACGCCGCCAACCGGGCGGTGCTCGACGCCGATCGCCGTGAGTACACGCGACTGCTGGAGCGGATCGAACAGGAGGGGCTGTATCGCGAAACATCGGGCACGGCAGGCAAACTCGAGCTTGCCCGGGCGTCGGCGGCACGTGCGCGGCTCGAGGAGCTCGACGCCGTCGCCGCGGCGATCGCGGATCCGGACCGCAGGCTGCTCGCCTACCGCGGGGGAGGCGAGGAGATCCGAGCGGCCGTCGCCGTCGGAAACGTCGACACCGCCGACCACGTCGCGGTCTACACGCCGGGACTCAACACCACGGTGCGCGACGATCTGGACTCCGCCTCGGACGCCGTCGCCGGGCTCCGCGACGAGGCGCAGCACCAACTGGTCGCCGCCGGACGCGCCGACGAGGAGGTGGCGGCCGTCGTGTGGCTCGACTACCGGCCGCCGCAGGTCTCGGCGGACGACCCCGCGGGCGCGGTCCGGGACGCCGTCGTCGACCTCGGCCTCACCGCTGCGGCCCGGTCCGGCGCGGCCGGTCTCGGGGACTTCACCCGCGGACTGGATGCGTCGCGGCCGGACGGTGTGCACCTGACGGCGGTCGGACACTCCTACGGGTCGACGACGACCGGGATCGCACTGCAGGCAGGTGACATCGCCGTCGACGACGCGGTGTTCCTCGGTTCGCCGGGCGTCGGCACCGGTGACGTCGCCGACCTCGGCCTACCCCCAGGGCACGTCTACGTCGGCGAGGCAGACGGTGACGTGGTCGCGGACCTCGGCGCGTACGGACCCGACCCCAGCACCCTGCCCGGCGTCACCGCCCTGGCCACGAACGACGGACCGTTCGGCGGTGAATCCCGTGGTCACAGTGCGTACCTCGAGGAGGGCAGCACGAGTCGGCACAACGTCGGCGCGGTCGTCGCGGGACTGCCCGACGGTGCGGTCACGTCACCGGCTACGCGTTGACGAGCGCCGGGGTGTCCGCGAGCAGACCGCGGCGGGCCAGGATCGGCCGAACACCCTCGCCGAACCAGAACGCCTCCTCGACGTGCGGGTACCCGGAGAGGACGAACTCGTCGATGCCTGCCGCGTGGTACTCCTCGATGCGGTCCGCGACCTCGGTGTGGCTGCCGACCAGCGCCGTACCCGCGCCGCCCCGGACCAGCCCGACACCGGCCCACAGGTTCGGGGCGATCTCCAGATTCGCGGTACTGCCCGCATGCAGGGCGGTCATCCGGCGCTGCCCCTCCGATTCGGCGTTCGCGAATCGGGCCGCGGTGGCGGCGATCGCGTCGGGATCGAGCCCGGCGAGCATCTTCTCGGTCACCGCCCACGCCTCGGCGGAGGTGTCGCGGGTGATGACGTGCAACCGGATCCCGAATCGGATCGTGCGGCCGGCGCGTTCGGCTTCCGCGCGAACGGCGGCAATCTTCGCGGCCACGGCGGCGGGCGGCTCACCCCAGGTGAGGTAGACGTCGGCGTGCTGGCCGGCGACGGGCAGCGCGGCCTCGGAGGATCCGCCGAAGTACAACGGCGGCACCGGGTTCGGCGGCGCTGAGGTCGTGGCACCCGCGAGGGTGTAGTGCTCGCCCGCGAAGTCGAACGGGGCGTCGCCCCAGGCGCCGCGCAGTGCCTGCATGAACTCGGCGGTCCGGGCGTAGCGCTGGTCCTTGGTCAGCCAGTCGCCGAACTGCTGCTGCTCGATCGAGTCGCCGCCGGTCACCACGTTGAGCAGCAGTCGCCCACCCGAGAGTCGCTGGAAGCTCGACGCCATCTGCGCGGCCAGGGTCGGGGAGATGGCGCCGGGCCGGAACGCGACGAGGAACTTGAGCCGGGTCGTCAGCGGGATCAGTGCCGCCGTCGTCAGCCACGCGTCCTCGCAGTGGGTTCCGGTCGGGGTGAGGACGCCGGTGAATCCGGCCGCCTCGGCGGCACGCGCGACCTGGGTCAGATAGTCGAGGGTGGGTGCGCGTTCGCCCGCGGTGCGAGGGTCGGCGTTCGAGGAGTTCGAGTTGTCCACGATGCCGCGGCCGTCGCCGGCGGTGGGCAGGAACCAGTGCAGATCGACGCTCATGGGGTCTCCGGAGTCGAGGAGGGTGCGGTGTGTGCGGGAAGTGTTGGGGCACTACCTACGTACAGAGCGCACCGGCGACACGCAGAAGGTCGACGTGGCGTCGAACCGTGAGCGTGGGCAGACCGGACATGTGTTCAGGTTCGCAGTGCAGAGCAGATGCTGTCAATCCGTCGCGACGAAACTCTTGGCGATTCCATACCCCCGTGATAGGAATTTCCCGCGACGCCCGTCCGGGCCCGGCGACGAGGAGTGATCGGTGCACATCAGCGCGAAGGTCGACTACGCCGTGCGCACCCTCGTCGAGATCGCCGCGGCCGATTCCCCGCCGGTCAAGGCCGAGCACCTCGCGGCCGCCCAGTCCATCCCGCACAAGTTTCTCGAGGCCGTCCTCGGCGACCTCCGGCGCGCCGAGCTGGTGCAGAGTCGTCGCGGACCGGACGGCGGCTACTGGCTCGCTCGGCCCCCGGAGGAGATCGCCGTCGCCGACGTCATCCGCGCGATCGAGGGCCCCCTCGCCTCCGTCCGAGGGGAACGTCCGGAGGAGGTCGAGTACGGCGGGCCCGCGAAGCCGTTGCGGGACGTGTGGATCGCGGTGCGGGTGAATCTGCGCGCGGTCCTCGAAGCGGTGACGATCGCGGACGTCGCGTCGGGTGCGCTTCCCGACTTCGTCGGCAAACTGACAGCTGACCCGGAGGCGTGGCGTCGTCGTTGACGGTTGACCGCCGCAAGATCGTGAGCCGAGTACACGACCGGTAACCGGCCTGCAAACAGGCTGGTTGGTAGCCTCGGTCACTATGCTGTACTCCCTGCTGCGGACTTACCTGCGGCCGTACCGGGCCGAACTTGCTGGTGTGATCGCACTGCAGTTGATCTCCACGATGGCGTCGCTCTATCTGCCGACCCTCAACGCGAGGATCATCGACGACGGAGTCACCAAGGGCGACACGAGTGTCGTCCTGTCCACCGGCGGTGTCATGCTGCTGATCACCGGCCTGCAGATCGTCTGCAGCATCGGCGCCGTCTACTTCGGCGCCCGCGCGGCGATCGGTCTCGGCCGGGACCTGCGCCGTGCCGTCATGTACCGGGTCGGCGACTTCTCGTCACGGGAGGTCGGTCTGTTCGGCGCACCGTCGCTGATCACCCGGAACACCAACGACGTCCAGCAGATCCAGATGGTCGTCGTCATCTCCTGCACGATCCTCGTCGCGGCGCCGATCATGTGCATCGGTGGCGTCGTCATGTCGATCGAGCAGTCGCAGGGCCTGGCCTGGGTACTCGCCGTCGCCGTGCCGGTGCTGGCCCTGACCATGTTCCTGGTGGTCCGGAAGATGGTCCCCGAGTTCCGGTCCATGCAGGTCCGGATCGACGCGATCAACCGGGTGTTGCGCGAGCAGATCACCGGCATCCGGGTGGTGCGGGCGTTCGTGCGGGAACGCGACGAGGTGCAGCGGTTCGGCGAGACCAACGACAGCCTCGTGTCGGTGGCGCTCCGGGTCGGCCGACTGATGGCGTTCATGAGCCCCGCGGTCCTCATGATCGCGAACCTGACGAGTATCTCCGTGCTCTGGCTCGGCGCCCACCTCATCGACCAGGGCAAGATGGAGATCGGTGCGCTCACCGCGGTGCTGACCTACATCATGCAGATCCTGATGTCGGTGATGATGGTGACGGTGATGACGGTGCTGCTGCCGCGGGCGTCGGTCTGCGCCGAACGCATCTCCGAAGTGCTCGACACCGAACCGTCCGTGAGCGAACCCGACCGGGAACTCGAGACGTGGCGTGCCCGCGGCATCGTCGAGATGCGGAACGTGTCCTTTTCCTTCCAGGGCGCCGACGAACCGGTTCTACGAGACATCAGCTTCCTCGCCGAACCAGGCATGACAACCGCGATCATCGGCGGAACGGGTGCAGGCAAGTCCACGCTCCTCAACCTGATCCCGCGACTCATCGACGCCACAGCCGGGCAGGTGCGGGTCGGCGCCGCCGACGTCCGCCGGCTGGACGCGACACGGCTGCGAAGCTCGATCGGCCTGATCCCCCAGAAGCCGTTCCTGTTCTCCGGCACCATCGCCACCAACCTCCGCTACGGCAACCCCGACGCCACCGACGCCGAGCTGTGGCGGTCCTTGGAGGTCGCGCAGGCAGCCGACTTCGTGAAGGCCGCGCCCACCGGGCTCGACACGCCCATCGCCCAGGGCGGCGCCAACCTCTCCGGCGGTCAGCGCCAGCGCATCGCCATCGCCCGCGCTCTCGTCCGAAACGCCGAGATCTATCTGTTCGACGACTCGTTCTCCGCACTCGACCTCGGCACCGACGCCCGGCTGCGTGCCGCGCTGAAGCCCGTCACCCGCGACGCCTGCGTCATCGTCGTCGCGCAGCGGGTGTCGACCATCATCGACGCCGACCAGATCATCGTGCTCGACGACGGCCGCGTCGTCGGGATCGGCACTCACCACCGACTACTCGAGACCTGTCCCACCTACGCGGAGATCGTCGCGTCACAGTTCACCGCTCAGGAGGCGTCGTGAGTATGCCGGGCGGTGCCACCGCGATGCCGGGTAAGAAGGCCCTCAACTTCGTGCCGTCGATGCGGCGACTGCTGCGGCGCCTGCGCCCGCACCGGTTCCAGGTCGGGCTCGTCATGCTGCTCGCGACCCTGAGCGTCGTGTTCAGCGTCGTCAGCCCGAAGATCATGGGCCGCGCCACCAACATCATCTTCGACGGCATGATCGGCAGGCAGCTGCCGGAGGGCCTGACGAAGGAACAGGCCGTCGACGCGCTCCGCGCGCAGGGGCAGGACACGTTCGCCGACATGGTGTCCGGCATGAACGTCGTACCCGGCAGCGGGATCGACTGGACGGCGTTGTCCGAGGTTCTCGTGCTGATCCTCGTGCTGTTCGTGCTCGCATCCGGTTTCTCGTGGCTGCAGGCGTACCTGCTCAACAACATCGTGCAGGGCACCGTCCGTCAGCTTCGCGCCGACGTCGAGGCGAAGCTGCACCGCCTGCCGCTGTCCTACTTCGACACCACCAAGCGCGGCGAGATCCTCTCCCGTGTCACCAACGACATCGACAACGTCTCCCAGACGGTCAATCAGACGGTCAATCAGCTGCTCACGGCGGTGCTGACGGTGATCGGCATCCTCGGCATGATGCTGTGGATCTCGCCGCTGCTCTCGCTGATCGCGGTGCTGACGGTGCCCGCGTCGATCCTGGTGACCACGTTCGTCGCCAAACGCTCCCAGAAGCACTTCGTCGCGCAGTGGCAGAACACCGGCGCACTCAACGCGCAGATCGAGGAGACGTTCACCGGCCACGATCTGGTGCAGGCGTTCGGCAGGCAGGACGCGGTCCGTGCCTCGTTCGACGAGAAGAACGACAACCTCTACGAATCGGCGTTCAAGGCGCAGTTCATCTCGGGCCTCATCCAGCCTGCCGTCATGTTCCTCGGCAACCTGAACTACGTGGCCATCGCCGTCATCGGCGGCATGCGGGTCGCGTCCGGCACGATGAGCCTCGGTGACGTGCAGGCGTTCATCCAGTACTCGCGCCAGTTCACGGCGCCGATCACGCAGGTCAGCTCGATGATGAACCTGATGCAGTCCGGTGTCGCGTCCGCCGAGCGGGTGTTCGAGCTGCTCGACGAGGACGAGCAGTCACCCGATCCGGAGGAGCCTGCCACCCCGGCGACGAACCGCGGTCTGGTCGAGTTCCAGGACGTGTCCTTCCGGTACAAGGAGGACACGCCGCTGATCGACGACATGAACCTCATCGTGCGGCCGGGGCAGATGATCGCGATCGTCGGCCCGACCGGTGCAGGCAAGACGACGCTGGTGAACCTGGTGATGCGGTTCTACGAGGTGAACGCCGGACGCATCCTGCTCGACGGTGTCGACATCTCGACGATGACGCGCGACGACCTGCGATCCCGCATGGGAATGGTCCTGCAGGACACCTGGTTGTTCGGCGGCACGATCCGCGACAACATCGCGTACGGACGCCCCGGGGCCACCGAGGACGAGATCATCGCCGCGGCGCGCGTGAGCCACGTCGACCGGTTCGTGCGCACCCTCCCCAAGGGTTACGACACCGTCATCGACGAGGAGGGCAACAACATCAGTGCGGGTGAGAAGCAGCTCATCACCATCGCCCGCGCCTTCCTGTCCGATCCGTCGATCCTCATCCTCGACGAGGCCACCAGCTCCGTCGACACCCGCACCGAGGTGCTCGTCCAGCATGCGACGGCGGCACTGCGCAGCGACCGCACCAGCTTCGTCATCGCGCACCGGCTATCTACCGTCCGCGACGCCGACGTGATCGTCGTGATGGAGGACGGGCACATCGTCGAGCAGGGAACCCACGCGCGCCTGTTGGAGATGGACGGCGCCTACGCGGAGCTGTACCACAGCCAGTTCACCGGACCGGCCCAGGTGCAGGCGTGACCGGGCCTGCTTGGATGGACGGCGTGAGCAGCAACGACGACGCACCGGTTCCGGCGCCGAACGACCCGTTCTTCACGGTCGGGACCCGGATTCCCGGTCAGCTCGGTCGCACCGGCACCATCCACACCCCGCACGGCGACATCGCGACGCCCGCGTTCATCGCGGTCGGCACCAACGCCACCGTGAAGGCGGTGCTGCCGGAAACCATCCGGGAGGCGGGCGCGCAGGCAGTCCTGGCCAACGCCTACCACCTGTACCTGCAGCCGGGTTCCGACATCGTCGACGAGGCGGGCGGTCTCGGCCGGTTCATGAACTGGTCGGGTCCGACGTTCACCGACAGCGGCGGCTTCCAGGTGATGTCGCTCGGAGTCGGGTTCAAGAAGGTGCTCGCGATGGAGGCCGTCGGCGTGCAGTCCGACGACGTCATCGCCGTGGGCAAGGAACGGCTCGCGCACGTCGACGACGACGGGGTCACGTTCAAGTCCCATCGCGACGGTTCGCGGCATCGGTTCACCCCCGAGGTGTCGATGGGCATCCAGCATCAGCTCGGCGCCGACATCATCTTCGCGTTCGACGAACTGACCACACTGTTCAACACCCGCGCCTACCAGGAGGAGTCGGTGCAGCGGACGCAGGCGTGGGCGGTGCGGTGCATCGCCGAACACGAACGCCTCACCGCGCAGCGCACCCACCGGCCGTACCAGGCGCTGTTCGGCGTCGTGCAGGGCGCACAGTACGAGGACCTGCGCAGGCAGGCGTGCCGCGGACTGGAGTCGATCGCCGGCGAGACGGGCCGCGGCTTCGACGGTTACGGCATCGGCGGCGCGCTGGAGAAGCAGAACCTCGGCACCATCGTCCGCTGGTGCAACGAGGAACTGCCCGAGCACAAGCCGCGGCATCTGCTCGGCATCAGCGAACCCGACGACCTGTTCACCGCGATCGAGAACGGCGCCGACACCTTCGACTGCGTCAACCCGTCCCGGGTCGCCCGCAACGCCGCGATCTACACGGAGAACGGCCGGTTCAACATCAACACGAGCCGGTTCAGGCGGGACTTCGACCCGATCGACGAGAACTGCGACTGCTACACCTGCCGCAACTACTCGCGCGCGTACATCCACCACCTGTTCAAGGCGAAGGAGATGCTCGCGTCGACGCTCGCAACCATCCACAACGAGCGGTTCACCATTCGCCTCGTCGACCGGATCCGCGACAGCATCGACGGCGGGTACTTCGACGACCTGCGCTCGCAGACGCTCAGCAGCTTCTACGCCACCGCCCGCGCCTGACCGTGGCGGGCGTCCGGTCCGCGCCGCGGGGTGGCTACGATCGGCGGCATGACGACCAGCAGCGGCGGCGACGCCGGTAATCCGTGGGCGCAGCAGCCGGAAGGTGCCGGGTCACCTGCGCCGGAGCTATCGAATCCGCCGCTGCCGTCGTACCCGGCACAGCCGTACGGGGCTCAGCCCTACGGGACCGAGCCCTACGGGACTCAGCAGTACGGCGCCCAGCAGTACGGAGCCCAGCAGTACGGTGCCCAGCCGTACGGGGCTCAGCCCTACGAGACGCAGCAGCAGTACCCCGCGCCGCAGCAGCCGTATGGCCAGGCGCCCGGCTACCCGATGCCGCCCGCTGCACCGTACGGCGCGTATCCGCAGGCCCCGATGGTCACCGGTACCAACGGCCTTGCGATCGGGTCGCTGGTCACGTCCTGCTTCGGGTTCCTCTACGGGCTTTCCGCGATCGTCGGGATCATCCTCGGCATCATCGCGCTCAACCAGATCAAGCAGACCGGACAGCAGGGTCGAGGCCTGGCGATCGCGGGAATCGTCGTCGGCGGTGCGTGGGTCGCACTCTTTCTCATCCTGGTACTCGGCCTCGTCGTCGTCGGCATCAACGGCGGCTACTGACCGTCCTGCGACCGGACCGGGCCGTGCTCGCGACCGTCGGCGACGTCAGCCGGCCAGGACGTAGGTCGGTTCGCGTTTCTTGACGTACGCGATGACGCGGTAGGTGATGGGCATGACCAGCACCTCGACGAGGGTCTTCCAGAGGAATCCGACGAGCAGGTAGTTGACGAAGTCGTCCCAGGTGCTGATGCCGATGGCTCCGGCGGCGATCGCACAGAAGATCAAGGTGTCCGCGAACTCACCGACGACGGTGGACCCGATGAGCCGCGCCCACAGGTACTTCTCCTTGGTCCGCTCCTTGATCGCGACCATGACCAGCGAGTTCAGCAGCTGTCCGACGAGGTAGCCCGCGAGGCCGGCGAGCAGCAGTCGCGGGTACACCCCGACGACGGCTTCGAGCGAGGCCTGGTTCTCGTAGAACTCGGCGGACGGCAGCTCGAGCAGGATCCAGAAGCATCCCGATGCCAGGATCAGTGCACCGAAGCCCAGGTAGATGGCGCGGCGGGTGGCCTTGAAGCCGTACACCTCGCTCAGGACGTCGCCGAGAATGTAGGCGAGTGGGAAGAGGAAGAATCCGCCGTCGGTGATGATCGGCAGGATCTGCAACGGGCCGACGGTCACATCGAGTTCGGGGAAGAATGCGACGCCCTTCGTCGCACAGATGTTGGAGATGAGCAGCACCGCGGTGAACAGGGACACGAACGTCGGGTAGTAGCCGCGCGCGACGTGCGCGAAGGTGGCGTGCTCGGGCTGCTGATCGACCTGCTCTGATGCTGTCACGTCGGCCATCCAAGCACCGAAACGACGTCGGGCGCGAACCCGGAGTGGGTTCGCGCCCGACCGCGCGGTCGTGGACGACTCTGTCAGGGGGCGACGCGCCCGCCGACGACGACCCGGTACGCGTAGGTGGACGCGATGATCGTCAGCGGGATGCTGACCAGCAGTCCGAGGCCGCACAGCAGCACGCCGACGATGTTGAGACCGACACATGCGAGCGCCAGCAGCAGCAGTGGACCGACGTGCTGGGAAATCGCGCCGAAGCTGGACTTGATCGCGGTGATCGCGTCCTGATCCTGGTCGATCACGAATTCCAGGGTCCACCAGGTCAGGAACGCGATGATGATGCCCGGGATGATCAGCAGGATCAGGCCGATACCGGTCATGATGCCGACGAGGAAGCTCGCGATGATGATGGCGCCGACATTGCTGAACTGGAAGAACGCGCCGAAACCGGGCCGGTTGCCGTCGAGTTCGTTCAGCGCGCCGCGGATCAACGCGGCCGAGATGAGGTAGCTGACCACCGTCGTGACGATGCGGCCGATGAGTCCCCACACGCTGAAGTCGAACGAGTCGGAGAACGACGCGCTGTCCGGGTCGCCGATCGAGCCCCAGTCGGTGAAGATCGCGCTGACGGCGAGGCTGATGATCAGCGCGATGACCAGGATGCCGATCCACACCCCGGCGTTGGCCTTGTACTTGTTCCAGGCGTAACCGAGGGCGTCACCGACAGTGAGCTGCGGCGTACCGTTCGGGCCGCCGAAGCCGGGCGGGGACTGGATCGGAGCGCCGTAGCCGCCACTCGGCGGGGGCGGGTAGCCGCTTC